>NZ_JSVA01000002.1:0-111953 GCF_001267955.1 Roseivirga seohaensis subsp. aquiponti
TATCGCTTATTTAGGACGGGACATTGAATAAGCCTTTGCCTTATTTCTCCTCTTCAGAAGAAGCTTCGTCAGTTGCAGGTGCTTCTTCGGCACTTGCTTCTTTCTTAGCTTTTGGGGCTGCTTTTTCTTTCTTTACCTCTGCTGCTTTTTTAGCTGCGTTAGCCTTTTTCGTGTTGTCTTCCATTTCGGCTTTCAATGCAGAAAGTGCATCAAGATCGCCTAAAGTAGAAACATCCTCGTTGTTAGACTTGTTCGCTGCTTTAGCTTTAGCTGGTTTGCTTGCTTTAGCTGGTTTTTCAGAAGGAGCTGGTTTAGTATGAGTGTTTGTATGTGACAATACAATTCTCTTATCATCTTTAGAGAATTCAACCACAACAAAATCAATAGTTTCACCTACTTCAACTTCAGAACCATCTTCTTTCTTCAAATGCTTGTGAGTAGCAAGACCTTCTAAACCGTAAGGTAATTCAAGGGTTGCTCCTTTATCATTTTTAGAAATTACAGTACACTTGTGTGTAGATCCTTGCTGGAATACAGATTGGAAAGTATCCCAAGGGTTTTCTTCCAATTGCTTATGGCCTAGGGCCAATCTTCTGTTTTCGATATCAAGTTCTAATACTTGTACTTCAAGCTCTTCTCCTACTTTAACAAATTCAGATGGATGCTTGATTTTCTTAGTCCAAGAAAGATCAGAAACGTGTACTAAACCATCGATACCTTCTTCTAGCTCGATAAACAAGCCGAAGTTAGTTAGGTTACGAACAATACCTTTGTGGTTTGTACCCACACCGTATTTCGTTAACACATCACTCTTAGTCCATGGATCTTCAGTCAATTGCTTGATACCCAATGACATTTTTCTTTCTTCTCTATCTAGTGTCAACACAACCGCATCAAGTTTATCACCAATATTGATGAAGTCTTGTGGGTTTCTTAAGTGCTGCGACCAAGACATTTCTGAAACGTGAATCAAACCTTCAACGCCAGGGTATAGCTCAAGGAATGCACCGTAATCGGCAACATTTACGATTGAGCCAGATACTTTAGAACCGATTTCGATTCCAGCATCCAATTTATCCCAAGGGTGCTCAGTCAATTGCTTCATACCAAGAGAGATTCTCTTCTTGTCATCGTCAAAATCAAGAACAACCACGTTTACTTTTTCGTCAAGGCTCAACACCTCAGCCGGGTCGTTGATACGGCCCCAAGAAATATCTGTGATATGCAATAGACCATCAACACCACCTAGATCGATAAATACACCGAAGTTAGTCATGTTCTTGATCACACCTTCGAGTACTTGACCTTTCTCAAGGTTTTCAAGAATCTTAGCTTTTTGCTTCTCAAGATCTTTCTCGATAAGTATTTTGTGAGATACTACTACGTTATCGTTAGTGTAGTTGATTTTCACAACTTTCACTTCCATTTTCTTACCTACAAAAACATCAAAGTCTCTGATTGGCTTCACATCGATTTGAGAACCTGGTAAGAAAGACTCGATTCCGAATACGTCTACGATCAAACCACCTTTGGTTCTTCTCTTCACCATACCCTCGATCACTTTGTCGTTCTCGTAACCATCTTGGATCAATTCCCAAGCCTTTACGATCTTAGCTTTTCTTCTAGAAAGTACTAATTGACCTAAAGCGTTTTCTTGCTCTTCGATGTAAACCTCTACTTGGTCACCTACTTTTAATCCTGGAGTGTCTCTGAATTCAGAAGCACCAACTAAACCATCAGATTTGAAACCAATGTTCAAAACCAAATCTCTATCGTTGATAGAAACGATGGTAGCCGATACAACCTTCTTCTCTTCTACAGTAGTAAGGGTGTCTTCGTAAATTGAAGCTAGTTCTTCTCTTTTCTTGCGAGAGTAACCTTCTCCAAAACCTTTTTTCTCGAATTCTTCCCAATCGAAAGCATCGTCACCTTCAGCTACTTTTGCAGCAGGGGCTTCTTTGATCGACTTTTCTTTTTTGGGAGCTTTCTCAGTAGAAGGGGCTTCTACTTCAGCAGCAGCAGTTTTCACTTCTTCTACTTCGTTTGTCTTATTTTCTTCTGACATAAAAAAACTCTGTGTAATACTCCATCCGGAAACCAGAGCAAAAACCGGTGGATTTTATTTAGATTAACCTTTCGTAAATTACGAAAAGCCCGCCTTACTCAAAACGGACTGCAAAGGTATGAAAATCCATTAAAAATCAAGAATAGAAATAGAGAATTAATTAAGACTCAAGTATTTGAGCCATTGTTCAGAAGTTAAGCCACTGAAGTTTCTTACAAACATGATATAAGACGGTTTAAAAGGACGGTTTTTAAGCAGCATACCTGCTTCTTCTGGAGTTTTATCGCCTTTCATTGAATTACATTTGTGGCAGGCAGCCACTAAGTTTTGCCAAGACGACTTGCCCCCTCTTGATTTTGGCAGTACGTGATCTAAAGTTAAACTTTTAGTGCTTCCGCAGTACTGACATTCTTGACCATCTCTTTTGAAGATATTCTGGCGAGAAAGCACTACACTTTTAAACGGAGAGTAAATATATTTCTGAAGTCGAATTACAGAAGGCATTGGATATTGAGCGCTAACGGTTCTCATTACTTTGCCTGGTGCATCATGAACCATATCTGCTTTGCTTAGAAATAAGAGCAGAAAAGCCCTTTCAACAGAGCAAACTGTTAAGGGGCTATAATCCTGATTTAAAACTAAGACGCGTTTCATTTCATGTATAATCTCTCAATATTCTCTTGATTTTAAATAAGTGGTGAGAGTAATTATTTTGTTCTACAGAGAAAATGCCCTGATCATCTAACTTATCAATCCTAACTTTTCCCGAAGCGTGAATGATTTCGGTTGGGCTTAACACCAATCCTACATGATTCATTTTACCTTCCTTGTTGGTGAAAAAGGCTAAATCGCCTGGCATCACATCGGTAAATTTCACTTCTTTTCCTTTGGTAATTTGATCTTTAGAATCGCGTGGCATTCTGTAGCCTGCAACCCTTAGCACCATTTGGGTGAAGCCCGAGCAATCAATTCCAAATGGTGTTGTTCCACCCCATAAATAGGGCGCGTTTAAATATTTTTTAGCCAATTCTAGTGTCAAATCAACACTCCATTTTTGGTGAATACTCTTTGCTTCTCCATTAAAAGCAAAGCGTTCCTGATCCATAAATAGTGAATTATTCAAAATAGGTAAAACCGCACCTAAAGTAATATGAATCACGCTTTTACCATAAAGAATTTGCGAAGTAAGGTCAGTACATATTTTATATTCCGAATTATCAATTTGTTCGAAATATTCTTGAGAAATACGATAATGCTGCTTGGCATCTATCCAGCCTTCATAGCCATCAAAAGCATTCTTAATAAGCAGCCACTGCTTATTCTTAGATGCCTCCAACACAGTATAATGTTCACCAAACAGCAATTGAGAGATCATTTCAGAAGCATCTGACCCCTTTGCCCTAATTGGCACAATGCTCAAACGTGAGATTCCGTAATCAATAGGCTCCATTAGTATTTTACACGTTCTAAATCCCTCTTAATATCTTTGTCTTTTATTGAGTCGCGTTTATCGTAAAGCTTTTTACCCTTGCCCAAAGCTATTTCTGTTTTGGCAAAGCCCCTATCGGTTATAAATAACCTTAGCGGTACAATAGACAACCCTTTTTCTTCAAGCTTCGACTCTAGTTTAGACAATTCCCTTTTGTTTAAAAGAAGCTTTCGCTCTCTGTCGGTTACATGGTTATTATAACTTCCTTCAGAAAACTGGGCAATATGCATTTGTTTAATATACAGTTCGCCATTTTTAAAATAGCAGTAAGCATCTTGCAGCTGCACTTTACCTTCGCGAATAGACTTAATTTCTGTGCCTTGCAATTGCATACCCGCCACATATTTGTCTATGAATTCAAACTCATAGCTTGCCCTTCTATTCTTTATATTAATGTTGTTCGAAAACCTATTTTTATCCTTCGCCATCTATCTTTCTAAACTAGTAAAAATTTGGTTCAACTTATCCTTCTTTAAAATTTTCTGTCCGGTACGACCAGTAGCAACCAACCTCTGTCCATCTAAAACCCTGATTTCACAAATCAATTCGTTTTTATCAACTGCTACCAGTTTGGCTTCAAAATTCAGCTCTGTGTTAAAAAGTGCAGGAGAAACATGCTTTATCTCCAACATAGTACCAATTCCTTCTTCGTCTGCCTCTTTCATTTCTAAAGCAAACAAACGCGAAGACCATTCCATTTCTCTAGCTATGGCAAAAGTACTCATTACCTGATGTACTTCGCCAGCATCAAAAGTTGCGGCATCGGTATTTTTAACTACATACCGGTGGGTTTTAACAGCACCAATTTCAACCTTATTTACCATTGGCCAAACCCAATTTAGTTTTAATCAATTCAGTCTGAAGTTGTTCAGTCAGCTTTCTGCAGTCGCGCAATTTATTGGCGTATGATTCCAAACTTTCCTTTTGCTGCCTTACATAAAGATCCGCTTTAATCTGAATTTTCTCTTTAGGAGTCATCTTTTCCTTTAGCTCCTTTTCTGTTTTTAGTGCTGCTTCCAGTTTTTTTCGCATTTTAAACTGGTTTTCCACTTCTGCTTTTAGCGCCTCATTTTCTTTTTGAAGCACCGCTATATAATTCTTAGCAACAATCAGTTGTTCGAAATCTGATTTCATATTTCTTCTAAAATTTCATTCGTGGCAAAGCACTTACCTCTTGGGTGGTGAATTCTCCTGCTAAATATTTATAATGGGCAGCCATTCCAATCATAGCTGCATTATCGGTACAGTACTCAAAAGCAGGCACAAAAACTTTCCAACCTTCTTTTTCCGCCATGTTGTTCAACCCATTTCTTAAACCACTATTGGCCGATACGCCACCAGCCAACGCAATGTTTTTAATATTAAACTGACGAGCCGCTTTTCTCAGTTTCTGTAAAAGCATTTCAACTAGTGTATGCTGAATGCTCGCACAGATATCGTTAAGGTTTTCATCAATAAAATTCTCATTCTTTTTAAGTTCATCTCTCAAGAAATAAAGAATTCCTGTTTTAATTCCGCTAAAAGAATATTCTAAACCAGGCATTTCAGTTTGTGGAAGGGGAAAACGATGCGGATTGCCCAATTGTGCATATTTATCAATTAGTGGCCCACCAGGGTAACTTAAGCCTAAAAGTTTAGCCGATTTATCAAAAGCCTCTCCTACTGCGTCATCGCGAGTTTCTCCCACAATTTCCATATCTAAATGGCTTTTCACCAATACAATTTGAGTATGGCCTCCACTTACGGTTAAGCATAGAAAAGGAAATTCTGGCTTAGGGTCGTCAATAAAGTGTGCCAAAATGTGAGCTTGCATGTGGTTGACTTCAATCAAAGGAATATTCAAAGCCAAGGCCATTGATTTGGCAAACGAAGTACCTACCAATAGCGCTCCTAAAAGTCCTGGCCCACGGGTAAAAGCAATTGCCGATAAACTCGTTTTATCTATGGCTGCATTTTTGAGTGCTTGGTCTACTACAGGCACAATATTCTGCTGATGAGCGCGTGATGCTAATTCGGGCACAACTCCACCATAATTTCCATGGACAGATTGTGTAGCGATTATATTATTAAGTACTTTGCCGTTATCTACAATAGCTGCAGAAGTTTCATCGCAAGAAGATTCAAGGGCCAGTATTTTGATATCGGAGGTGGGCATTGACAGAGAAAATTAAAAGATCGCAAGTTATTAAAAAACGGATAGTCAAATCAATAATATGGTTGTGCCTTTCGCCAATCATTCTATTATTTATTGTTATTGGGTTAATCCACCTTCCACCCGTTCAGAATTACTTGGCAGACAAAGCCGCAGACTACTTAACCGAAAATACAGGTTATCGTTCCGAAATTGGTTATACAAATATTCGATGGTTCAATTCTGTTACAATTGATGACTTAACGGTTTACGATCAGCATAACGAAAAAATGATAGATGTACGTGAGGTCGTAATCTCTTTTAAGCTGAAAGAACTGATTGGCGGAAAAGATATTTTAATCAATGAAGCATGGTTGAACAAAGCTTCGGTAAACCTAAGAAATGAAGGCGAGAGCGGATTAAATATTGACAACTGGGTGGCTAAAATCACCGACCTGACTTCATCATCTAACCCCGACACGACAAACCTTAGTGTGTTTTCAATTGATAAGGTTACTCTTCTCAATTCGGAATTTAGCCTTTCTGACTCTAGAAAGGATTCTATCGCTGATGGCTTTGACTACAACCATTTCACCCTAAAAAACTTAAGAACCGATATTCGCAACTTAGAATCCGTTGGTGGCGATTTTGAAATTAACGTCCAGTTTTTAACTGCCGAAGACCAAGCTTCGGGCTTAAAAATAGATAAGCTAGAAACCATTTTTCAGACCTCTCAAAAGAAAATGGCTTTTATTAATCTTGATCTTCTGATGGGGAAAAGTCACATCAAAGACTCCATTGTTTTCAATTTTGAAGACCCTTCGGCCATGAGTGAATTTGTGACTGAGGTAGATATTAATGCCAATTTCGAAAATTCAGTTTTGCATTCTGATGAACTCAGTTTTGTTGTACCCGAATTCAAGCAATATGATCAAGAGATAGAAATTAGTGGTCGTTTTCAGGGGAAAGTGAATTCCTTCTACTCTGATGACTTTGTTATTTCTTTTGGGGAGTATTCTAAACTGAATGGCCGACTAGACATTGAAGGCTTACCTAATATTAACGAAACCATTTTCGACATCGATTTGGACGATTCGTTCTTGAAAGCCACCGACTTAAGGCAGTTTATCAACGACCGTACTTTTAAAATATCCAACAAGCTTGGGTTGGTCAAACTAAATGGTCAGTATGATGGCTTAATCAACGATTTTGTGGCAGACGGAGAGTTTAGAACGGCACTAGGTTACGTTAAACCAAACGTTCAAATCACCTTACCAGAAAGCAAACTTGCCTCATACAGCGGCCGACTAGAGTTACAAGACTTTAATGTAGGTATACTCACTGAAGACAGTGTTTTTCAAAAAGTAAATTTAAATGGAAGTGTTGAAGGTGAAGGATTTACGCTTGAGCAAGCCAATTTCAAACTCGATGCAAAAGTGAGTAAAATAGGCATTTTAGGTTATGAGTATGTTGATATTACAACTAACGGAACCTTTGCACAGTCCTTTTTCTCTGGGGAAATCGCTGTTGACGACCCGAACTTAATTTTCAAAGCAACAGGTTCTGTAGATTTAAGAAATAACAAAAGACTTTTCAAAATTAATGGGCGGTTGTCTCGTGCCGATTTGACCGCGATCAACCTAACTGAAGACGAACTCTTTGTTGCCTCCGATTTTAACCTCGATTTCGAAGGAGTTAAACTCGACAGTCTGTTGGGTAATTTTCATCTTACCGATACCTACCTCAAATATAGAAGTGAAGATATTTTGGTTGACTCTGTTTTCTTTTCATCACAGCGTAGCGCCAGAAATAGAAGTGTAAGGTTTAACTCTGATTATTTCAACATTAATATGGATGGCCAATTTGAGTTTTCAACTTTAATTACGGAGCTAAAGAACATCAACGGCCAATACAAACTCGTTTTCTCTAGCCGAAGCAATGAAATTCCTGAATACTTGAAAACAAATGGCCGAAGTCCACAAGCCTTTGATATTACTTATTCTGCACAATTACCCAATATCAATCCAATTATTCAGCTTTTCGATACTGCTATTTATGTGGGTAAAAATGCTTCGTTGAATGGCCGGTTCAACAATTCGAACACCGAAGATTTTCAGTTGAATGCAAAAATCGACTCGCTTATTTATTCAAACATATCGTTTTTAAATAATGAGATTGATGTGAATGCCAGCAGTTTACGCGACCCCGATAAAGTTATGGCTTTGGGTTATTTATATTCTCAGAAGCAAATCTACGCCAACACTTCAGAAACAGACGCTCTTACTTTGGAGACAGTTTGGGATGGGAAAAGAATTGAATTACGACAAAACATTGAACAGACCTCTAGCGGCAATTATGCAGAAATAGGAGCTGGAATTGATTTTTTTGAAAACAGAACCGAACTCAGGTTTCAAGAATCAAACATTATTGCACTAGACCAAACCTGGAATATCACCGAAGACAACGTAGTTGTTTTTGGTAAAAACAATATTAGTATTGAGAACTTAGACATCTATAACGACACTCAGTCGATCACTTTAGACGGTAATATTTCTGTATCTAAAGACAGTACAGAGAGTATGAAAATAGCCTTTGAGAATGTTGAAGTAGAAAACTTAAATACACTTACGCTTAAGTCATATTCAGGAAAAGTGAATGGTGCTATTAATATTCAAAACTTATTGTACAACCCATTAATATTTGGTGATATCAGTATTAATGAGTTTAAAATTGACGAGTTTTTAGTGGGCGATATAAGCGGTGCTTTGCTTTGGAATGACTTCAATAGAAAGTTTGACATCAATATGATTGTTGACCGATTGGGTAAAAAAATCATTCAACTTGAAGGTGATTTTTATCCGACAAGAACCACAAATCAACTGGATTTGGATCTAATACTCAACGAAGCCAACCTCAATATTGGAGAACCTTATATTGAAGATTACTTCACTAAAATAGGTGGAACAATTAGTGGTAAACTAACCGTTGGCGGAACCGTTTCAGACCCCTTGATTAGAGGCAACGGCACCATTAAAAACGGTGGTATAAAAATCAATTATTTAAACACCCAATATATGTTTGGTGGTGGAGTGAAGTTCGACAAGAACCTTATTTCACTCTCCGAATTAGATTTCTTAGATATTAATGGAAACCCAGCTCAATTTGGTGGCGAAGTAAAACATAACTCTTTCCGCGATTTCACCCTTGACCTCTACGGAAACCTCGACAAGTTTCAAGTACTAAATACAACCATCGACAATGGCGACTTGTATTACGGTAACGCCTACGCCTCAGGAACAGTAAACCTTAGAGGGGCAGCCAGCAACCTTACCATTAATGCCGATGTTACCACAAGCCCAAACACCCAAATTTATATCCCAATAAGTGAAGGGGTTGATGACACCTCTGTTGATTACATCAACTTTATCAACTTGACTGACACCACTCAAACCTATAACTCGAGCGGTGACGAGGTAGATAAAATGAAAATCGAAGGCCTAAAGCTCGATTTGAATATTAATGTTACACCAGACGCTTACACGGAAATCATCATTGACCCCAAAACGGGAGATATTATTAGAGGTCGAGGTAATGGTCAACTTAGGTTGCAAATAGATACCCAAGGAGATTTTCAAATGACGGGAGGGCTAAATATTACCGAAGGGGCTTACAATTTCTCTTTGTACAACATTATTACCAAAGAGTTTGATATTGAACAGCCAAGCAGAATTACATGGTCTGGCGATCCTTATACGGGCATAATGGACATTAATGCCTCTTATTCGCAAAACACCTCTTTAGCCCCTATTTTAAAGCAAACCGGCTTTGACGATGAAAATTCTAACGTAGCCAACAGAAGGTACCCCACCAAGGTACTTTTGCGACTGAACGGCCCTTTACTCTCTCCTGAAATTGATTTTGATATTGATTTCTCGGAAGTGAATGCACAAGATTTTGAACTACAAACTGCCCTAAACGCTTTTAAAAACCGACTGGCCAGTGATGAGCAAGAGCTAACCCGACAAGTAGTAAATGTAATTGTGCTCAACAATTTTTCTGACAGTAATACCCTAAATATTGGTGGGCAAACTGCCTCGCAAAACGTGAGTCAACTTCTTTCCAATCAATTGAGTCAGTTAGTAGCTCAGTTAGATGAAAACCTAGAAATAGATTTCGATTTGGCCTCGTTAGACCAAAATGCTTATAACACTTTCCAATTGCGATTATCATATACTTTTCTGAATGGCCGCTTGAGAGTAACACGCGAAGGCGGACTCACAAACCAAGTTGACGCAGACAGCTATGCTACAGACATTAATAGCATTGCTGGCGACTGGACGGCAGAGTATTTACTTACTTCTGATGGCCGTTATAAAGTAAAAGTTTATTCTCGAAGTAATTACAACTTGGTAACCGCTGTCTCGGGCGGAACTACCCAAACCAGTGGTGCCAGTATTACTCAATCAAGCAGTTTTAATAGTTTAAGAGAATTTTTCACTGGGGTGGATAGAAAGCGTAAAAAGAGACGAGAAGAAAATACCGCCAAAAAGGAAGAAGAAAATAATTCTGGCAACGGCTCGAACTAATCACCTTCTGATCGGTTATTTTTCCAAATTCTAAGTTACTCATGTCGAAAATCAATGTATTCTGGTTCAGAAGAGATCTACGTTTTGAAGACAATACAGCACTTTATTACGCCCTTAAAGAAAATCTTCCTCTACTCCCCATCTTTATTTTTGACAAAAACATACTTGATGACTTAGAAAACAAACAAGATGCAAGAGTAGAATTCATTCAGAATACCATTACTGAAATGAATAGCAAATTAGGGGCAAAAGGAGCAAGACTAAAAACCTTCTACTCTACCCCTATTGACGCGTACAAGGCACTTACAGATCAGTATGAAATTGAGTCGGTTTACACGAATAGAGATTATGAGCCTTATGCCAAGGAAAGAGATAAAGAGATAGAATCCTTCTTAAAAGAAAGAGGAATCGGTTTTTTCACATTTAAAGACCATGTAATTTTCGAGAAAGAAGAAATTGTATCTGGAAGCGGTACATTCTACAAAGTTTTCACCCCTTACAGTAAGGCCTGGTTAGAAAAATACACAACGAACAAACCAACCATATTACCCAATGGCCTGAACTCCGATAAATGGTTCTCTACTGAGCAATCAGAAATCCATTCGTTAAAAGAAATGGGTTTTCAGAAAACTGAAATTAATATACCCTCAAACAGCCTGAAAGAAGAACTGATAAAAAAATATGATGAGTTAAGAGACTTTCCAGCCCAAGATGCCACTTCGCGTTTAGGTATTCATTTAAGATTTGGCACTATAAGTATTCGGCAATTGGCACAAAAAGCCGAAAGCATTAACAAAACCTTTCTTAACGAACTGATCTGGAGAGATTTTTATGCAATGATCTTAGCCAATAATCCCCACGTGGTGAATAATGCATTTAAGCCCCAATACGACCATATTCCTTGGTTGCAAGATGAAGAAGGTTTTGAAAAATGGTGTGCCGGAATCACAGGTTACCCCATTGTTGACGCTGGCATGAGGCAACTGAACCAAACGGGATTTATGCACAACAGAGTAAGAATGATTGTAGCGAGTTTTCTAACTAAACACCTACTGATAGATTGGCGCTGGGGCGAAGCCTACTTTGCTGAAAAATTGCTCGATTTTGATCTGGCCTCAAACAATGGCGGCTGGCAATGGGCGGCAGGAACAGGTACCGATGCTCAACCCTATTTCCGTATTTTCAACCCAGAATCGCAAACCAAAAAATTCGACCCAGAATTAAAGTACATTAAAAAATGGGTGCCCGAATTTGGCACTTCAAAGTATCCAAAACCAATGATTGACCATAAGTTTGCCCGACAAAGAGCACTTAACACTTACAAAGCGGCACTTGCTTAAAATCAGTATTTACTAAACCTATTCTAGGTGCTTTTTTTAGGCCTATTTAATTAATATCTTCGCGATGCTCGTCAGCCAAGCTTTTTAATGGAATATATACCAGAACCAGTTAAGATTTTTATTGTAGAAGATGACCCAGTCTATCAGAAGATGCTTAGGTACATCGCTGAGTTAAATCCAGACCATGTGGTTAAAGTGTTTTCTAATGGAAAAGATTGTATTGCTCACTTGAATGAGAATCCTTCAGTAGTGACCCTTGACTACTCGCTACCCGACATAACAGGAAGCGAAGTTTTAAAAGCCATTAAAAGGAATAATCCCGAAACAAACGTAATTGTAGTATCTTCTCAAGAAGACATTAATACGGCTGTTGGTTTGTTAAAAGTAGGCGCCTATGATTACATTACTAAAGACGAGGAAACCAAGGATAGGCTACTGAATGCAATTAATAATGCTAAGAAAAACGCATCATTAAAGGAAGAAATCATTCAGCTTCGCGAAGAAATTGGTGAAAAATACGAATTTGAAAAAAGTATTATTGGTGAAAGTAAGGCCATTCAAAACGTATTCAAGCTTTTAGCCAAAGCCATAAAAACCAACATTACCGTTTCTATTACTGGTGAAACAGGAACAGGAAAAGAAGTAATTGCAAAAGCCATTCATTACAATTCTGCCCGAAAAGGAAAACCTTTTGTAGCCGTGAACATTGCCGCTATTCCAGACAACCTTATTGAAAGCGAATTATTTGGCCACGAAAAAGGTGCATTTACAGGTGCTATGGCACGAAGAAAAGGGAAATTTGAAGAGGCAGATGGTGGCACTATTTTCTTAGATGAAATTGGTGAAATGGACATTAACCTTCAGGCCAAACTACTGAGGGTTATTCAAGAAAGAGAACTGAACCGTATTGGCGGAAATGAGTCTGTAAAATTTGACGTTAGAATTTTAGTTGCCACCCATAAAAACCTAGCAGAAGAAGTTAAAAACGGCACTTTCAGAGAAGATTTGTATTATAGGTTATTAGGTATTCCAATCGAACTTCCTCCGCTAAGAGACAGAGATAAAGACATCATACTCATTGCCAAACACTTATTAAATAACTTTGCCAAAGAAAACAGTTTAGGTAAAATTAGTCTAAGCCGAGGAGCTCAAACCAAGCTTTTAAAATACGGTTATCCTGGCAATGTAAGGGAGCTAAAATCTATAATTGAATTGGCTGCCGTAATGTGCGAAAGCAATCAAATTGAGGAAGAAGACATTACCTTTAACTCATTAGCGAAAGAAGGCCAGTTCTTAATGGATGAAATGACCTTGAAAGAATATACCTTTAAAATTATTAGACACTTTTTAGACAAGCACGATAATAATGTACTTTTAGTAGCCAGCAAACTCGATATAGGTAAGTCTAGTATTTATAGGTACCTAAAAGAAATGGAAGAAGAAGGTATTTAGTTTGCCTTTACACCTCATTCAGCATTCTCGACACAAAACTTTTTAACGAAGAAAGCTCAACTGATTTTTGGAAGTAAGGGCAGTCGCATTTGATTTTTTTCCGTACTTGTGCTTCATCTAAACTTGAAGTAACCAAAATTGGTATATCACGAAACCTATCATCATTTCGAGCTCTCGCAATAAATTGAAAACCATCCATTTTAGGCATTTCTAAATCCGTTATAATCAAATCCGCATTATTACCTTTTTCCAACCAAGCTAAGCCTTCTAGCCCATTTTCATAAATCGACAAATCGTATTCTGTAGAAAGATAATGCGTCAAGAGAAACCTTGTAGCTGAGTCATCTTCTAGAATTAATATACTTTTCTTCATAGCACTAGTAACTTTCGTGCTGAATTCGTGCCTAAAAAGCCCAAAGTGCTTAAAATAGTTAAATGAATAGATTTGAATCGTATATCAAATTTTGTTAAGTGCTTAGCGTTCCCAATTCGGGATTCTAATTCCCAATTACTGGCTAAACTTCAATAATTACCTCTTATAAAAAGCCAAACCTCAAGTGTTTCTTTTTTAGTTATTTTTCCATGTTCAAACTAAGCAAAGTAAAACACTATGCTTAGCTTACATTGCCTTTGAAAAAATGAAAGTCGACAATCAAATATCAATTACCATGAAGAAATTTTTACTCACGATTAGCTTTTTAATCGTATCAGGCTTCTTAGGTTTTGCCCAACAAAAGCCACTTTCTCAACTTACTGTTGAAGAGTTAATGCAAGAGCCCGACCAGTTTGTGGGTATTTTGCCCTCAAGGCCTCAGTGGTCTAAAGACAGCAAAACCCTCTTTTTTATGTGGAACCCAAGTGGAGAGGGATTTCCTAGTTATCATAAAGTAGGCTTAGACGGCAACAACCCACAAGAAGTGGAAGATGTCAGCGAAGGCTTCCCTTCAAACTACCAGTACAATAAAGACCGTTCAAAAATAGTTTTCGAACGCTCTGGCGACATCTACACAATGGATGTAAAAACCATGACTGAAACGAAAATCATTTCTACAGTAGCCAGAGAGTCAAACCCTTCTTTCCATAGTGATGAATCTGTAATCACCTTTATTTCAGACAACAATTTATTTTCGATTGACACTAAGTCAGGTTTAATCAAACAATTGACGAATATTAAAATAACAGAAGATGATGAAGATAGACCTAACCGTCCTTCAACCCCTAGAAATGGCAACAGAGACCAAGACAAATGGATTTCTGATGACCAACAGACTACTTCTGAAATTTTAAGAGAGCAAAGAAATAGACCAAGACGTTTTTCCGCTGCGGGGCAAAGGTTCTTCCAGCAAAGCCAAGGCGAAGGAAGAATGTCACAAATTGAACTAGACAACGTAAGTGGACTACAACTTTCGCCTGATGGGAAATATGTGAGTTTCAGCGTTTGGGTTGCAGCTGAAAACCCAGCAAAAAACACAATTGTACCTAACTATGTAACCAGCAGTGGTTACACTACTGATATTAATGCAAGACCTAAAGTTGGCGGAGACCAATCTTACAGAGAAATTGGTATTTATAATATAGAAGCTGACAGTTTTTACATTTTAGATACCAAGCAATTACCAGGCATTTCAGATCTGCCAGATTATGTGGAAGATTATCCTGATAAAAGCTTTTCTAAAGAACCTAGAAAAGTATCGGCTAGCAATATTGTATGGTCAAATGATGGTAAATATACTGTTGTACAATTCTCATCATTAGACAATAAAGACCTTTGGATCATGAGATTGCTTCCGTCTTCAGGTGATTTAATTCCTGTAGACCGTCAACGCGATGAAGCATGGATTGCAGGCCCTGGAATTGGAAGAGGAATGAACTTCTTGCCAGATAATAAAACTATATATTATCAGTCAGAAAAGTCTGGTTATTCTCACCTCTATACACACGATCTGTCGACTGGTGTAGTAAAACAGCTTACTTCTGGCAACTACGAAGTGTATGATCCTCAGCTTTCTAATGACGGAAAGACATGGTATTTCACTGCAAACATGAAGCACCCAGGCATTCGTCATTTCTATTCAATGCCACTTAAAGGCGGAAAGCCAACTCAGATCACTTCAGAAGACGGACATAATGATGTAACGCTTTCTCCTGATGAGAAATACTTGGCCATTCTTTACTCTTATACTAACCGCCCTACCGAATTATTTATTCAGCCAAACAAGCCAGGCGCAGCTAAAAAGAAAGTAACTGAAAGCCTACAAGCAGGTTTTAAACAATACAATTGGTATCAACCAGAAGTAATTACCTTCAAAGCCCAAGATGGCGAAATGGTACACGCAAGAGTTTACAAGCCTGAAAATCCAAATGGAGCGGGTGTGATTTTTGTTCACGGTGCTGGTTATTTACAAAACGCACATTACGGATGGAGTAGTTATTTAAGAGAATACATGTTCAACAACATGCTAATGGCAAAAGGTTATACTGTATTAGATATTGATTATCGCGGTAGTGCTGGTTACGGAAGAGATTGGAGAACTGGAATTTACCGACATATGGGCGGAAAAGACCTTTCAGACAATATTGATGGAGCCAAGCTATTGGTAAGTGAATATGGTGTTGATCCGGGTAAAATAGGAATGTATGGTGGCTCTTACGGTGGTTTCATTACGTTATTTGCTATGTTCAATCACCCAGATGTTATTACCTCAGGCGCTGCACTAAGGTCAGTTACCGACTGGGCTCATTATAACCACGGATATACTTCTAACATTTTGAACACTCCGATTGAAGACCCAATTGCCTACAAAAGAAGTTCACCTATTTACTTTGCTGAAGGTTTACAAGGAAATCTACTAATTGCTCATGGAATGGTAGACACCAATGTTCATTTCCAAGATGTAGTGAGACTGGCACAAAGGCTTATTGAACTAGGTAAAGACAACTGGGAAATGGCACTTTATCCTGTTGAAAATCATGGTTTCACTACCCCTAGTAGCTGGACAGACGAATACAAAAGGATTTTCAAGTTGTTTGAAACAACCATAGGAAAGAAATAACCTCAAATGAAAAAACTTATAACAGCGATTTTGGCTCTGGCCCTTGTGGCCTGCCAAAATCAAGAACCCGTTGATGATCCAAACATTGCCAGAGGCCTTATTGCCGCTAAAGCTATGGTGGTTTCTGCACATCCAATTGCTTCAAATGTTGGGAAGGAAATTATGCAAAAAGGCGGAAACGCAGTAGATGCAGCAGTAGCCGTTCAGTTTGCTTTGGCTGTAGTTTACCCAGGCGCTGGAAATATTGGAGGCGGTGGCTTTATGGTCACTCGTATGGCCGATGGTACAGCCAATACACTCGATTTTCGTGAAAAAGCACCAAATGCAGGCGGACGTGACATGTACCTTGACGACAACGGAGATGTTATTTCTAGTTTGAGTACACGCGGACATTTGGCAGCAGGCGTTCCCGGTTCTGTAGCTGGAATGGTAGAAGCCCATAAAAAATATGGAAAATTAGATTGGGCCGATCTGGTTCAACCTGCCATCGATATTGCTTCAAAAGGGTGGGTACTTACCGCTAGGGAAGCTTCTGGCCTGAACATCAACCGTAAGTCTTTTATGGAGTTCAATACGGTTATGCCCGATTTCTTTTTGGCTGAAGAAGGCAAAGAATGGAAAGAAGGCGACTTAGTGAAAATTCCAGAACTGGCAAAAACCCTAGAAAGAATTCGCGACAAGGGTCGTGACGGGTTCTATAAAGGCGAAACTGCCGATTTAATTGTAGCCGAAATGAAAAGAGGCAACGGTATTATTTCGCATGAAGATTTAGAACAATACCAGGCCGTTTGGCGCACTCCTATTCAAGGTAATTATGGCGAATACGAGTTTATTTCCATGCCACCTCCATCAAGTGGAGGAATTGCATTAGCCCAACTTTTCGGAACCATGGAAAACTACAAACTGAGCGATATGGATTTCCATAGCACCGAAGCGGTTCATTTAATCGTTGAGGCCGAAAGAAGAGCTTATGCCGATCGTGCCGCACATTTGGGTGACCCTGACTTCTATGATGTACCCTTAAAAGGTCTTCAAGACCAAGATTATATTAAGGACAGAATGAAGAGTTTTGACCCTAACAAAGCAACACCAAGTAGCGAAGTGAGTGCAGGTCAGCCTGCTCCTAATGAGAGTATGGAAACTACTCATTTTTCAATTGTAGATCCACAAGGTAATGCCGTATCGATTACTACCACACTCAATGGTGGTATGGGTTCTAAAGTATTTGTGGGTGGCGCAGGCTTTCTGTTAAACAATGAAATGGATGATTTTAGTGTAAAACCAGGCGTTCCCAATATGTATGGTTTAGTAGGTGGCGAGGCTAATGCTATTGCTCCTGGTAAAAGAATGCTAAGTTCTATGACCCCCACCATCGTTTCTAAAGATGGAAAGCTCTTTATGGTGGTAGGAACACCAGGTGGTTCAACCATTATCACTTCAGTTTTTCAAACCATTATTAATGTTGTTGATTTTGGAATGGGAATGCAAGAAGCAGTTGCCGCTCCTCGTTTCCACCATCAGTGGTTGCCAGATCAAATCACTTATGAGCGTGATGGACTAAGTGCTGAAGTAATTCAAGCCTTAGAAGCCAAAGGTCATAAATTCAGAACTACGGGAGGAATTGGTCGTGTAGACGCTATTTTGGTAATGCCAAACGGTAAATTAGAAGCTGGAGCAGACCCACGTGGTGACGATGCCGCTTCGGGTTTTTAAGAGTAAAAAGAAGAGATACAAGGATTTAACCTTTCTTAAATCCATTTAGCCTGTAATTGACTCCATTTATCAATCGATAATTTTTAGAGACCAATTACAGGCTATTTTTATTTTATAACTTTAAAATAAAATCCATGAAGAAGCTGCTTTTCATCTCCCTCCTATTCAGTAGTGTTATTCTTTCTGCCCAAGAATTTGACAAACAAAAGTTAGACACTTACATCAATTCACTACAAGCAAACAACAAAGCAAGCTTGGCCGTTGCCATCTCCAAATCCAATAACCCCGTTTACGAAAACTATGCTGGATTTCTTTCAGGTAAGCACGAACGAAAAATTAATTCCAACACAAAATTCAGGATTGGTTCTATTACTAAAACCTTTACCGCAGTAATTATTTTTCAACTGATCGAGGAAGGCAAAATCACTTTAGACACAAAAGTGAGTCAGTTTTTTCCAGAGATAAAAAACGCTGATAAAATCACCATAGCGCACCTTTTAAGTCACCAAAGTGGTATGTACAATTTTACTGATGCGCCTTCATTCATGAGCATAATGACTCAAGAAAAATCTAAGGAAGAACTATTAGAAATCATTAAAAGTCAACCTTCTGATTTTGAACCGGGCACTCAAACTTCCTACTCCAATAGCGGCTATGTACTCTTAGGTTTAATCATTGAAAAACTCACAGGCGAAAGCTATGAAAGTCATTTAAACACAAGGATCATTGATAAGTTAGGATTGAAAAACACGGCCTATGGCGACAAAATTGAACTAGAGAAAAACGAAGCCAATTCAATGAATTTCCAAAACGGGAAATGGACTAACTTTCCCTTAGAATCGAATATGAGCGTTCCATTTTCAGCAGGTGCAATCGTTTCTACTCCAAATGACTTGAATGAGTTTACCTATGCCCTATTTCATAACAAGTTAGTTTCAGCTAAATCATTAGTGAAAATGAAAGAGATCAAAAATGGTTTGGGGCATGGCTTGTTCTCGGTTCCTTTTTATGACAAAAAGGCTTTTGGCCACAATGGTAAAATTGACAATTTTGAGGCCAGTGCTTACCATTTTGAGGTAGACGATTTGAGTATTTCCGTTTTAACCAATGGGCTAACAATCAGCTTTAATGATATACTAGTTGGTGTGCTAAGCATTTACTACAACAAGGAGTTTACCCTACCTAATTTTGATCAAAAGTCCATCGAACTGAAAGCTGAAAGCTTAGAAAAATACTCGGGTCTGTTTTCATCCGAAGCCCTACCTATTCAAATCGTAATTAATGCCGAAGGTGGAAAAATAACTGCACAGGCCACAGGGCAAGCTGCTTTTCCTCTTACCCCTTTTAGCAATAGAGAGTTCCGGTTTGATCAAGCCGCAATAGTTATTCTATTTGGAGGAACCGAAAATGAGGTGAATTACTCCACTTTTACACTCAAGCAAGGCGGTCAGCAATTTGTTTTCAAGAAACAGTAGGTAAAAGAAAACACTCAGACGAAATCATTATTCGTAGAATTTACCTAAAGCCTACTATATTAGTGGTTGGTTGTTAATAATGGTATTTCAGCTCCTATGCTGTTAATCAATGTTTTATACGCAATGATTTCTCTGTCAAGAATTCGATTTTGTATTGCTTCACTACTGTTCCTATGTGTTTTCTGCTATGCTAAGGCACAAGAGCAAAACATTGACTTTTTTCCGTCAGAATTATCTAAAGCATTAATTACTCAGCCTACTGAAGGTAACCCTCGCTCGTACACTATTCAAACTCAGGAATATGCAGATAAGGCAACACATATCTCCTTATCAGAAATAATTCAAGAGTACCTGCTAGAGAACAACCGCATTTATCAGGTGAATCTGAATGCCAGAAAAACAACTTTGGCCAGCTATACCTTCGATTCACTATTTAGAATCAAAGCGATCAGATACTTTACAGACGATGCCCCAACACCTTGGATTTTCTACCAATACAACGACATTGAAAATACAAAAACAGAGCTACGATTAAGACGAGACTCAACTGTGTACACTAAAACCGTTCTAACCTTTAACGAAAACGATTTACTCATTTCTAGAAAGGAATTTTTTGGTGAATCTGATCTAAAAAGTGAACAAAGGTTTGTTTACAATGACTATGGAGATGTTGAAACAGAAGTTTCTTTGGGTAATCAGAATCAAAGCACTTATGTATATGAATACCAGTATAGTAGCGAGGGCAACAAATTAATGCGTAAGAAATTCAATAATGAAAAGCTTGAAAGTAGAGTTGAATATCAATACTTCCCTGATTCGTCCGTTCAAATTTCTACCGAATATGGCTTTAATAAAAGGCCGAAATCTCAAAACCTGACTGTTCTACAAGATTCATTAAGGGTGGAAATTACAGGCTATTTTTCGAGCATCGATACCACTGAATACCGGTCTAGTTTTAAGGAACTGTACGTGGGTGAAGATTTATTAGAATATGAGAGTAGAACCATCAATGGCGTTTTTGTAAACCGTTTCAAAACTTTTTATGAGTATGATTCTCATGGTAATTGGATCAAACGAATGACATACGAAAACAACAAATTGATCAAGGTGGAAAATCGTTTGTTTAGGTATTAATCATATTAACAGAGCGAATACTTAAACTTTAAAATCCCCCTGAAAGGAATTATCCTTCCTCATTAGAATTCATTAAATTCAGCCAATCAATTCTTACTTTTTGTAATTATGAAACACTTCTGTTTAATCTTCACCTTTCTGCTTTGTTCAACTTCTAACTTTTACGCCCAAGAACAAAAAAGTCCCGAAATCCCTGCCCCTAAAGAATTCATCACCCAACACGAGGGCATTTTTGGCGGCAAAAAGATAAGCTACACTGCCACGGGTAGCGAAATGTATTTGACCAATTCAAAGAACGAACCTACAGGAGCCATGTGGTCAGTGGCCTATACCAAATCGGGCAGTATTGAGCAAAGTACCCGCCCCGTTACTTTCGTTTTTAACGGAGGCCCAGGCTCTGCTTCTATGTGGCTTCATGTCGGCTTCTTTGGCCCAAAAGTGGTACGTGTAGACAGCGATGCCATTGAAGATGACGGTGGTGCGCCCTACCCTATTGAAGAGAATAAATTCGGCCTTTTAGACATCACTGATTTGGTATTCATCGACCCAATTGGAACAGGCTATAGTCAATTGATTGGTAATGGTAAGGGAGAAGAGTATTGGGGCTTGAACCAAGATGCACAGTCCGTAGCTACATTCATTCGCCAATGGGTAACTGAAAATAACCGATGGATGTCGCCAAAATATATTGCTGGCGAAAGTTTCGGGACTACCAGAGCAGCAGCAGTTTCGCAAGCACTGGAAGGCAACGGACAGGCTTTGGCTTTAAATGGCTTGATTCTAATTTCTCAGGCCTTAGATTATGAGGGTTCAACTTCGATTGATGACAACATTACTTCTTATGTTACCTACATGCCTACCATGGCGGCTACGGCTTGGTACCATAAAAAAGCAGGACAAGGCAAAACACTAGAAGCTTTTGTTGAAGAAGCCCGCGACTTCGCGTATAACCAATATGTATCTGCTCTCTATAAAGGCAATTTAATCTCAAGTCAAGAAAAGTATGCCATTGCTCAAAAGCTGGCTTATTTCTATGGAATTGACATTAATTTTATAAAAAGAGCCAACAACAGAGTTTTGACAAGTCGATTCAAAAAAGAACTTTTAAGAGACCAAGGTGTAGCACTGGGTACGCTTGACGCCCGTTATTATGGCGATGACCCCGATGACACGGCCGATTCTCCCGAACTGGGTGATGCCTCTAGCTATAAAGTTTCTGCAGCCTATACCGCAGCGCTGAACCATTATTTTACCAATGATTTGCAAATCACAATGGACAGACCTTACCTCACAAGCGGACGATTGAGCAGCTGGGATTGGGGCGCTGGTGGCGAGCCCATGTATGTAAAAACCTCTCGCAGATTGGCCAATGCCATGCGCAGAAATGAAGGAATGAAAGTATTGGTGGCCTGTGGCTATTACGATATGATTACCCCATTTTTCGATGCTGAATTCACCTTTTCCCGTAATGCCATCCCAATGGATCGCGTGAAATTGACTTACTATGAAGGCGGTCATATGATGTACAACCATCAACCCGATTTTGAAAAATTAGCCAAAGACATCAGGGAGTTTATTATTGAGAAGTAAGGAGATGAGCTAACTGAATAATGAAACATTTAAGACCTGTAGTTTGAATATACCAGCACTTTTTTGTTTCATTATAGAACGTTCATTTTAATTAAGAAAAAGCTGTGAAAATCTATATATCATTACTCTTACTATTAATAGTCTCTAACCTATCCTTTTACCAAGAAAGTATTTTCCATAATAAAAGATCAAATACATTACTTGACTTTAAAGTAATAACAGATTATTACGAGAGAGTAAATAATCAAGATGGTTCGGATTCGGGGGTAAATATCTACGCATCAACCAACGGTTATTTAGTGTTAATTGAAAGTGGAGAAAAGACCAGAAAAATAGCAGATGAAAAATTGAGCTGGTTAAATATGATTTTCAAATCCGTTAACATTACTCAAAAAGCAAGCGACCTCTTTGAACATGAGGTATTGATCAATACCGATGATGGTAAATATTGGTTACCTATTCAAAAGCAATTATACGGGTTTTGGGAGAAGGAAATGAAACTCAATAAGCAGGCGCTTATTTTCATAAGGGCTTTTGGTTCAACAGACGATGAAAAGGAAAACAGGTTCCTATTTACAATCAATTCCTTTAGTGGTAATTTTTATGATGGATTATGGGAAGAAGCCATAAAAAGCTATGATGTTAAAGATGATGTCAATGCAAATAACATCGTTAAAAAACTCATAGAACTCGACCCAAAAGATGGAAGAAACTATGCGATGTACGGTTATCATTATTATGACAAGGGCTATCCTGACAATAGACCCTTATTACAAAAAGCTGACTCACTCTTCAGTATAGCTGAAAAATTATCACCTGACTATAGTTATGGGCATTACCAAAGATCACTGGTAAAGTTTCAGCTTGGCGAATACATAAAAGCTTGGGAAGCTCTTGATAAAGCAAGAAACTTAGGAGAAACTAATATTGAAGGCTATATTTTAGAGCGTTTTGAAGCTAAGCTGCCCTACGCTGAGTATCTGAAAGTTAAAAAGTAAATCAGATAATCAGGACAATACACGTAAAAAAGCAATGGAAGCCCCAAAATAAATCCCGTAGGGATGGCCTGTTTGTAATGCACATATACAGCTAATAATTCCAAGCTCCGTAGGTGCGACCTATTGGATATGATCATCTGAAACTGTATGAATAACCTTAAGCTCTAATACCACCTCCCACCTTTAAATAATTCTTGCTATTTTTAGCTTTAAGCCAAAGCATCAATGACTAGAGCACCATCTATAAAAGGCCGAATTATCAGTTTTATAGACGCAGTATTTTTTCATTCCTATGACGTTGCGCTCTGTAAAATTAAAATGAATAAAACCGCTAAAACGTGATAAGTCAACAAAACCGCAGGTTGGCGGCCATTATGTTTACCGACATAGTGGGTTATACTGCCCTTATGCAGAAGGATGAAAAATCGGCTGCTGCAGTGAGGACGCGTCACCGTGAGGTTTTTCAAACTAAACACCAAGAACATCATGGCGAAATCATCCAGTATTTTGGAGATGGAACCTTAAGTGCTTTTCAAAGTGGAGTAGAAGCTGTTGAATGCGCCATTGCCATACAACGAATGTTAGGAACAGAAGATGGCATTCCCCTTCGGATTGGGCTCCATATTGGCGATATTGTTTTTGATGGTATCGAAATATATGGTGATGGGGTAAATTTTGCTTCCAGAATAGAAAGTATGGGTGTTGCTGGAGCCATTCTGATTTCAGAACAACTCAACGAGGAACTTAAAAATCATCGCCACATTTCAACCGTTTCGTTAGGCAGTTTCGAGCTAAAAAACATCATCGAGCCCGTTGAGGTTTTTGCGATAAACAATGACGGTATTAAAACACCTTCTCCTTCTGAACTTAAAGGAAAACAGAAGAAGCACTTGAAAACAATTGCTGTTTTACCCTTTGCCAACTTCAGCAGCGACCCAGAAAACGAATATTTTACCGATGGCATGACAGAAGAGATCATCAATGCCTTGGCGAAAATCAAAGCCCTAAAAGTCACTTCAAGAACTTCTTCTTTCTATTTCAAAAACAAGAACATTCCCATTTCGCAAATTGGGAAAGAACTGAATGTAGGTATTATTCTAGAAGGCAGTATTCGACTATCGGGCAAGGCCATTCGAATTACCGCACAGCTTATTGATGTAGCCGAGGACTATCACTTTTGGTCGGAAACCTGGGACCGTCAGCTCGAAAATGTATTTGAAATTCAGGATGAAATAAGTCTTTTGATTGCGGAAAAGTTAAGAGAGCAGTTTGGCCATTTTGAAATTCAAGAGCACTTAGTAGCCAAGCAAACCGAGAGCCTTGACGCTTACGAATACTCCCTCAAAGCCAAATTCCATTTTAATAAATGGAATCCAGAGGACATGCATACGGCCATTTCACTTTACGATAAGGCCCTTGAATTGGACGACAAACATGTTGAATCTTATTTAGGCTTGGCCGACTGCTACGGTTTTTTGGCCACCACAAGTTTTATGGATCATGCCGAAGCTTGGCAGAAGGCAGCCCAGCTTACCCATAAAGCGCATCAGCTCAACGATCGACATGCAGGGGTGTATTACCAATTGGCCAATCTCGCCTTTTTCACTGCTGTAAATTACAAAGAGGCGTTGAGGCTAACCATCAAAGCTTTAGAAATTCAACCCAACTATGTGGAAGCGCAGCAGTTCATGTCCTTTCTGTATTTAATAGCAGGAAAGAGAGACCGGGGGGTTCTTCATCTAAATAAAGCGCTTGAAATAGACCCACTTTCGCAGGAGACACTCTTTTACAAGGCCTATTATAATTATAAGACCGAGAATTATGAGCAGACCATTGAATTGCTAGATCGATGCCTTGAGCATAATCCAAAAAACATACCTGCAAGCACCGTCAAAAGCTACTGCCTCATCAAACAAAATCGACTGGACGAGGCTATCAATTATTTCGACACCATTCCATCCGACATTGTAATTGAAGCCGATAAAATTGGCGTACAAGCCATCGCCTACGCACTTAAAAATGATGCTTTTAATAGCGAAAAGCTGAGAAACCGTTTATTGGAATTTGCGCAAAACATTGAGAACTACCATGCGCAGTCTTATCTCTTTATGCTCTATGCAGCCACTGGCGAAAATGACAAAGCTTTTGAGTGGATTAAAGAAGCAATGGAAAATAATTCACCTTTGCTCCATCTACATTTTGTAGATCCTTTGGTGAACTCAATAAAAACTGACCCTCGATACACTGAGTTTCAGAAAGTGATTTTTCAGGAAATACCAGAAGTTAAAAAAGCAAAAAAGAAGAAGGAACTTCTAGATAAAGAGACGGCTCTTAATTACACAAACCGACTACTGAAATACATTGAAGAAGAAAAGCCATTTCTGGATCCAAATCTAAGTTTAAGGACTCTGGCAGAGCAAATAAAAATCAATCCGAACCAGCTTTCTTGGTTGCTCAATGAAAGTTTGAATAAGAATTTCAGCGAATTTATAAATGGCTATCGGGTGCAACACTTCAAAGAAAAAGTAGCCGATACAAGTCAGCGGCACCTCACCCTTTTGGCCTTGGCTTACGATAGTGGCTTCAATTCCAAAACGGTTTTCAATACCTTCTTTAAGAAAGTAACTGGGCAGACCCCAAAGGAATATTGGAAGGAAGCAACCATGAAATAAGTTCTGATTTAAAATCCCGAACGATCAGGTTTTAAATAATACCCAACTTTGATTCATGAAAGCGATTGAATATCACAATTACGGATCACCTGAAGTTCTACAGATCGTAGAAAGAGAAATACCTACACCAAAAGACAATGAGATATTGGTGAAGATATTCGCCACTACGGTTACAGCCACGGAAACCACTTTTCGCCAAGGAAAACCCTATTTCTCAAGGCTTTTTACGGGTTTAAGAAAACCGAAAATTAAAACCTTGGGCGAAGAACTCGCGGGAGAAATAATAGAAACAGGAAAAGCAGTAACGCTCTTTAAAAAAGGCGATCGTATTTTCGGAACTGCTGGCCCTACTTTCGGAGCCAATGCCGAATACATTACCCTACCAGAAGATGCAGTAATTGTGCCCTTGCCCTCTAATTTGAATTATGAAGAGTCAGCCTCGACATGCGATGGTTTCTTAACCGCCCTGCCCTTTCTGCGTGATACAGGGAAAATCAAAAAAGGTGAGAAAGTTCTGATTTATGGTGCTTCGGGCAGTGTAGGAAGTTCGGCCATTCAGGTAGCAAAATATTATGGTGCGGAAGTAACAGGGGTTTGCAGCACCACCAACCTTGAGCTGGTAAGTTCATTAGGTGCCGACCATGTGATTGATTACAAAAACGAGGACTTCACGAAAAATGGTCAACAATATGACATCATCTTTGATGCCGTTGGCAAAATCAAATACTCAAAGGCTAAAAAGGCTCTCACGAAAGAAGGACGATTTTTGGAAGCAGGTATTGGCTTCAATGTTCTTGGTCACGTACTCATTACTGCGCTATTTGGTAAAAAGAAAGCCTTAATTGCAACCACAGGTTTACGTCCGCCAGCAGAAAGAACGAAAGACCTTCATCTGCTCAAATCTCTTTTAGAAGAGGGCCGCATCAAACCTGTGATCGATAAGACCTATACTTTTAGCAACATAGCCGAGGCGCATCGTTATGTAGACCTAGGACACAAAAAAGGAAATGTGGTGATAAGGATGGTTTAGTGAGCCAATAACCGTTCTATTAATCACTAAACAGCCACCTCCACCTTGGCGTATTTGTTCCGATACTCAATCGGTGTTAGCCCCGTGATTTTCTTAAACACATTGCGGAAAGCTTTGGTATCGGTATAACCTACATCAAACATTACTTCATTGATGTTTTTTCGGCTGGATTCAAAACTGCGTTTAGCCGCTTCAATTTTAATTCGTTGAAGGTATTCCAACACCGTGTTTCCAGTGGCAATTTTAAACCTGCGCTCAAAACTTCTTCTGCTTACCGCTACATGATTGGCTACATCATCTACCGATATTTTCTCTTGAAAATTCTCTTCTAAATATTGTTGAGCCAGCTTCACCGCTTCATCATTATGATCCTTCTGCCCATTAAAAATAGCAAAGGAAGATTGGCTACTTCTGTCGATGTCTATCGCAAAATACTTGGAGGCTAAAATGGCCGTATCGCGGTCGGTATATTTTTCTAGAATATAGAGCAACAAATTCCAATAGGAATTGGCACCACCGCTAGAATAGATTCCTTTCTCCTCGGTAATAATACTGCCGTCCATGATTTCCACATTGGGAAAAGTCTCTCTGAACTCATTATAATAAGCCCAATGAGTTGAGCACTTCTTATCTTTCAATAAACCTGTGGAAGCCAATAGAAACGCACCAACACAAAGCGAAGCCACTTCTGCCCCATTATTATGTTGTTCAATAATCCAGGGAATTGCAGCCTGATTTACCGCTACGGCATTTTTCATATCACCAAAAAGCGCAGGAATAATGATCAAGTCAGTTTGTTTCACCTCACTGATTAGTTTATCGGCATGAACGGAAAAAACGCCTCCATGTAACCTCACCTCTTTGGTTAATGCCACCAATTGCACATTGAATAGTGGTGCTTTACCTGCCGCTTGCAAAAACTGGTTGGCAGCAGTGAACATGTAGCGAGGGTCTGCCACAGCCTCCATTACAGAAGACTCCGGAACAAATATGGAAACGGTTTTCATACCTAAATGTAAATCAAAAGTTTGGCGGAATCAACCCCGTAAAGTGTCGGTATTTCCCCGCTTATATATAAAAGCAAATTCAGACATTTGTAGAGTAACCTATTGAAAACCTTAACATAAAGACATGGAGAAGATCACAATTAAAGCAAACGTAAATGCGCCTATTGCTAAAGTATGGAATTTCTGGGGAGCACCAGAACACATTACGAAATGGTGCCAAGCATCTGACGATTGGCATGCACCCAGCGCTGAAAACGATCTAAGAACAGGCGGCAAATTCACCACTAGAATGGAAGCCAAAGACGGAAGTTTCGGTTTCGATTTTGGTGGAATTTATGATGAAGTAATCAAGCATAAGTTAATCGCTTATACAATGGAAGATGGCAGAACCGTGAAAATTACTTTTGAAGAAAAAGACGGAACAACAGAGGTTGTTGAAACCTTTGACCCAGAAAGCGAAAACCCAATAGACATGCAGCGCGATGGATGGCAGGCCATCTTAAATAACTTTAAGGCTTACACGGAGACAAATTGAAATTCTATTAATGACTATGCAGAATCAAATTTATCCATGCCTTTGGTTTGATGGACAAGCCAAAGAAGCAGCAGATTTTTACTGCACGATTTTCAAAGATTCAAAAATAACAACTGACTCCCCTATGGTGGTAAACTTTGAAATCAACGGAAAAAAATTCATGGGTTTAAATGGCGGACCCAAATATAAATTTTCACCAGCAACTTCATTTGTAATAGAGTGCGAAACTCAAGAGGAAATTGATTTCTATTGGGAGAAATTAGGTACAGGAGGCAAATACAATCAATGTGGATGGCTTGATGATCAATTTGGAGTGTCTTGGCAAATTGTCCCGAAAATCCTTAAGGAACTCATGAGCAATCCTGAAAGATCCGAGAAAGTGGTTGAGGCATTTTTGAAAATGTCAAAATTCGAAATACAAAAACTAATTGATGCCTAACCCCATAAAATGACTAGGATTAGCCCCTTTTTAACCTTCAATGGCAATTGCCGCGAGGCTATGACTTTTTATCATAATTGTTTTGGTGGCGAAATTCAATTTCAAACCATTGGCGACTCACCGTTGGGTAAAAAATTGAGTTCAGAAATGCAGGAATACATTCTACATTCTTCCATTTCAACAAAGCATTTCACCTTAATGGGAACGGACATGGTTGAAGAACAAGGTTTAGTGCAAGGTAATGCGGTTTCTATTTGGGTAGAATGCATGAGCAAAAGTGAGCTGCACAATTACTATCAGAAACTTGCAGAAAAAGGTGAAGCTAGCCAGCCCATTGAACAAACCTATTCGGGTGCATTATTGGGCGCGCTTACCGATAAATTCGGAAAGCATTGGCTATTTCATTGGAAAACATAAACGCTAAAAACATCATACATCTCTGTCGCAATCAGCCCTTTACAATGGCGGATATATACCACCTTAAACTCACTTTATGTGAGCAAATTTGTAATGAATCAACAAAAATTAACTTCAATCAACCGTATCATGAAAAAGAGCAAAATCATTTTCTGGAGCACCACCATTCTTATTTTTCTATTTGAAGGAGTTATGCCCGCCCTTACTTCGCAAACCGAACTGGCCAAAGAAGGGATCCGCCATTTGGGCTACCCCGATTACTTTGGTGTAATGCTTACTATTTTTAAAGTACTTGGCTCATTGGCACTGATTATTCCAGCCGTGCCAAAGCGTGTAAAAGAATGGGTTTATGCAGGTTTTGCCATCGATTTTATTGCCGCATTTGTCAGCCTTGCTGTAGTGGATGGATTCGGACTGGCCTTACTTTTACCTTTAATATTTATGGTTGTGTTAGTGCTTTCTTATATTCATTATCATAAATTGAATCCAGAAATAAAAAGTTAAAGCATTAACAGCAAACTGTTTATGATCGAAGTTTTTGCTACAAATATTACCACGGAAGGAAAAGCCAAAAAGGTTCTAACTCAAATTGAAGAAGCCTTTCCAGACTATATAGCCAACTTCGATTTAGAAGATTGTGATAAAATTCTTCGTATCGAAACCCATAAAACCATCATCGACACGAAATCTATAATTCGTCTTGTAAACGAAATGAATGGTCAAGCTTCACTTTTATAAACGCGAATAATGATGGAGCAAAAACAGCATTTAAAAACTTGCCTAAAAGGACATCAATACTACAAAAGCAGCGACTGCCCCACCTGCCCAATATGTGAGGCAGAAAGAAAACCAACAACTGGGTTTCTATCACTAGTTAGCGCTCCTGCAAGAAGGGCTTTGGAAGCACAAGGGATTTCTAATTTAAAGCAATTATCTGAATACAGTGAAAAAGAAATATCATCGCTTCACGGCATTGGCCCAAAGGTCATGTCTATCTTAAAAGGGGTATTAAAAGAAAATAACTTACATTTTAAAACAAATTAAAACCAACATCTAAAACTTAAAATTATGGCATCAGTAAGCACTTATCTTAATTTTTCCCGCAATACCGAAGAAGCATTCAATTTTTACAAATCCGTTTTTGGTGGAGAGTTTTTCGGAGAAGGCATTATGCGTTTTGGTGATATTCCAGCCCAAGAAGGAATGCCTCCAATGGCCGAAGAAGACAAAAATCTTGTAATGCATGTGGAATTACGAATTTTAGATTGTCACACCTTAATGGGTACAGACGCACCTGAAAGCATGGGTTTCAAAATGAATTTTGGAAACAACAGCTACATCAACCTTCAGCCCGACACCAGAAAGGAAACCAAAAAGCTCTTCGATGCGCTTTCAAATGGCGGAAAAGTAACTCAAGAGCTCGAAGAGATGTTTTGGGGGGATTATTACGGAAGTTGCACGGACAAGTTTGGTGTACAGTGGATGTTCAATTGTGGTGAAAAGGCGTAAGTCAAATTTCCCATAATGACTGATCACAACAAAAAGATTGCAACAGCCTTTTCTAAAGGTGAATTCAGCTCGGTATATGATATACTGGCGGATAACATTGAATGGAATATTGTGGGTGAAAGGCTATTAAAAGGAAAAGAAGAGGTGATTGCCTATTGTCAGAAAACAGCTCAGTATTTTTCGGAAGTCAGTACTGACTTCCGATTAAAAAGCATCGTTGCAGAAGGCAATCATGTAATGATTAACGGAACGGCTGAATTCATCGGTAAATCAAACAAATCCACTTATATTTCTTCTTGCGATGTGTATTCCTTTGAAGAGAATAAACTTCGAGAAATCACTTCTTACTGCATAAAGACGAACAAACCAGAAACACTATGAAAATACCTCAAGGACACCAATCTGTAATGCCTTACCTCATATTACCTGAGGCGGAAGGTTTTAGCGAATTCGCAAAGCAAGTTTTTAATGCGAAAGTAAGTTTAACAAGGCTGCGCGAAGATGAAAAAACCATAATGCACTCTGAATTAATGATCGGAAACAGTACAATCATGTTTGCTGGGGCTACAGAACAATTCACTACCCAAACAGCACATCTATTTGTTTATGCAGATAACGCGGACGAAACCTATCAAAAAGCATTGAACAATGGCGCCACTTCAGTAATGGGCTTATCTGATCAAGATTACGGAAGAACCTGCGGGATCTTAGATCCCTTTGGCAATACTTGGTGGATTACATCTGTATATTAGTTAAGTTCTTATGAAGCAATCCATAGAAGTTGACCAATACATCTCAGGCTTTTCAGATGAAGTAGCGTCTGTTCTTTCAGAAATCAGAACCCTTATTCAGCAAGCGGCCTCTAATTCGGAAGAATGCATAAGCTATGGTATTCCTACTTTTAAGTTAAATGGAAAAAGCTTGGTGCATTTTGCGGCCTACAAAAAACACATAGGGTTTTATGCTACACCTACTGGTCATACTGAATTTGCAAAAGAGTTGTCGCAATACAAGCAAGGCAAAGGGTCTGTTCAATTTCCGTTAAGCCAACCCATGCCCCTTAACCTAATTAAGCGAATTGTAGAATTTAGGATGAAAGAAGTACTTAAGACAAATTAAAGACAAATGCCTGCTATTTTTGAATCTACTTTTGAAGTAACTGCTGCCGACTTGGACGCCATGCAGCATGTGAACAACGTACGCTATTTACAGTGGGTGCAAGATGTTTCTGAAGCTGCTTGGACACAAACCGCGAAACCAGAATGGCTAGAACAATACAAATGGGTGGCCATTAATCACTTTATAGAATACAAGAAACCCGCATTTTTAGGTGATCAAATCCAGATCAAAACACACGTAAACGAACACACTGGAGTAAAAAGTAATCGACTGGTACGTGTATTCAATGCCACCACAGGCGACCTACTCATGCAATCTAGCTCTTGGTGGTGTATGATTGACGCCAACAACCTAAAACCCACCCGAATCCCAAAAGAAGTTACAGAGGCTTTTGTGTGACTAGTTACTTTGAATCTCCATTCCAGGCGGTTATTGCGAGCCTGCATGCCGCAGGTATGAAACAAACCATGCGATAGCACTGGGTTGTGACGAAGCAATCTCTAGCTTTGCTGTTCATCATTGAGATTGCTTCACGCAAGCAGCGCTGCTCCGAAGAACTATGGCAGGTTCGCAATGACGATCAATACAGGCATATTCACTTAATAAATTGACCAAACTACTTATTACACTTAAGAGTAAATCACCACAAAAAGCCAAATCGGAGTGTCATTGCGAGAAATAAGCATTGCACTAGCAAAAGCTTATGACGAAGCAATCTTAAGGATTCGTCAACTTGGTGGTGAGATTGCTTCACGCTTGCTCTTTCACTTCGATGTACATTTGCAGGTTCGCAATGACGAAGTATTTAGCCTTTGCGCTCCTTTGAGGCCTTTGCGGTTAAACAATTTTCTAGGTTGCTTAATGTAAACACTCCCCTAACCCCTCTTAGTAGAGGGGAATAGTAGTGCCAATTTCAAACGTCTAAAATTCTAGACTACCACTAAGGCATTCCCTCCTAGAGGAGATTTAGGGAGGTGACGAAGCACCGTTACTCCAAGGAACTGTAACAGGTTTGCAACGCTTACGCCTTAGCTTTTACTGCTGGCCGTAGCCTATAGCAAAGGCGCAATAACCAAGCGAATAATCTTTCGATACAAGTTGAACTCCAACACCCATTGCTATAGTTTAGTCCTTTCCTTCAACAAAAAACTAGAGCCACAAGCACATAAAAAAACTGGCGAAGCAGAAGCCTCGCCAGTTTAAAAATCTAATCTGTTAATTGCTTAACTATTTATTTCCTTTTGTTTTTTCTTTCATTAAGCTAGCACCTTCTCCTTCTACAGTGTTATTGGTTTCGTCTACCAATTCGTAACCTAAAGTTCTTCCTTTAAGTGTAGCTGGCAAACCATTCGCCATCCACTCTGGCATTGGCGCACCTTTTAAGTAGTGATCGAAGAATTGCCCCATTCTGATAGAAAGGTCTTTTCTGTTTTTACGCTGAACAAGGTTATGGTCTTCGCCATTGTACACCACTAACCAAGATGGTTTTTGCAAACGTCTCAAGGCCATGTAGTATTCAATACCTTGGTACCACGGCACCGCACCATCTTCATCATTGTGCATAATAAACAAAGGTGTTTCCACTTCGTCCATTCTAAAGAGTGGAGAGTTGTCGATGTAGCGTGTTGGAGTTTCCCATAGTGTTCCGCCCAAACGACTTTGTGTTTTCTCGTACTGGAACATACGGCTCATACCGCTACCCCATCTCACTCCACCATAAGCAGAGGTCATGTTTACAACTGGCGCTCCTGCACCTGCCGCAGCATACATATCTGTTTTAGTAACAAGGTAAGCTACTTGGTAACCTCCCCAGCTTTGGCCTTGAATCGCCATTTTGCTCTTATCTACAAAGCCCATATTTACAACAGCATTTGTAGCCGGAACCACATGGTTATAAGCACTAGGTCCAGGATAACCCAATTCATATTTAATGTCTGGAACTAATACCAAGTAATCGTTACTCACATAATATGGAATATTGATTGTACTTGCACTTGGCGCTGGGCTTGGATGGCTATGTAAGCTGTTTGATCTTCTTTCGTAGAAATAAACAATCATTGGATATTTCTTGTTCGGGTCGAAGTTTTCTGGCTTGTAAAGAATGGCCTGCATTTCTTCTCCATCTTGTAAAGAATTGAACTGAATTAGTTCGGCAGTACCCCAATTGTAAGGATCTTCTTGTGCACCTACATTGGTAAGTTTTTTCAAACCATCCATTTTATAGCTGTTAGCTACATACAATTCACCAAATTCTTCATAAGTAGATTTAGTAAAGATAACGCGATCAGAATCTTCCGCTTTGATTAACCTACCAAAACTCACATCTTCCATAACCACTTTTGTTGGGTTAGAAGCTTTTGAAAGGTTGGCAGTATAAAAACCATCTTGCATTGTCCATTGGTGCATGGCGCTAAGCAATACTGGTGCTTTCATTGAGATAAATTTCTCGTCTCTATCTAGCGACTGATATCTGAAAGTAATATTGTTTTTACGACCAAAACCATTGGTTACGTTCTCAGGAGCTAATTTTCCTTTTGGATCAATTTTCCAGATATCGAAACGATCGTTAATAAAAAAAGCAGCATCCTTTTCGCTCCAACCTGCCGCTCCGTAAGAACCAGCTAAAGAAGGAGAGTCATGTAACTCATTGGCAAAACTCACATCAATCCCTTCTGTCAAGTTTCTTACAGTTTCAGTAGCTACATCCATAGCAAACCAATCTTCCAATTCAGGATCGTACCAAGTTAGGTAGTTACCCTCTGGTGAAAGAGACATAAAGCCTCTGCCAGCTTCCATAATCAATTTGGCTTTACCTGTATTCACGTCAACTTTGTAGTAATCACGTGGCTGTTGAGTATCCCAAGTAGACTGAATTCTATAAGCTTGGTCGTCTGTAGCCAATACAAAGTCACGGTCATTTTCGGTATCAATGTAAATGCTCTCTAAGTTCGGGGTACCTAATTGAACCATTTTCATTGATTTCAAATCCATCACTACATCGAAAGTCTGATTCTTATCTCTATTGGCTCTTAATTTTTGCATTGGCTGAATGTACGGATCGTTATAAGACCATACATCTACCGCAGGGCGCTCAGAATCTAATAAAGTAGTATCCTCTTCGTATGCATATTTTACAGGGCGTGGAGCTGTTCCGAAGTACAATCTTTTTCCGCTTTCTGAAAAGCGTGGATTACTATTATCACTTACCATCCAGTTATTAGGAAGACCAGCCGTAGTAGTATCGGCAATGATTTTTGCCTCATTATTACCTGCTTTCCAGTGCATTAAACTGAAATATTTGTCATCAGCTTTACTGTCAGAATTAGTAGCAAAAAACACCAACTCTTCTCCATCCTCAGTAGTGGTAAGTTTTTTGTAATCCTTTAAGCCTGAGTTTAAAGTAACTTCTTTACCAGTTTTTGTATTATAGGCAAATACACCAGCAGGATTCAATGAATCTGCTTCATCTTTTTCGAAATACAGATAGTTACCTTTTGTGGTTAACTCATAATCCATAACACCTTCAAAGCGCTTTTCGCTACCAGAAACCATGTTGTAAAGCACCAATTCTGTTCCTTTAGATTTAGACTTCGGCTTTTTGTCTTCTTCAGATTTTTCGGCCTCCTCTTTTTTGGCTTTTTCTTCCAAAGCAGCTTCATGAATCCAAGCAACAAACTCGGTAGATTCGTTTGGTAACTGATAGTTTTTTACCCTAGCAATTTTCTTGATATCACCACTTTTAAGGTTTACTATGAAAAGAGAATCTTTAGGCATTTTTGCGCTAGTGGTTTTCTTAAGTTTCAGCGCATGCTCCTTCTCATATTCGGGATTAACGGTAGCTACCACAAAATCGCTATTCTTAGAGAATGAATACCTACCTACTCTATCGAGGGTGTAGGTTTTGTTGTTGATTAGGCTCTTGATTTCAAGTATGCCGTCTCCTACCTGAGGGCTAATTCTATAAGCGGTCCAATTACCATCATTGCTTATAGTGGTGGATTGCAGGCTTTTCCAGTCATCATAAACATCATGTGTTAGTGGTTTCTTTTGGGCGGTTGCCTGAAAGAACATAAACAGCATGAAAATTGAAAATAAGCTGATTTTCGTTTTCATAGGTTTTAGTTTCTAATTGTTATCTATTCCTTACAAATATAAAAGTTAGGCAGAGTATATAAACACTTCTTATATTGACGGAATCAACTTGAATTAAAACGTAAAACATCATGCTCAAAAAGACACTCTTATTCTCTTTTTTGATGGTGCTTTCTTTGCAAGTTTTTGCGCAAAAAACCATTGCGGAAATCACCAAAGGAGCCATTAAAAAAGAAGGTTTTTTTAATTATTACTGGAACGAAGATGCCGGTAAGATTTATCTAGAAATAAAGAATTTCGATAAAGAATTTCTCTACATCAACTCTCTAGCAGCCGGTATTGGTTCTAATGACATTGGTCTTGACCGTGGTAAATTAGGCGGTACCAGTGTGGTAGAATTCAGAAGAGTTGGTTCTAAAGTACTTTTGGTTGAACCAAATTACAGATATCGAGCTGTTTCTAATAATGCAGACGAAGTGGAAGCTGTAAAACAAGCTTTTGCCGAATCGGTATTAGAGGGCTTTAAAGTAGAAGCTGAAGAGAATGGTGTAGTATTAATAGATATCACTCCGATGATTCTTACCGATTCATATGGCGTAGCCAATACACTTAATCGTTCTCGTCAGGGTTCTTACCGTTTCGATGCTAGCCGCTCGGCCATCTACCCTCCTATGTTGAAGAACTTTCCGAAAAATTCAGAATTTGAAGCTACAATTACACTAGTGGGAAGCGCAACTGGTGGTTTCATTAGAAGTGTAACGCCAAACCCCGATGCTGTAACCGTGCGTATGCACTACTCTTTTGTTGAATTACCAGACGCTGGTTACAAACCACGAAAGCTAGATCCAAGATCAGGTTACTTTGGTACTTCTTACATGGATTACGCAACACCAATTCAAGAAGATATTACAAAAAGATTTATAAACAGACATAGATTAGCCAAGAAAGACCCTACCGCAAAAGTAAGTGAGGCCGTTGAACCAATTATTTATTATGTAGACAGAGGTGCCCCAGAGCCCATCAAATCTGCACTTATTGAAGGTGGACGATGGTGGAACCAAGCTTTTGAAGCTGCTGGTTATAAAAACGCTTTTCAGGTGCGCGAAATGCCAGCCGATGCAGATCCAATGGATGTTAGATACAACCTAGTACAATGGGTACATCGTTCTACTCGCGGCTGGTCTTACGGATCATCTGTTACTGATCCGCGTACCGGAGAGATTATTAAAGGCCACGTAAGTTTAGGTTCGCTAAGGGTTCGTCAAGATTTCTTGATTGCTCAAGGTTTAATCAACCCTTATGAAAACGGCACTACGCCTGACCCCATCATGCTCAAATTGGCCCTTGCTCGTTTAAGACAACTGTCTGCACATGAAATTGGTCATACTATTGGTTTGGCCCACAGTTATGCTTCTAGTGCCGATGGGGATGCTTCGGTAATGGATTACCCTCACCCTCAAATTGGTCTGAAAAACGGTAAAATCTCATTAGACGCTCCTTACGATACTGGCATTGGCGAATGGGATAAAGTAGCGGTAACTTACGGTTATCAAGACTTTCCGAAAGGAACAGATGAAGACAAAGCGTTAAATGATATAATAGAAAAAGGACTGAAAGACGGTTTACATTTTATTACCGATTCAGATTCTAGATCTCCGGGTAGTGCCCACCCATTCTCTCACCTTTGGGATAACGGAAAAAGCCCTGTGGATGAATTGAACCGATTAATGGAAGTAAGAGCAATTGCTTTGAAAAACTTCTCTGAGCAAAACATTCCTATGGGGGCTCCTATGACAACTTTGGAAGAAGTATTTGTACCGATGTACATGCTACACCGCTATCAGTTAGAGGCAGCCTCTAAGGTAATTGGAGGCGCATATTACAACTACAAACTAAGGGGCGACTCTCAGCCTTTGCAGCAAACAGTGCCTGTTGGAGAGCAAAAAGCAGCGCTTTCAGCTTTAATCAACGTATTGAAACCTGAGAATTTAGAAGTACCGGCTCACATTCTTAAAATTATTCCTCCGAGAACACCAGGGTACGGAAGATCAAGAGAAACCTTTAATGTAAGAACAGGAGTGCTTTTCGATCCGGTTTCTCCAGGAGAAGCCGTAGCAGGAACTACAATGAGCTTCTTATTTAATTCGCAGCGTGCTACACGTTTGGTTCAGCAAAATGCAATGGACAGTAATCAGGTTGGACTTCAGGATGTGATTAATGCCGTGGCAAACCTTGCCTTCGATGCAAATTACACTGGTTACCGTGCTGAACTACAGAAAGTAGTTGCCGACAGCTTTATCAGCGAATTGATGTCGTTAAGCATGAGCTCTCAAGCCTCTGTTTCTACCCAAGCCGAAGCCATGGCAGCACTAAGAAAATTCGCTAAAAAACTAGCCAGCAGCAATGACACTTTTCAAAATGAGTTAGCGTTTAAAGTCACTCGCTTTTTAGAAAACCCTAAAGAAGTAACACCAACCAATGCATTGACTCCTCCAGATGGCTCGCCAATTGGAATGGATGCCCAATTCTGGTGTACGTTTGAAGGGTACTAATTAAATAAATACAAATTGAAAGAATGAAAAAGAGCCAGAAAACCAAGGCTCTTTTTCATTTCTGATTACATTTATAAAGATTGTTCGTCTTAGCCATAACTGAATTTTACTATGAATAAAAGGAACGCTGTAGCACTCGTATTAATTATTGCATCGTTGGTTTGCCTCTACCCTGGCCTTACAAAACCCATTATTCAAATCAACATTGGAGCCCAACTGCCATTAATTGGTGAATTCACACTTTTTGAAAGAACACAAAGTGTGGTAGAAAGCATACAGTCACTTTTTGAGACAGACAATGACCTAGTAGCTTGGTTGATTCTTATCTTCTCCATCATAGTGCCCATAGCTAAAGCCGTAATTCTATTGGCTGTTTTGGCCTTTAGAAAACTACCGGGGAGAAAGGCCCTTTATCGTTTTGTAGGCTTAATCGGAAAGTGGTCAATGGCCGATGTATTTGTTGTGGGTATTTTGCTGGCTTTCTTGGCCACAGGCGAAAACGAAAGCATTCGGGCCGAACTTTATGAAGGCTTTAACTATTTCTTGGCCTATTGTATTATCTCCATTCTGGCTATTCAGGTAATGGATGTGAATACCGATGACCTAGTGCAATAAAAAAGGGGCCAATGCCCCTTTTCTTACTCTGAGTATTTAAACGAATCTAAAAACTTTTTCCCAGCCTCATCAAGCTCTGTATCTCCGGTTACCACAACCATTTGAAATTGATATTGCCCCATAAGAATAACCCTATAAAAGCATATTGCTTGACCTTCCATAAGACTAATAGTAGCCTTTTTGCCTTCGTTGCTTTTATATTTATATATATCCTGGTTTAGAATATCGCCCTGCACTTGTTCATTAAATGACTCCAGAGAAACATCTGCCAAGCCTTTATGGTCTCCAAGCAATTCAGTGTGCAAGGTCCAGCTAAACAAATAGGTTTCTTCACCAATGGTTGAGGTTACTTTAATGGTGTTTGTCGATTCACCTACAACCTTCGAAACCGTATACTCGCCTGGCATTGTAATACCAAACTTACCATTCTGCGCCAAGTATTCCAGTTCATCACCTATGGAGTAAAGATGGTTTTCAGATTCACTATTAGGTGATAATTGACTAGGCATCAACAAGACACCAAGTATGGCAGGCAAAATCATTTTCAAAAACATAATTCAAACAGTTTAATTGACTAATATTTTCATTCCGATAGCTCCTTAAGCTGCGAACCGGAGAATGAAATTAAGAAATATCCTTAATCTTATTATAAAGGAGTGAGCAAGTTATTTTCTCTATTTAAAATTTTATACTCCAAGTGCATTCTTTGATTAAATAAGCTTACATCTTTTGTCTAATCATTTAGATTTGCACAGACATGAAATCCCCTCGTAAATCACTTACCGAAGGCCCAATATTAAAAACGCTCACCATGCTGGCTTTGCCCATCATTGGTGTAAACCTATTACAAACGGGCTATCAATTGGTAGATGCATTTTGGGTGGGTAGATTAGGTGCCAATGCTGTAGCAGCAGTTTCAATCAGTTTTCCGATTAACTTTCTGTTGATTTCTCTCAGCTCAGGTTTTGCCTTTGCTGGTGCCATTTTGGTAGCGCAATACGCTGGCGCTAAGAATATTAAAATGGTAAACCATGTAGCACGGCAGACCCTTTTGATGGCCTTTTTAATTTCATTGATTGTATCTATTGTTGCCTATATTTTTTCACCACAAATACTGAACATTGTTGGGGTAGAAGAAATTATTTTTGATGAAGCCAACCTTTTTCAGCGCACCATTTTTATTGGATTGATTTTCAACTTTGGTTTTATCATGTTCCAATCGCTATTAAGAGGTGTTGGCGAAGTGAAAATACCACTATATATCAATGGCGCCACCTTGCTTCTTAACTTCTTTCTCGACCCATTATTTATTTATGGTTGGGGGCCAATTCAAGCTTATGGAGTAACAGGTGCTGCTGTCTCTACTTTGGTAACCCAGTTTTTATCTATTGCAGTGGGTATGTACATTTTATTCAAAGGCACAACAGAAATTAAGTTAAGTATGAAGGCTTTTTCCTTCGATTGGCCATTACTTAAAAAAGCATTTAAACTCGGTTTTCCTTCTTCAATCGAAATTTCGGCCAGGGCCTTAGGCCTTACGCTTATGACTGTTTTGGTAGCCCGTTTCGGTACGGAAGTGTTGGCCGCTTACGGAGTGGGCTCTCGTTTAATTAGCTTTGTGGTAATCCTCAGCTTAGGTCTTTCAAAGGCGTGTACTACTTTAGTAGGGCAAAACATGGGCGCAAAACGGATTGATAGGGCTGAGAAAACTACATACTACTCGTCTGTTATAGGTTTCGTTTCTCTTTCTATAGTGGGGTTAATATTTTTCCTTTTTGCTGAACCACTCACGCGGGCATTTTTAACAGGTGATGACCATGTAGTTGAAATGGGTGTTGATTTTCTCAAAATCACATCTCTCAGCTTTGGTTTTATGGGTTTGCAAATGTCGATCATAGGTGCCCTGAGAGGATCGGGAAACACTATTTCTTCCATGATATTAACCATAATAGGCATTTGGGCAATCCAATTCCCTGTGGCTTGGTTTTTATCCTCACACACAGCTTTGGGTTACAATGGCCTATGGTGGTCTTTCCCGATTTCTAATGTAATTCCTGCTTTAATCACCTTAGGTTGGTATAAAACGGGCAAGTGGAAAAATAAAAACTTGGTGCACGCAAGCCAAGAAAGCTAGAATACACCAAGTTATGTTATATTAAAATTAGAGCACTTTAGAACTTAAAGTCTCCGAAGATATCGTCATCATCATCTTCTCCCCAACCACGGTTCTTTTTAGATTTAGAAGGTTTTGGTGGCATCTTCTTTTTTCTGAATCCATCATCATCTCCACCTCTGCCCTTCAAAGATTCTTTTTTCTTTTTGTTGGGCGCATTTTTTCTTGGTGTTCCTTTTGTTGGTGCTTCAGACCAATCCAAACTTTGCCCGCCTTTCTCTGGTCTACCTCCACCATCAAAATCGTCTTCCTCTCGGTTTTCTTCTCGTCTGGGCTTAAACTCTGGTCTCTGACCACCCTGGCCACCAGCAGGTTTACGTTCATTTGATTTTCTGTCTTCAGCTTCAGAAACAGAAATATTTCTTCCGTCTAAAGATGTACCATCCAGCTGAGTAATGGCTTTTTGGCCATCCTCTCTGTTTGCCATGGTTACAAAAGCGAATCCTTTGGATTTACCGGTTTCACGATCGGTGATGATCTTTAAGCTTTTTACCTGACCAATCTGTTCAAACAACGCGCGCAGGTTACTTTCTTGGGTTTCGTAGCTCAACCGGCCTACAAAAATGTTCATGTTACTTAATAATTCTATTTGTTTCTCGCCCCTAAGTTATTAGTATTTCGGGATTTGTGTTCAATATCGGTAAGAACAAAGCATTTCAAAATTTATTTCATAATTTATTTATCTTGAGGCTCGAAAAAAAATCAACCTATGAAACGTCAATACAGCTTAGTTTTTCTATTTGTCACCTTTTTAGCTGTGAGTTGCGGAAACTCTAAAAGCAACGAAGAAAAATCTATAAACAACACCAACCAAACCGAAGAATGGATTTCGCTTTTTAACGGTAACGATTTTAGTGGCTGGGAAATGTATGGAGAAGAACCCATTATGGAACAATGGCAAATTGTAGACGGTACAATTGCTTGTAACGTAGGTTTAGGAGAAAAGAATGCTGGTTTCAATAGATCGATCATGACTACTGAAGATTACAGCAACTTTGAACTTGAGCTTGAATACAAAATCTCGAAAGGCGGAAACAGTGGTATTTTCTACCATGTGGTGCAATTAGAAGGTAATGGACACGACTACTTAACAGGCCCAGAATTTCAATTACTTGACGATGAATTCTCTAGATCTGAAAGTGAAGCCAATAAAATGGTGGGCGCTAACTACGCAATGCATGCTCCTTCCGAAACTAAAAAGCCAAATCCATTTATGGAATGGAATAAAATCAAAATTGTTTACAAGGATGGACATGTAGAACACTGGCTGAATGATGAAAAAATATTAGAATTTGAAGAAGGCAGCGAAGATTGGTATGAACGCAAAGAAGCAGGTAAATGGGCGAAATATGAGTTTTACGCCAAGTCAAAAACAGGCCGCATTAGTCTTCAAAACCACGGAGATGAAGTCTATTTTAGAAATATCCGAATTAAGGAGTTGTAGAAAGGGGCTGTTCAGATAGCCCCTGAAGTAAAACTAGAATTGGTTTCAAATGTCAACAGGAACATACAGCCAAATTTATATTCAGGTGGTCTTCGCTGTTAATGGTCGCCAAAGCCTGATTCTGAGGGCCTGGGAGGATAACTTATATAAATACATCACCGGGATTGTTCAGAATAAGGAGCAAAAGATGCTTGCCATTAATGGAATGCCCGACCACATTCATTTTTTGATAGGAATGAGACCAACCTGTTGTTTGTCAGATTTAGTGAGAGAAGTCAAAAAAGCCTCTAACAAATGGATCAACGAACATGGACATGTAAAAGGGAAGTTTGAATGGCAGAGCGGATTTGGCGCATTTTCTTATAGCCACTCTGCCCTTGATAAGGTAATCGTTTATATCATGAACCAAAAAGACCATCATCGAAAAAAGACCTTCAAGGAAGAATACATTGAATTTTTAAATAAATATAAAATTGAATTCAAAGATGAATACCTATTCGACTGGCTGGACGAATAGAATAGGTTCAACCCTTTCAGGGTTGCTGGCTTGTTCAAACATCTCATTGCTATAAATGTGGCATCCCGATGGGATGCTCAGCCGGCTTTATTCGTCATAACCGACCCCAGCGGGGTCATATCTTTATAGAAAAACCACAATGCAATAGGATCATCTCCCGACCCCAGCGGGGTCGTACCAATACCATCTACCAAATTATCTTAATTTCGCGGAATGAAGGCGCAACACTTTTACCTCATTCATATTCAATATATAGGCTTTAGGTTTCATGGCTGGGCAAAACAACCAGAGGTAAAAACCATTCACTACATGATCGACCGCACCTTGGCTTTTGTGCTCGGACACCGCGACTTCAAAACCATGGGCAGTAGCCGTACCGACTCTAAAGTTTCAGCCTTAGACAATGCCTTTGAGCTTTTTCTTCATGAGCCAATTCAAGACGAAAGTGATTTTTTACATAGAACAAACCTCAATCTGCCGCCAGACATCAAAGCAATTGGCATCAAAAAAGTAGACTCGGGTTTTAATATTATCAAATCACCTCGTACCAAAGAGTACATTTACCTTTTCGCTTTTGGTGAAAAACCACATCCTTTTAGCGCCCCTTTTATAACAACCGTACCTGAGGAATTAAACCTTGAGTTGATGAAAGAAGGCGCCAAATTATTTGAAGGTATACATGAATTTAAAGCCTATTGTAAAAGACCTAAAGAAGACACCATTACTCAACGAGAAATACTTTTTTCTAGAATTGAAGAGAACCAAGAGTTTAAGGCCAACTTCTTCCCTACCAAAAGCTACATATACAGAGTAAAGGCAGCAGGTTTTTTAAGACACCAAATAAGAATGATGGTAGGCCAACTTTTTCTTCTTGGCAAAGGGGAAACCAGTTTGGAGGAAATTAGTCTTTCACTAAAAGGTAAGCACACCAAAGAAATATTTCAGGTAGCTCCGGGTTCAGGTTTAATTCTTTATAAAATTGACTTCGAAGAAAAATAGCACCTTCTATTTTACTAGTTTTCCCAGTTATCCATATTTTGAACCAAGCCTATAACAAGCACGCATTTCATACAAAAGATTCGAAATTTGATTTTGATAAGGTTACATTTATGAATCTGTTAATCCGTTGAAAGCTACTATTGCCACCATATTGCTCGCTTTGCTTACCCTCCCATTCGGAGGCACTTACCTATTTCTTGAAATGGAAAGAGCAAAAGCAAAGCAACATGCTGCCCTAGCAATAGCAAACGAAGAAAACCCTGTAGAAATGGTTCACCTCGCCTTTACAGAGGCTCAAATGAAGTCTGATTTACGTTGGGAACACGATGGCGAGTTCGAATATAAGGATCAGATGTACGATATTATTTCCCGAGAAGTAAAAGGTGACACCACCTACTTTTATGCCTATTGGGATAAACTAGAGTCAATAGTTAACCACAAACTCAACGAACTAATTGCACTTCACTTTGGTGGAAAATCAGATCAGCAAGACGATAGTCAATTGGTGGTCTCTTTGGTTAAAGCACTCTACATCCAGCCAAGTGTGCAATCCACAACTTTTATTAAACCGATTGTTTCCACTCAATTTTTCGAGATAGAAATGACCTACGACCCTAGGTCGCAAGGTGTGGATGGCCCTCCCCCACGCTATAATGTATAAATATTGCTTTAACTAAAGCATCATGGAAGTCTATTCTATGTGTTAAAAGCCTGTATGGCTGAGTAAAAATTTATACATCATTTTCTATTTTACCAATGAAGAAATATTTATTCATGTGGTGCTTTGTGCTATGTACCCTTTCAGGAATAGCGCAAACAGTTACCATTATTGACAAAAATACTGGTGAACCGCTGGAGTTAGCTACTTTGGCGAGCAATTCACCCAGGGCCTTTGTGGTTACAAACATTAAAGGTCAAGCAGATATTACAGCCTTTGAAGGTGCTGAAATTATCGAAGTAAGAATGTTGGGCTACGAAAAAGCAATAGTGAGTTATGCCATTCTTGCCCAAACCAACTTTACTGTAGAATTAGTTGCATCTAAGTTATCTATGGACGATGTGGTGGTTTCGGCCAACCGTTGGCATCAAGACCGGCAAGATGTTCCTAACAAAATTAAAACCATTACACCTTCAGATATACAATTGCAAAACTCTCAAACGGCAGCCGATTTACTCGGTAGCACTGGAGATGTTTTTATTCAGAAAAGTCAACTAGGAGGCGGTAGTCCTATGATTCGAGGCTTTTCTACTAATCGCTTATTGATTACAGTAGATGGCGTTAGAATGAACACCGCCATTTTCCGTAGCGGGAATTTACAAAACGTAATTTCTCTCGATGCTTTTGCTACAGAAAGCGCTGAAATTCTGTTTGGTCCAGGTTCTGTTATGTATGGTAGTGACGCGATTGGTGGAGTAATGAGTTTTAGAACACTCAACCCACAATTATCTCACACCTCTGAAACATTAGTGAAAGGTGCCGCTGTAGCAAGATACTCATCAGCAAACGGTGAGAAAACAACTCACTTCGACATCAATGTTGGTTGGAACAAATGGGCTTCGGTAACCAGTTTTTCGAATTCCAATTTTGGAGATTTGAGAATGGGTACCAATGGCCCAGATGATTATTTAAGACCATTTTATGTGGAGCGCCAAAATGGAGTAGACGTAATGGTGGCAAATGAGGATCCATTAGTTCAGAAGCCAACGGGGTATGAACAAACCAATTTGATGCAGAAAGTACGGTTCAAACCAAACGCAAACTGGGATTTGGTGTATGGCTTACACTATTCTACCACGTCAAACTATTCTCGTTACGACAGATTGATCAGAACCCGAGGGGGTTTACCAAGAAGTGCAGAATGGCAATACGGACCGCAGGTTTGGTTAATGAATAATATAACAGCCACCCATCAAGGTGACAGTCACTTATATGACCAAATGACTGTTCGCTTAGCACATCAGTTCTTTGAAGAAAGTAGAATCGACAGAGATTTTAACAAGCCGACAAGAGCTTCGAGGGTAGAAAAAGTAAACGCCTACTCTTTCAACCTTGACCTTGACAAAGCCCTAAAAACAGGCACAGAACTGTTTTATGGTTTCGAAGCTGTTTATGATGACGTTAACTCAACTGGAACAGATGAGGACATTACGACTGGCGATGTATTTGAAGGTCCTGCCCGCTATCCGCAGTCTTCTTGGGCATCATATGCACTGTATGCTTCGTTGCAACACCGGATTTCACCGAAACTACTGGTTCAGGCAGGAACGCGCTACAACTACTTTAAGTTAGACGCTAAGTTCGATACACGTTTTTATCCTTTTCCTTTTGAAACCGCTGAAATTTCGAATGGTGCTGTTACAGGTAGTTTAGGCTTGGTGTTCAACCCAGAAACAGACATGACAATTTCTACCAATTTATCTACTGGTTTTAGGTCGCCAAATGTAGATGACGCGGGAAAAGTGTTTGACTCTGAGCCTGGTGCTGTAGTTGTTCCGAACCCAGAATTAGGCCCTGAATATGCCTATAATGCTGAATTGGGAATTGCTAAGATTTTCAATTCATCTATCAGAGTTGATGTTACAGGTTTTTATACCAGATTAGAAAACGCCTTGGTGAGAAGAGATTTCACCCTAAATGGGCAGGATGAGATTATGTACGATGGTGAACTGAGCCAAGTTCAGGCGGTTCAGAATGCTGCTTATACAAAAGTATATGGCATTCAGGCTGGCATTGAATTTAAATTTGATTCTGGTTTTGGCTTCTCTTCGCGCTACAACTTTCAGCATGGAGAAGAAGAACTTGACGATAGTACATTAAGCCCATCGAGACATGCGGCTCCTTCGTTTGGTGTAACTAAAATCACTTACAATCATCAAAACCTTAAAATGGATTTGTATGCCATGTACAGTGGCGAAGTAAGTTTCGATGATATGCCAGCTGAAGAAAAAGGTAAAGATTACATGTATGCTGCCGACAGTAATGGTAACCCTTATTCGCCAAGCTGGTACACACTTAATTTCAAAGCACTTTACAAACTATCCAACGGCATGACCATTAGCGGTGGGGTAGAAAACATTACCGATCAGCGTTACCGCCCGTACAGTTCGGGTATTACCGCTGCCGGAAGAAACATCATCCTTTCTTTAAAGGTTGATTTATAGTGGTTGTTTTGTTCATGGTGCGCTCTGTGTAAGCGGAGCGTGCCTATTTTTTCATGTTATTCCCTACTTTTGAATAATAAATGACCATTGAACAAATCATCGACAACGTTTACCAAATCCCTCCTATTTCCAGGGCTAAACTTCTTACAATTATTAACGAAGTAAGATTAGCCAAGCAATCTCTAGTTTTAAAAGCCAATCGGGTTGAACCGAAATTACTATTTATCAAAAAAGGAATTGTAAGGGCCTTTGTTGTGCAGCCCGAAGGTGAGATTACTTTTTGGTTTGGAAAAGAAGGAGACGTTGTGCTTTCCATGAAAAGCTATGTGAAAGGATTACCTGCCTATGAAAGTATTGAACTGCTGGAAGATTCTGAATTGTATGAAATTCAATCAGAGCACTTGCAAAAGTTATTCGATCAAGATATTTATATTGCCAATTGGGGAAGAAAATTAGCAGAGCAAGAGTTAATAAAAACCGAAGAAAGGTTAATCTCTAGGCAGTTTAAAACGGCTTCAGAAAGATATATGGAGCTCTTAAACCAAAACCCAGACCTTCTTCAACGAGTACAGTTAAAACACATAGCATCTTACCTAGGTATTACACAAGTGAGCCTCAGCAGAATCAGGTCAAGTATTCGGCAACTCCCTTCTCTTTTTTATCATTTGTATAACCGTTAGCGTTTCAGTTTACTGAGATTTGCCTTCATAAAATTTCAGAATTATGAATTGGATTCTATTGATTATTGCGGGCTTGTTCGAAGTGGCCTTCGCTTCTTGTTTGGGCAAAGCTAAAGAGGCAACAGGAAATGAAGTGTATTGGTGGTATGCTGGTTTTTTCATTGCTTTAACCATAAGCATGACCTTACTGATCAAAGCAACTCAAACACTCCCCATCGGTACTGCTTATGCCGTGTGGACAGGTATTGGAGCAGTGGGTACGGCTTTGGTAGGAATTCTATTCTTTAAAGACCCTGCCAGTTTTTGGCGTGTTTTCTTTATGATCACACTTATTGGATCAATAGTAGGCTTAAAAGCTGTTTCGCAAGCGGCATAGCAAAAATAAAGAGTGACCAAAAACATGCTGGTCACTCTTGAAATATCTTAATGAGCCATAAAGACATCCGCTACAACTCAATATCTTTAATTTTACGCTTGGCTTTCCAGTAGCCCCAAAGTAGCTTGGGGCTTATTGCTTTTTTCCGCGCTGGGCTTCAAGCATGTCCCACATTTCTTGCGGAATTTTCTCTAAATGACTGAATTCGCCAGCGCCTTGTAGCCACTCACCGCCATCAATGGTCACCACTTCTCCGTTTACATAAGCCGAATAATCCGACATTAAATAAGCCGCTAGGTTGGCCAATTCTTGATGTTCTCCTACCCTGCCAACTGGCACCAACTTGGCTGGATCGAATTTCTTCACCAAATCCCCTGGCAATAAACGGCTCCATGCACCTTCCGTAGGGAATGGCCCTGGTGCAATCGCGTTCATTCTAATTTTATATTTGGCCCATTCTACTGCCAATGAGCGAGTCATGGCCAATACACCAGCTTTAGCACAAGCCGATGGCACAACATAGCCAGAGCCTGTCCAAGCATAAGTAGTTACTATGTTCAGTACGGTTCCTGGTTGTTTATTGGCGATCCATTTTTTACCCAAAGCCAAGGTGAAATTGGTAGTACCTTTTAATACAATATCTATTACGGTGTCGAAAGCGCGGTTGGAAAGGCGCTCGGTAGGACTGATAAAGTTACCAGCAGCATTGTTCAAAAGTGCGTGAATTTGACCAAAACGCTCTTCGGTTACTTTCAGTACATTCTCTACTTGTTCGTAATCACGAACATCGCACTGAACGGCCAAAACTTTTCCACCTGTTTGGGCTTCCATTTCTTTGGCTGTTTGTTCCAGTACGTCAATCTTACGACTGGTGATTACCAAATTTGCACCCAATTCTAAGAAATAAGTACCCATGGCACGGCCAAGGCCAGTTCCTCCACCCGTTACAATTATAGTCTGATCTTTTAGTGCTCCTTCTTTGAGCATTCCGTCTGTTCTCATAGTCTCTTTTGCTTCGATTACCAAGATATAAATTATTATGCATGCAGCACAATCTTTTTAAGGCCGTCCATCGTTAATGTCCGTGATTTTCTGATTCAGATTATACATATTTGCCCCCTAAACCTTATGCTATGAAACAGCTTCTTTCTTACTTCTCAATTGTTATAGTTCTTTCTTTATCTTCTTGTGTGGCAAAAAAAGATTTTGATGCCCTAATGGCCGAGAAAAACGGATTAGCCTCAGACAAAGCTCAATTGGAAAGGGAGCTTGCCGTAGCCAATGAAAAAATCAATCGTTTGGAAGTTCAGCTCAATGATTTAACCACCGAAAAAAATGCTTTACAAAACGACTTTGATATTATTGATAAGGAGCTAAAAGCCCTGCGTTCTGAACACGGCAGAATTAAAGGATTGTATGAAAACCTATTGACCAACAGCGGTCAGTTGAACCAAGATTTGGCGCGTCAGCAAAAGCGATTGTTGGCAATGGAAGAAGACCTTAACATTCAAAAAAAGAGAAACGAAGAACTGGCTGAAGATTTAAGCAAGCGTGAAGCCCGAGTAGCCGAACTAGAAAAGCTAATTTCTGACAAAGAAGCGGCTGTGCAGGCTTTAAAAAACAAAGTAACCAATGCGCTTCTCAACTTTAATGAAGACGATTTAAAAGTAGAAGTAAGAAACGGTAAGGTGTATGTTTCTTTGGCCGAGCAATTATTATTCGGAACTGGAAGTATAGCCGTTGACCAAAAAGGTGTAAGTGCTTTACAACAGTTAGCCAATGCCATTAAAACCAATCCCGACATTAATATTATGGTAGAAGGCCATACCGACAATGTTCCATTCTCTAGAAAAACACAATACATGAGCGACAACTGGGACTTGAGCGTGCTGCGCGCTACTTCTATTGTTAGAATATTGGTAGAAGGTGGCGTAAGCCCTACGGCAATCACGGCTTCGGGCCGAGGAGAAAGTACTCCAGTAGTAGCAAACGATAGTCCTGAAAACAAGGCAAAAAACCGTAGAACAGAGATTATTCTAACCCCAAAACTGGACGAGCTTTTTCAGATTCTTGATAATTACTAAACCATTTTCATCAGCATTTGATTTTACTGTTATGTCTACACAAAATGAGTTTTCGAAATACACATTAGAAGAGCTGGAGAAAAAGAAAAAGCACTTTAAAAGGCTTCAAATCTTAATGTTAGTCTTAACCGCCATCTCTGCGATTATACTAGTTGTTACTGCATTGGTAAAACATAACCCACAAGCCTATCAGTTGATCCCCTTTCTCGTAATTGCAGGTGTGGTATTCCCCTTATTGGTTTTTCTACCTATCCGTAAAAAGATACAAGCGGAGATTGAGAGTAGGTAGGGTTAATTTCAGTGTTTACCTATACCAAAGGCGTTTCACCAATCACAATACTTATCATTCTTTTCATCATGTTTTACTAAATGGATTTGGTAGATTGAGCCTATCTTAAAAGATAGAGTAATGAACCAAGGCATATACGAAGAATTAGTCACTCAGCTCATTTCAACCAAATTAAACGAGCTCGATAGGGACACTTTTATATATAAACTTTCGAAACTAGATAAGGCTGAGGCTGCTACATTCCTGTCAAAACATATTGCCGCTACAATACACCACGCTCTCAATCTAATTAATGGCGAGCATGCTATAGAGCAACAAATAAATATTGCAAACAAAATTATTCTCTTTCTAAAAGATGAATTGAAAAATGAGGACTTCAATGATAACCTGATTGATACAGAAGGAAAAATATTAAAAGCTGTCTTTTCAAGAATTGATACTCACTTTTCAAACTTAGAGTTGCACCTTAAAGAGATAACTCCTTATACCCGATTAACTCATAGTGAACTATTCACTGGAGGAAATACTGGTTTATCCTTAGAAAGCGAATTAAAAAAGGAGATTTTATCTGCCAATAGAGTAGACCTTTTGGTTTCTTTTATAAAGTGGAAAGGTGTTATCATTCTCAAAAGGGAATTTGATGAATTTATAAAAAGAGGTGGTCAGTTACGTGTCATTACTACCACATACATGGGAGCCTCAGATCTAAAAGCAATTCAGCTACTCGCAAGCTTAGATAATACTGAGGTTAAAATCTCGTATAATACTAGAAATGAACGACTGCATGCTAAAGCGTATCTATTTTTCAGAAACACTGGGTTTCATACTGGGTATATAGGTTCCTCAAACTTCTCAAGAACGGCATTAACTGATGGTTTAGAATGGAATCTAAAAGTAACGTCTAAAGAAGTAGGTCACATCATAGACAAGTTTCAAAAAACTTTCGAGTCCTATTGGGAGAATCCCGAGTTCGAAACTTTCGATAACAACAAAAATAGAGTTAAATTAAGTGAAGCTTTAAATCATGGAAAATCAATTGATCTACCCAACACTTCTGTTTCATTTTTCGATTTAAAACCCTACCCTTTCCAAAAGGAAATTCTTGAAAAATTAGAAGTTGAGAGGTTTGTTCATAAAAGATTTAAAAACTTATTAGTTGCAGCGACTGGAACAGGTAAAACGGTTATTTCAGCTTTTGATTTTAAACAGTTTATCGAAAAAAACCCAAAAGCTAGACTCTTATATGTAGCCCATCGAAAAGAAATTCTGACACAGGCACTAGGCACTTTTAGAGGGATTTTAAAGAATAATAATTTGGGGGAGTTATGGGTTGACGGCCTTGAACCTATTAACAACGAGCATGTTTTTGCCTCAGTTCAAACTCTGAATAAACAGATTAATACTCTAACATTAAGTTCTTCATATTATGACTTCATTATTATTGACGAGGTTCATCATATTTCAGCATCCAGTTACCGCCCAATCATAAATCATTTCGAACCAAAAGTTTTACTTGGGCTTACCGCTACACCTGAAAGAATGGATGGTTCAGATATTCTTTCAGATTTCTCCGGCCGTATAGCGGCAGAAATAAGATTACCTGAAGCATTGAATCGGAAACTCCTGTGTCCTTTTCAATATTTCGGAATTACAGACAGCGTTGACCTAGGAAACGTCAAATGGGCGAAAGGGAAATACGTGATTAGCGAACTCAGTGATTTATATACTACCAACGATAGACGAGTTAGAGAAATAATACACAATTTAGAGAAGTACACTAAAGACATAAATGAAGTGCGAGCCATTGGTTTTTGTATAACCATTGAACACGCACGGTACATGGCCGCAAAATTTACACTAGCTGGATTCAAGGCTGCTTATTTAACAAGTGAAAATAATAACGAAAGAGAAACCCTCAGATATAAGTTTCAACAGAAAGAAATCAATTATTTGTTCGTAGTTGATATTTTCAATGAGGGTGTCGACATTCCTGAAATTGACACAGTTTTATTTTTGAGACCAACAGAAAGTCTTACCATTTTCCTACAACAGTTAGGGAGAGGCTTGAGGTTAGCTGATAACAAAGACTGCTTAACCGTTCTCGACTTTGTTGCAAACGCTAGACCAGAGTATGATTTTGAAGGAAAATTCAGAGCTCTAATAGGTAAAACAAATTCATCCGTAAAAAAAGAAGTTGAGAATAACTTCCCACAACTTCCATTAGGCTGCTCAATAGTTCTAGAAAAGAAGGCGAAAGAGTACATCCTTGATAATATCAAAAATGCCACATCGCTAAACAGAAATCAAATCATACTTAGAATTGCTAATTTTGAACATCAAAGTAGTCTACCTTTAACACTTAAAAATTTCATAGAATTCACGCATATACCAATCGAGGTTATTTATAAAAAGGACTGTTGGAGCAGACTCTGCCAATTAGCAGGTAAACTGCCAGATTTTTCATCTGGAATAGAAAAAAACATACTGACGGCAATTAGAAACAAATGGCTTTCTACCAACTCTCATTCCTACTTTAGGTTTCTTCTCCGAATTGCGAAATCAGAATTCAAAATTTCAATCTCGGATTATAATGAGGTTGAGCAGAAAATGCTCCTAATGCTTCACTATGACGTCTGGCAAAAGGCAGCTGGATTCACAGACCTAGAAACTAGCATTAACTCGATTGGTGAAAGCCCTGTTTTAGTAAATGAAATAATGGAGGTACTCGAATTATTATTAGATAAAATAGATTTTAACGAAACATCAATTGATCTACCTTTCAAACAACCTTTAAAAATTCACGCTAGATATACTCGAGATCAAATTTTAACTGCTTTTGAGTTAAACACTTTCTATAAGCAGTCATCCAACCGTGAAGGTGTAGCAGAAAACAAAGAACTTAATACCGAAATACTGTTTGTTGATCTCATAAAATCAGAAGAAGATTTTTCACCAACAACCATGTATGATGACTACGCAATCAGTGAATCCTTATTTCATTGGCAATCACAAAATCAAACTCGGGCTGACTCGGGTAAAGGAGTGACGTACATTAAGCATAGAACCATAGGTAAAACAATTCTATTGTTTGTTCGTGAAAAAGCTAAAAACGAACATAAAACGACAATGGGTTATATTTTTATAGGCAAAGTAAACTATCTAGATCATTATGGTTCTAAGCCTATGAGCATAAGATGGCAACTAGAAGAACCTATCCCCAATTACTTATGGAAAGATGTTGTTAAACTTGCTATAGGATAACCCCCCTCAAGGCGAAACCCATTCCATTAATTGAGCGCAAAGAATTGCGCCATAAGTACCGAGTGCATAGCCTAAAACGGCAAGTAACACTCCTACTGGGGCTAAAGCTGGGCTAAATGCCGAAGCCACCACTGGAGCCGAAGCGGCTCCACCCACGTTGGCTTGGCTACCAACCGCCACAAAGAAGAAAGGCGCTTTAATAATCTTCGCTACTACAATCATAATGATCACATGAACGAGCATCCAGCTGATACCAATGGCAAACAGCCCTGGATTATCAAACACTTCGCGAATATTCATTTGCATGCCAATAGTAGCCACCAGAATAAAGATAAATACTGAGCCTAAACGGCTAGCGCCCGCACCTTCTAGTTTTCTAGCTTTAGTAAATGACAAACCAACCCCAATGGTAGTAGCAATAACGACCAACCAAAAGAAGTCTGAGTTAAGTGATGTCAAATTGTACTTATTCAAAAAGTCAATATTTCTTTCCATCACGGGCTGAATAGAATCTGCTCCCCAACGCGCCAAAGCAGTAGCCCCAAAAGCTACGGCCAGAATAGTCATTACCTCGGTGAGAGTAGGCACTTTTGCAATACTTGCTTGGTAATCCTCTACCCTTTTCTTTAAGTCATCAATGGCCGTTGTATCCGATTTCAACCAACGGTCTACCCTTTTGGCCTGATTGGCTCCATAAAGCAAAAAGCCTGTCCATATATTGGCGCAGATTACATCGATCACAATCATTTGAGAAAAGAGCTCATCGCTTACTTCATAAATCTCTTTCATGGATGCTTGGTTGGCTCCTCCACCAATCCAGCTACCCGCTACAGTGGTTAAACCTCTCCATACTTCTTCGGCACCCCCAACATCTAAAACACTTGGGGCAACGGCCGAAATAAATAAAATGGCAATCGGTCCACCGATCACAATACCGATGGTGGCGGCAAAAAACATAATCAGGGCTTTTGGCCCTAGATTAATAATGCCCTTTAAATCAATGCTTAAGCAAAGCAAAACCAAACTGGCAGGTAATAAATAGCGTGATGCTACAAAGTATAGGTTCGACTCTTCCCCCGAAATCAAACCCAAAGGCCAATTGAGTAAAGCAGGCAAAAAGTAACAAAGCAGAATACTTGGTACAATAGTGTAAAACTTCTTCCATAAAGGATTTGGAGAATGCGAAGTGTGAAATACTGCGGCAATCACAATCAGAAGTAAACCGAGAACTATGGCATCGTTAGTAAAAAAAGGCTCCATGCTTGTTTAAATTTTGAACCCTAAAAAAAGGGATTTTAATCGTATTTCTAACCTTCTATTCTATCTTCTTCTGCCAATAAGTCGAAATTAAGGTCGAAATCTATGTAAAGGCTACCAGTAAGGGAATTTCTGAAAGATTTTATGACCAATGGGGGGCACGGATTAATTTAAACACATATATTCGGGTTTTAAACTATTCAAATATGGCTACAAGAGGAGGTTTTTCAAGTCGGTTGGGTTTCATTATGGCGGCAGCCGGATCGGCAGTAGGATTAGGTAACATTTGGGGGTTCCCTTATGAAGTAGGACAAGGAGGAGGTGCAGCATTTGTGATGATGTACCTTATTTTTTGCTTTGTATTGTGTTATCCGGTAATGGTTACCGAGATCGCTATTGGTAGAAAAACCGAAAAAAACCCTGTTGGCGCATTCAATGCCTTAGGCTTTAAAAAATGGAATTTTGTAGGGAAAATGGGAATCTTCAGTGGCTTCCTTATTCTTTCTTTCTACAACGTAATTGCGGGCTGGGCTTTTGGCTATGTGTATGAAATGGCCATTGGAAACTTTGCTATCGCAGATCATTTCAGCGAATTTGTTCAAGATGTATTTAAAGTAGGTGCCTACGGAATGGTATTTATGGCTACTACTGCTTTTGTAGTGTCTAAAGGTATTTCAGGTGGTATCGAAAAGGCGGCTAAGTTCCTAATGCCTTCACTGTTAATCATGATTTTGCTGATTGTAGGCTATTCTTTAACCCTTCCAAATGCAATGGACGGTATTAAATTCTATTTAATTCCTGATTTTTCTAAACTAAGTTCAGAGGTAATTATCAATGCCTTGGGTCAAGCTTTCTTCTCTCTTTCTTTGGGAATGGGTGCCTTGATTACTTACGGTTCATACGTAAACAAGAAAGAAAATATTGTTTCTGCTGCGGCCTTTATTACGCTAGCCGATGTGGGTATTGCTGTTTTGGCGGGTATGATGATCTTCCCTCTAATTGGTTTTATGAGTGGAGGAACTATGGACGGTGTAGGTAGTGGCCCTGGTCTAATTTTCGTTACGCTTCCTCAAATTTTCGGAACTATTGGTGGAACTTTTGGCGCAATAGCAGGAACATTGTTCTTCGTACTACTTTGTTTTGCTGCCCTTACATCAACTGTATCTCTACTTGAAGTACCAGTAGCTTATGTAGTAGATGAGAAAAATGTAAGAAGAAGCAGAGCAGTTTGGTTGGTAGCAGGTGCTATTTTCTTGATCGGAATTCCTTCTTTGTTAGGAAATGGTTACTCTGATTTCTTCTCCAACTTTATTACTTACCCAGGCTCTGAAACCGCTACAGATTTCTTGAGTTTTATTGCCAACGTAGCCAATGATACGCTTCTGCCTTTGGGTGGCTGTTTGATAGTTTTCTTTGCAGCACATATTTGGAAAAAGCACAATTTGGATGAAGAACTCTCTCACGGTGCTCCAAACTACAAAGGCTCTTTCCTTCAGAAGTACCTGAATTTTGCTGTAGGCTACTTAGCTCCAGCTGTTCTTGGATTCATTTTCATTATTACTGTTTTGAAAACATACTTTGGGGTAGACATTTTTTAATTACTCTTAAGAATTTATGATATTGAACCTCTTCCGTTTCGGGAAGAGGTTTTTTTATTTATGAAGTTGAAACATCTCCTATTTTTCGTAATTCTTTTTGGTCATTGCATTATGGTCAAAGCCCAATTTCAGTTTATCGAAGGGCGATCTTACCTAAGTCATAAAACAAGCACTACTCTCAAAATTGATGGTTTGGCAAACGAAGATGCTTGGCAGGCAGCGCCATGGACGGATACTTTTATAGACATTGAGGGAAACAAGAAACCCAAGCCTTATTTCGATACCCGAATGAAAATGCTCTGGGATAACGACTACTTCTATTTTTATGCTGAAATGGAAGAACCACAGGTTTGGGCTAAACTCACCCAACGCGATGCCGTGATATTCTACGACAATGATTTCGAGATTTTTATTGACCCAGATGGCGATACTCATAACTATTACGAATTTGAAGTAAATGCCTTCAATACTGTTTGGGATTTACTACTCACCCGCCCTTACCGCAATGGCGGACACGCCATAGACCATTGGGACATTCACGGACTAAAGTCCGCAGTCCATGTCAACGGAACCCTAAACGACCCTAGTGATAAAGACCAAGGCTGGTCAGTTGAAGTGGCCATTCCGTGGGATGCCCTCAGCGAAGCCACCAGCATGAAAGCCCCGCCCAACAATGGTGACCAATGGCGTTTGAATTTCTCGCGCGTGCAATGGAAGACCGAAGTTATGGATGGAAAATATGTAAAACAGAAAGATTCTAAAACAGGCAAAAACCTACCAGAACATAATTGGGTATGGTCGCCACAAAGGGCCATTGCCATGCACGAACCTGAGTTTTGGGGCATTGTTCAGTTTTCAGACAAAAATGTGCTTGATGAAGGCTTTAGTATTATAAAAGTTAATAAAGCCGAAGAGGAAATAAGGCAAGTGCTTTACTATTTTCATCGAGCTCAAATTGATTTCAGAAGAGAACATAAAGTATTTGATCAATCACTCAAAAATTTTAACCTTCCTAAGAAAGTGGGACGATCAACCGAAGTAAACTTCACCTTGAACACTACGGAACAGACCTATTTATTAAAAGCACAAACGACAGATGCAACTTGGTTCATTAATGAAACAGGTAGAATCTGGAAAGAAATAAAACCATGAAAAAACGCGACTTTATAAAAAACATTGGCCTCGGTTCAGCAGCCTTTATGCTGGCACCTACCCTACTTACTTCGTGCGGAACTGCCAATTCTACTGAAGAAGATTTTAAATACTGGGTGTGGGTAGATGGCAACAATGAAAAAACCATAGCCGACTGGAAAACAGAATTAACTGGGCTTCGCGAAGCAGGAATAACCGGGCTTATAATTGGTGGTGGACGACAAATGCTAGAGAAACTAATTCCGATAGCACAAGAGCTTGGGCAAGAAGTACATGCTTGGCTTTGGACCATGAACCGCCCGGGCGACACCGAAGCACAAGCGCATCCGGAATGGTATGCCGTGAGCAGAAATGGAGAATCGAGTCTTGATGTAAACCCCTATGTAGGTTATTACCAATGGCTTTGCCCTTCCAAACCAGAAGTGCAAGAATATGTGAAGAATTTCATGGTGTCGCATTGCGATATTGAAGGGCTTTCGGCCATTCATTTAGACTATGTTCGCTATTGCGATGTCATTCTTCCCAAAGGGCTTTGGGCTAAATACGACTTAGTACAAGACCACGAAATGCCCGAATATGACTTCTGCTATTGCGAAACTTGCCAAGGTAATTTCGAAGCAGAAAATGGATACAGACCCGACAGCTTAGAAGACCCGAGTCAAGATGAAAAGTGGAGAAAATACAGATGGGACAGTATTACTAAACTGGTAAATCAAGTTTCGGCAGCAGTACATGCTGAGGGTAAAAAAATGTCGGCAGCAGTATTCCCTTACCCTGAATTGGCCAGAAAACTCGTGCGCCAGTCTTGGAACGAATGGGATTTGGACATTGTGTTCCCTATGATTTACCACAACTTCTATGAAGAAGACATTCCTTGGATTGAATATGCTACGCAACAAGGCGTGAATGATTTGAATGGTAAATTCCCTCTACATACAGGTGTTTATTTACCAGAAATGAAACCAGAAGAAATTGCTCAAGCCATAGCTGCCGCCAAAGCAGGTGGAGCCAAGGGCATGTCTTTCTTTTCTAACGGGGCTTTAAAAGACGAAAGACTGAAGGCCTTTGCGGCTGTGAAAAAATCTTGACGCAAAACACTATTTTCAGAATACAAAAGGAGCAAATCAATGTGGTTTGCTCCTTTTCATTTACAATAACTTTAATGCAACTCAAGTGATTTTAGTACTACCCGCAAATCAACTTCAATATTAAGTTTCTTTTATCATTTAATAGGAGCACAATATCTGTAAAGATATTTTCATTAATTGTACCCTAACATCATCACCGAATACCTCAATGAACTATCATAAGCGCAAATTCAGAGCTGTAATAAATACAGTAAACTGCGAAATTTCGAGCGAAACAGTTTTTGAATATATACAGGAAGGATCAGTTCTTAGTGCTCAATACCAAGGGGGACAGGTGGTTAAAGGGCATATATCAGGATTAGTTGATGACCAAGGGTATATCGAAATGCATTACCACCAAGTAAATCAAAAGGGAGAAGTATCAAAAGGCATGTGCTATTCACGCCCAGAAATACTTAGTAATGGCAAAATTAGGCTACACGAAGCTTGGAAGTCGGCCTCGGGAGATATTTCGGAAGGAAGTTCTATATTAGACGAAATTTAGACTTTTAAAACCCCATACTTTTTGTATGCGTAATACTACCCTTCTAATTAGCCTCGTATGGCTAGTTTCTTCTTGTGCTACAGTCATTAATGGCAATTATTCGCAAGTAAGTATAAAGTCCGACCAAGCGGTCAACTATATCTATGAAGGCGACACCATTATTAACAAACTGAGCGACCCCGTTACTTTTGTAGCCAAAAATAGCAAAGAGCCTATTACAGTATCAATTTTTACTGAAGAGAAAACCAAGCAAGTACATATTCTCCCTAAAAAAGCGCCTGTCTATTGGCTTAACACATTCAGTCCTTATTTTTCTGGCTTTTTAGTGGATGAAATCACAGGCAAGAAATGGAAATACCCAAGGAAAGTGTTTATTGACCTGAATAAACCGGGTAATGCTTATACGCCATACTTCCCTATGGACAGCACTTTGTTATACAGAAAAAATAAAGTTGGATTCAATCCATTATCAATGGTAATAGGATATCACCCTGGAATTGAAGTAAGCTACGAGCGATTGCACGGAAGTAAGTTTGGCACTCAACTAAGCTATACTTACTTTTTAAGCAGAGACAATGATTTTGCCAGGAATAGTAAGGGATATAAAATAGTATTGGAGGAAAAGTACTTTTTCAGAAACCATGAAAACACACGTTGGTATTCAGGAATAGCAGCCGAGTTCTTTTATAAGCAAAACGATGCCGACATCAGCTATTACACCGAGCCAATACCTAATCAGCGATTTCACTTTAGAGAAAGAACCAGAATTAATAAACAATTCGTTTCCATCACCCCCCATATTGGATTACAGTATTATTTAACCCGAGGCTTTGTTGTTGAAACCTATTTTGGTATAGGGTTAAGGCATAGAAAAGTTACCTACCCTTCAATACCTGAAAATTACATCAAACAACCCGGCTTTTGGGAATGGTTTGATTTAAGTTATTCATCGAACAAAAAAGAAACAGCTTGGTCGGCAAATTTCGACCTAAGTTTAAAACTGAGCTGGGCTTTTTAAAAAGCCGCTAATCCCTAAGAATTGAGTAGCCAATACTGAAAACCAATTGGCTTTGTTTAGGCACCAATTCTCTCTCAATCAGTCGGGATAAACTCTCTTCAGTTTTACTCAAGCCAAATTCATATTTAAAATCAAGCAGCAGGTGATTGATATCAAGCCCAAGACCAAGCCGCCACAGAATGGTCATCTGATTATATTCTTGAGTTACGTTAATCCTTTCATTCAAAAAATACTCGTTTCCAGAAAGCATTAAACTAAAACCGGGGCCAGTATCTAACCTCAAATTGCCAATATTAACACCAATCGAAAGCGGAATTTCGAGTGTGGTAAATTCAAAGTCAGCACTAGGATTAAATCCAACTACACCATCGTAATTCAAGAAATCCAATCTACTTTGGGCAGTAGATAAAAGTAACTCAGGCTGTACATAAACATTATTCACCCTTACTTTAGCAAACAAGCCAAACTGGTAGCCAATCTCATTTCCTTCTTCCGGAATACAGACGTAATCGCTATCGATTCTAATTTTCGGACTAACAATTTTAAAAACAGGCCCTGCCTTATAACTAACATCATAAAAATCTTGAGCCTGAGCAAAAGAAAACGAACCCATGAAGGCGATAATCGCTATCGAGCTCTTTAAAATCATTTCGCCCCATTTTCTTAATTGCATATCGCTGAAGATTCAATAATTTTAGACTTCAAATTTATATAAATAACATCGGAATGGAATCAAACGAAGCATTTCAGAATGCATTAAAAACAGTGGACACCCTTACCCAACGTCCATCCAACGAACAACTTTTAAAGCTGTACGCCCTTTACAAACAAGCTACCCACGGAGACAACGATACTGAAAGACCGGGCGGTTTCGACTTTAAAGCTGCTGCCAAATACAATGCGTGGGAAAAATTTAAAGGTGAAAGCAAAGAGAATGCAATGAAAGCTTATATCGACCTTGTAAATGAGTTAAAATCCGCTGAAAGTTAATTTCACAATAGCAGCTTATCAATGTCGTTTACCCTAGGCGACAACAATAAATTATATTTTTCTTCGCATATTGCGAACGGTTAAATCAAAATTCAAAACAAACAACAATGGGATTATTTAGTTTCGGAAAGAAAAAGAAGAAACCTGCTAGATCTTGTGATTTAGAAGGCTCACTATTAGAATTCGGTGAAGGCTATCTTCTTACATCCGCACAGATTATTAAATCAAAACGCTTTTGGGATAACAAAATGATAGAGCCTGAAACACTGGCTTATTCAAAAGCTCATTTTCAAAGAAATGACGAAATGGGTACCAAAATGCGCACAATGATTTTTCAAAAATACAGCAGCCAAGAAAAACCTTGGTTATTGGGTGACGGTCAGGTCAGCCAATTTGAAATTGATAAAGAACAAGCCAAAGAATATGCCCGTCAATGGTGGGAATCAAGCTTTAGCTTCACCCCTCCTTCGGCAGGTGCTGCAGAAAAAAATATGGATGCAGAAGAATATGAAAAATGGCGCGATTACGCTATCAATAAAGCTGGAGAAGAGCAATTGAGTAAAATGAAGTAATCGCCTTAGGCATACAAAATAATTAATCATCCGTCAGTTCAACATCATATGATGAGCTGCCGGATTTTTTTTTACCTGAAGCCGAAAACTCTATTTTCATTTAAACTTCCAGCGGTAATAATTAATTATCTACCATAAATTTGACCTTTTGGCGCTGACCTGATTTGTCAAAAATAATTAAATGATACACCCCAGGCGGCAAATCAGCTATTGAGAAAGTGCTTACTTGATCAACCCTTGACACAGGCTTTCTAGTAGTCATATTTCCATAACTATTAATCACCCATATCTCTTCAATCAAATTAGTACTCCTTATATTCAACACATTGCTGGCTGGATTTGGAAAAATTTTCAATTCGGAGTCTTCGGTTTTGAATTGAATAGATATAATTTCAAAAAATTCAGACTCACCGTTGAAATCAGTTTGCTTTAATCGGTAATACCACCTTCCCGAGTATGGCGGTGTATCGGTAATTGAATAAGATGTAAGTCCATTAGTGGTTCCCTTTCCCGATAACATTCTTATTTCATGCCACTCTCGCCCATCCGAAGATCGATACACTGTGAAATGACTATTATTCTCTTCAGAAGCTGTTTTCCACTCCACTTGCACGTAATTTTCAATTTGGAGACAAGTAAAGCTCAATAGATTTACGGGAAGAGAGTTAGCATTATCAGGAACACAGCTAGCATAGTTACTATAGACTGAACCCGCACCGCCCCCGTCATTCCAAGTCACATAATCCCCATCAGTGTCTGTGTCCCAATTGTCTATGTAAGTAAAATCGGTTTGATTACCATTTATAATCGAACGAAAAAGCCGATTTGATGACGGAGAATTAGCAAATTTTCCAGTTGATGGCCAACTGGTATCTTCAGAAAACATAACATAAATATTCCCTAAATTCTGACCACAAAAAGCACTAAAATCAATCGTATCCACCACATCATCATTCAAGACCAGAATGTGACTACCTGCTGCAATGGAGGTAGACCCTGGAATTACATTGATAAAGGAAAAATCACAACCTACCAATTGAGCATTAAGGCTAGAAACAAAAGTAGAATTTCCCCCTGCAACAAAAGAATCAGTAATAGTACCTAAACTAGCAATGTCGGTTGAAGAATATTGAATGTTAATATTGGTGGCATTGGCGGTAAAAGAACTACCACCACTGTAGAGTATAAGGTATTCGCTGGCTCCTTCAGAAGGGCCACAGCCGTTTATTAAGGCTGTAACAAGTTGAGCACTTTGTTCGGCATAAGCGCATAGCGTAATATGGAACAAACAGACGGCTGCTAACAGACGTTTGAACATGGTACAATTTAGCTTTGGTTGAGGTATCTCAATAATTGAGATGCTCAAAGTACCGTTATCACGATGACAAAAAACATACCCTCAAGAGGGTATATTACTGCAATAAGACAACCATAATTTACTTAAAACCAAATTTTTACTTTTTTAAAAAATCTTTAATGTACTCGAAGAAAATGAGAGCTGAAGTTCTCAAGAATGAATCACTAGTCTTGGTTTCCAATTTTAATAAATCACATTGCTCAATCTCCATGTTTTTAATTCCCAATGCCGAATCTTTTACTAATTTTGCTCACCTAAATCTACACCCCTTAAAACCTCGTTCTAATGATTCAGTTTTTCGATGCAGGAAACGATAAAATCTACGCTTTAGGCCTTACCCAACCCCTTCAAAATCAAGACATACCAAAGCTTTCGTGGCTTTTTGGGAATGCTACTTTGATTGAAAGCGAAACGCTAGAGGGCACTTTTGTCGGCCCCAGAAAAGAAATGATTACGCCTTGGAGTACCAATGCTGTTGAGATTACGCAAAACATGGGCGTTGCCGGAATCGAGCGTATCGAAGAATTTGACAAAGTAGATTTAAGCAATACCGCTTTCGATCCCATGTTGCAAGCGGCTTACAAAGGTTTAGATCAGGAAATTTATAGCATTGATGTAAAGCCAGAACCTGTGCTTTATATCGAAGACATTGCGGCTTATAACCAGCAAGAAGGTTTAGCGCTGAACCAAGAAGAAATTGATTACCTCAACGGAGTTAGCGAGCAACTGGGCAGAAAACTTACTGATGGCGAAGTATTCGGATTTTCTCAGGTAAACTCAGAACACTGCCGTCACAAAATCTTTAATGGCGTGTTCATTATCGATGGTCAAGAAATGCCTACTTCCCTATTCAAGCTAATTCGTAAAACTTCAGAAGCACACCCGGGTAGATTGGTGTCTGCTTATAAAGACAACGTAGCGTTTGTGGAAGGCCCTCGTGTAGAGCAATTTGCACAAAAAACCCAAGACAAAGCCGACTGGTTCGAAACCAAAGACTTTGATTCGGTTATTTCATTGAAAGCCGAAACACACAACTTCCCTACTACCGTAGAGCCTTTTAACGGAGCGGCCACGGGTGCAGGCGGAGAAATTAGAGATAGAATGGCGGGTGGAAAAGGTTCTATGCCTTTGGCGGGAACTGCCGTATACATGACTTCCTACTCTCGTTTAGAAAACGACAGAAACTGGGAAGCCAACATGCCCGAAAGAAAATGGCTTTATCAAACCCCAATGGACATTCTGATCAAAGCTTCGAACGGGGCTTCTGATTTTGGAAATAAATTCGGTCAACCGCTGATTGCTGGTTCTGTACTTACTTTTGAACACCAAGAAGCCGACAAAAAATACGGTTTCGATAAGGTGATTATGCTGGCCGGTGGCGTGGGTTACGGAAAGAAAAAAGATGCTTTGAAGGAGTCTCCTGCGGCAGGCGATAAAATCGTGGTAATGGGTGGCGACAACTACCGCATTGGTATGGGCGGAAGTGCTGTATCTTCTGTAGATACGGGTGTTTTCTCTAGCGGTATTGAATTAAATGCCATTCAGCGTTCGAACCCAGAAATGCAAAAGCGTGTGTACAACGCGGTGCGTGCCATGGCCGAAATGGATGACAACCCAATCGTTTCTATACACGATCACGGAGCAGGCGGTCATTTGAACTGCCTTTCGGAACTGGTAGAAGAAACAGGCGGCACCATTGACGTGAAGAAACTGCCCGTAGGCGATCCTACCCTTTCCGACAAAGAGATTATCGGTAACGAATCTCAAGAGCGAATGGGCTTGGTAATGAAGCAAAAAGACATTGAATTGATGGAGCGCGTGGCCAAAAGAGAAAGGGCTCCTTTCTATGTGGTGGGTGAAACCACTGGCGACCAACACTTCAAATTTGAGAATAAAGTATCGGGTGAAAACCCAATTGATTGGAACCTCTCTCATATGTTTGGTTCTTCTCCAAAAACCATTTTGAAAGACAAAACCGTAGCCAACAAGTTTGCGGACTTGGCTTACGACAACGCTAAAATTGAAGACTATTTAAAAGCGGTGCTGCAGTTAGAAGCAGTAGCGTGTAAAGATTGGCTGACCAACAAAGTAGACCGTTGCGTTACGGGGCGTGTGGCCAAGCAGCAAACAGCAGGGCCAATTCAGTTGCCTTTGAACAACGTGGGCGTAATGGCCATGGATTACCGAGGCATCAAAGGAATTGCCACTTCTATCGGTCATGCACCAGTGTCGGCTTTGGTCGATCCAGTGGCAGGTTCTCAGCTTTCGATTGCTGAGGCTTTGACAAACATTATTTGGGCACCGATTGAAGGCGGACTCAAAAACGTATCGTTGAGCGCCAACTGGATGTGGCCAGCGAAAAACGAAGGCGAAAACGCTCGCTTATACAAAGCGGTAGAAGGCGTAAGTCAGTTTGCCATCGAGTTAGGCATCAATATTCCTACGGGGAAAGATTCCATGTCGATGACGCAGAAATACGAGAACGATGTGGTATACTCTCCTGGTACTGTGATTATTTCTGCCGTAGGCGAAGTAACCGACCTGAAGAAAGTAGTGGAGCCTGTGCTTCAACCGATTGTCAACTCTTCTTTATTGTACATCGATCTTTCTGAAGATGATTTTAAACTGGGCGGAAGTTCATTTGCGCAAATCATTGGCAAAGTGGGCACTTCGGCACCAATGGTAAAAAACAGCGCGAAATTCGCCAAAACCTTCGATTTGATTCAGACTTTAATTGAAGAAGAACACATTTTGGCCGGACACGATATTTCTGCCGGAGGTATGGTAACCGCCTTATTGGAAATGTGTTTTGCACAAGAAGAATTTGGTTTGGAAGTGGACCTTTCTGGCATCAAGGCGGGAGACGATGCGCAATTGCTCTTCTCTGAAAAGCCAGGTTTGATCATTCAAATTGCCAACGAAAATAACGTTTCGGTAAAAGACAGACTGAAAGCCTTGGGCGTAAGCTACCATGAAATTGCGGTACCAAAACCAGAAGACGAAGTTTCGATTAAAACAGCCAACGCTGATTACAACTTCGATATTTTGGAAATGAGAGACCTTTGGTACAAAACTTCTTTTTTATTAGACCAAAAACAAAGCGGTGCCGAACTGGCCAAAACCCGTTTTGAAAACTATAAAAAACAACCTTTAGAATTCTCTTTCCCGCAAGGCTTCGAAGGCCAATATGCAGCTTTGGGTTTAAACCCCGACCGCAAAGAGAAAACGGGAATCAAAGGAGCGATTATTCGTGAAAAAGGCGTGAATGGTGACAGAGAAATGGCTTATGCCATGCATTTGGCTGGTTTCGATGTGAAGGACATTCACATGACCGACCTTATTTCTGGTGCCGAAGACCTGAGCGATGTTAACTTTATTGCCTTTGTAGGTGGATTCTCCAATTCCGATGTATTGGGCTCTGCCAAAGGCTGGGCCGGTGCTTTCTTGTATAACGAAAAAGCAAAAGCCGCCCTCGACAATTTCTATGCCCGTGAAGACACCATTTCATTGGGGATTTGTAACGGTTGCCAGTTGATGGGCGAACTTGGTTTGCTTTACCCAGAACACGAAACGCATCCTAAATTAAAGCACAACATTGCAGGAAAATTTGAGTCGGGTTTTGTGAATGTGACCATTCCAGAAAATGACTCGGTAATGCTAGGCTCACTTTCGGGTGCAAGGCTTGGTATTTGGGTGGCGCACGGTGAAGGCCGTTTTGCTTTACCAGAGAAAGAGTCGGCTTACAATGTAATTGCTAAATACTCTTACGAGGCCTACCCTGCTTCGCCAAACGGTTCTGACTACCATGTAGCAGGTTTGGCCAGTAAAGACGGCAGACACTTGGCCATTATGCCGCATTTCGAGCGCTCCATTTTCCCTTGGAACTGGGCACACTACCCAATAGAACAACGCAAAGACATCCTCAGCCCGTGGATTAAAGCCTTTATAAATGCTAAGGAATGGGTGGCTGCGCGAGCGTAGCTCGGTAATGCGTATTGAGTATTAAGTATTGAGCCGCTAAGGCTTGTAAAGTATCAGAACCCGCTTCATCCGACACTAAGGAAGGAGCGGGTTTTTTGTTGGAAGTGGTAAGAAATAAAAAAGTCACGTATATTCATGGCTATAAGTCACTTTTGTGATTGTATAAAGTTGTGCCTTACTATTACCATGCCCAAAAAGCCAGACCCTAGAATTTTATTTGAGTATTCAGGAGAATTATTCAAGTTTATGAAGATTTTCCCAAGCAAATCAGACTAGTCATTATATTTTCATATTTATGACGATTCAACCTCCATCGTTCAATCACCAAAAACACATTTAGAGGAAAGAGGTGATAATAAAATCGATCTGAAGGATTACATAGAAACTGGATTTCAAAGACATAAAATTAGTTATCATCAAAGCGGGATTATTCACTCAACTAACAAAAATCGTGAACGCCTAAGGGATGGAGTAACCGGGATTCCGTTTAATGAAATCGATATATCTAAGCTGATCTTAGTCATTCTCTCCAAAAAAGTCGATCTACTCCCGAAAGAAAATGGCACTAAAAAACCAACAGACATAATTCTTAAGTTGCCTGAATCCATTTCTCCATTCACTATACATTTTGACGTATATCGGCAATCGAGAGAGTCTGAACTAGATACAAGTAACCCAAATTTACTTTACAACTTTTTTCTCCTTCTGAACTTTAAAAATAAGGAATTTGGCTTGAGAATCTACCTTCAAAGGATTTCGGGAGCCTCCCCACCATGGCCTCCATTCAACATAATACTACATAGGATAGGGTAAAACTCATCCTCGATTGCATCGAGGAGGTAAGACAAGTCGGTTTTAAACCGATTAGTAAATCAAAAGAAAAAAGCTTCCAAAATAGCTACCTATGAGATCGGCTATATTTGCAATTCTAACCATAATAAAGGCAGGGATAATCATCTATTTCGTTGCTCGAATTATGATGAGCCTATTTAAGAAGAACGACCCAACTTCAAAACGTAAAGCTCTAACCCAATTCCTTTCAATGTTCGGCCTTCTAATAGGATTAACAATTCTTGAATTCGGCATTTCATTTTTACTACCAACAGACGGTTAGCCCAACACATCCACTGTCGCAGGTTCTCCGATTTATCTGCCTTTGGCAGGACCTGTGACCACTATTCACCAAGGACTCTGTCCTTGGGAAACCGTATTCATCTCCAACATTGAAGCTTTAGACCCTTCGTTCCTCAGGGAAAGAAAAGAGACATCATCGAACAATTAACCTTTCCAAGGTCAGTAGGCGCTAGATCATTTTCGTTCAACTAATTCCCTTTTTGCGATTAAACAAGTAAACCAACAACCTGATTAAAATGGTTAAAACCATTCCCTAACGTTATGCATTCTAATAGCCCACGGTTTAAACCGTGGGCTATAAAGTAAAAGGTTTCCATTAACCGTTTCAACGGTTTGCACCAATTACCCCCTCTTTATAAGCAACATAGGAGACTCTTACTCCATTATCTATATTTGCCAATACTATAGGCGCTTTATATAAAGCTCAAAGAGAAAAGTTATACACAAACCGTTGGAAATGGATAGTGAGAAAATATTAGACGAAATTGGAGAAATATACACTCCGCTATCAACTGAATGTAAACAAGAATTCATTGCTTGTTCAAAAATTAAAGCTTTCAAAAGAGGTGAAGTGGTAATTCGTGAAAAGCAGTTTTCTAAAAAAGCCTATTTAATTATGAAAGGCTGTGCACGGGCGTATTACTTAAAAGATGGCAAGGACATTTCAGATTGGTTTACCTTCGAAAATCAGTTTATGGCTTCTGTTGTGAGTTTTTTTAGTGATGCACCAAGCCCTCACTATGTTGAGTTTGTGGAAGATTCAGTTGTTCTGGAGTTTTCAAAAGACACCGTTGAAAAGCTATCCAGCAAGCATCATGATTTTGAACGTTTTATTAGTAAAGTGGTAACAGAAACAATGTTAGGTCTTTGCGAAAGATTGTATACCATTCAATTCAATAAAGCAGAAGACAGGTACAAACACCTCTTAAATATATATCCCGATATAACCCAAAGAATTCCTCTCACCCATATTGCCTCCTATTTAGGTATTACCCTTGAAACTTTAAGCAGAATAAGAGGTCTTAAAAACCCAATTTGATCTATATCAAATTCCAACTCTTCCATTAGAGTGACTTTTGTTGAAAAGAACAAACAATGGAAGAAAACAACAGACAACTTAAGTCTATTTGGGGAAAGTGGTGGGAACCCATTAGAAAATGGTTCTACCCTGCTTGGTTAGGCTACGAAACTTCAATTCGCTTTTACGATTACTCACTATCGATTCATCAATATTTCATAAAGCAGAAGGATGGTATCGCATCAGACATTGGGAAAACTGGCACACAAGTTTTAGATATTTTCTCGAGCGTAGGCACTTTCGTTGTCTGCACGCTTTTCTTAACTGTGCCTGCCTGCTTTGTGCTTTATAAATTTTTCAAAATTGAAAATTTGACGAGCTCTAAATTTGAATCAAAATTGAAACCCATTTTCTGATGAACATGAAAAAAACACTCATAATAAATGGTCATCCTGATGCGGAGAGTTTCAGTTTTGCAATTTCAGAAGCATATAAGAAGGGCGCACGAGAATCGAATATTGAGATCAAAGAAATTAATATTCGAGAACTGAATTTCAGCCCAAACCTTCAATTTGGTTATCGGAAGCGAACTGAACTGGAGCCTGATTTACTAGACGCCCAAGAGAAATTAAAATGGGCAGATCATTTGGTTTGGATTTATCCTATTTGGTGGAGTTCTGTACCTGCCATAATGAAAGGTTTTTTAGACCGGGTACTACTTCCTGGGTTTGCCTTTAGTAAAAGAGAAAAGTCATTGCTTTGCTCCCCTCATTTGAGCGGAAAGACAGCAAGAATAATTTGCACAATGGATCAGCCGACTTGGTACTACAGATTAATTTATCGAGGCCCGAGTCATAATGCCATGAAAAGAGGAACCTTGAAGTTTATTGGTGTAAAAAAAGTAAAGATCACCGCTATTGGACCAATAAGACTATCAAAAGAAGATTTCAGGCTAAAATGGTTGAAGAAAATTGAAAAATTAGGACAAATGAACAAGTAGCAGTCATCTATATCCTTAGTTTTTGTAGACAATAAGCCCAATTAAAATGGTTAAAACCATTCCTCAAATCATGCATTAATATAGCCCACGGTTTAAACCGTGGGCTATAAAGCAAAATATTCCATTTACTGTTTCAACGGTTTGATCTAGCGCTACTTGATCGTATCGGAGGTTCAAGATAAATCTATTTTATTTACGTCTTTAAAATCAGTATATTCATGGCTATACTTTGTGTTTGTGACTGATGAATAAGGTTACATTTTATTTTAAAAAAGAAAAAACATGGATTTAATATCTCCGGGTTTTGGTTTGATTTTGTATCAATCTGTCATATTGCTGGCTATACTCTTGCCAATTCTATGTCTGGTGAGCATATTGAAGCATCAATTTAACGGCAACGACAAACTTATATGGGTTCTTGTCGTAATTTTTGTACCCATTCTGGGGCCGATCTTTTACCTAACGATGGGCCGTAAAAAGAGATTAGAAAGTAAATAGACTTTTCGTTTGTGAAAACCAATCTAGCTCTACTCATCCTCGATTGTATCGAGGATGAACGACAAATCGGTTTCGAACCGATATGGTTTAGCACCAAGCTCTAACATTAAGGCTTTATACCCTCCGTACCTTGTCTTCGGAGGCTGGCTCAGGGAAAGAAAAGAGACTGCACCTGAAAGTTGTAGCCGTTGTACAGTTTCACTAGATTTATCTCACATTTCTAAAATAGAGGAATTCAACCTATTCAAAACAGATAATACATAATATGGCTTCAGGATTTTTTGCGCTATTCGATGACATTGCAGTGCTCATGGATGATGTAGCGGTGATGACCAAAGTGGCAACCAAGAAAACAGCCGGCTTACTGGCAGATGACTTGGCCGTAAATGCAGAAAAGGCCTCGGGTTTTGTTTCGTCTAGAGAGTTGCCCGTTTTATGGAAAATAACCAAAGGTTCTTTTCTAAATAAGCTCATAATCCTGCCCATTGCTTTTCTATTGAGTGCTTATCTACCAGAAGCAATTGTCCCCATTCTATTAATTGGAGGCATGTATTTAGCTTTTGAGGGTGCCGAAAAAATATATCACTACCTATTCCATAGAAACCACACTAAGCAAGCTGTTGACTTGATAAAACCATCGAAGGCGGAAGTACTAGCGCGAGAAGCAAAAAAAATTAAATCGGCCATTATTGTGGACTTCATCTTATCGGTAGAGATTGTGATTATAGCCTTGAGCTCAGTGGTTGAGGAGCCTATCAATGTTCAAATTATTGTGGTAACGGTTATCGCCATATTGGCCACTATCGGTGTTTACGGCTTAGTAGCATTACTGGTAAGAATGGATGATATAGGCTATAAGTTGATTGCAAAGAGCGGCAACCAAGCTGGGGCATCAAAAAGTATAGGTACCGCCCTAATAAAGACTTTGCCCGTTTTGATCAGAGTATTAACCGTTGTGGGAACCATCGCCATGATTTTAGTGGGCGGAGGAATATATGTTCACAACATTCACTTTATACATGAACTTGTACATGCTCTGCCCGGAATATTGGGTGAATTTATCGTTGGCTTGATTGTAGGTATTATAGCATTAACTCTTTTTAAAGGTCTGTCTAAAATTTTCAAAAGAGGCAAGAAGTAGAACCGTTATAACTATGGAGCAAGAAGGGCCTAAATCAATTCATGAACAAAAGAAGTTAAAGTCGGAAAGGATTACGACTGCCCTTATGATCGGGCTTTTGGTAGGTATTTTTATTTATAGTGCCATTACCAATGGCTTTAAGTTCTTCACATTTTTCCCTTTGATTCTTGCCTATTTTTTCTTCTTAAAAAGAAAGAAACCTAATTCAGAAAATAAAACATAAAGGCGCTCCATTAATGTTCATCTCAAATTTTCAAAACGCATGAAAAAGAAAGAAGCCAAAAGACATTTTAAAATAATATTCATTCTGGCGAGCGTAGGTTCTTTATTTTTTGTGCCTTGGATTTTAGTTTGGGCTTGGATATTACCACTTCCAAGCAACGTTCAGGAACAAGCAAACGAAGCCCTTGACCATGGATTTGAAGGGATTATCGTTTATGTTGACGAGGCCGGAAAACCACCCGAGTTTTATGCCGCTGGCTGGCACAACCGTGAAAAGAAAATACCGGCTTACCCACAAGCCTTATTCAAACTAGCCAGTATTAATAAATTATACACTGCTGTATCGATAACAAAACTTACTGCTGATGGCCGCTTGTCGCTGGATAAAACGCTAACTGATTATCTTCCTGAACTCAACGGAAGAATTGAGAATGCCAATGCGATTACCCTAAGAATGATGGTGCAGCATAGAAGTGGAATTCCGAATTATACTGACACCCCCGATTATTGGGCGGCTCCAAAAGAAAGCAATAAGGAAAATCTAGATTTAGTACTGGATAAACCCGCCAATTTCAAACCCGACACCGACTATGAATACAGCAATACTAATTACCTATTGCTCACCGAAATTATGGATAAAGTATTGGGCTACCCTCATTTTCAGTTCATCCAGGAAGAAATTCTTAACCGACTTCAGTTAAAAAACACATTTGCTTCTATTAATGATGTGAATATAGATAATGTAATGAGTGGTTATCATGTTGGACACCCTTATGATTTAAAAACCGATAACCAAGGAATGTTGGCATCGGCAGAGGATGTGGGGATTTTCATAAGGGCATTGAACGATGGATCATTATTCGATGAAGGAGAACAGAAAATCTATTCATCAATTTACGAATATGAACACAAGGGCTGGGTACCTGGCTATCAGAGCATTGCAAAGTATCACAAAGACATCGACACGGTGATTATTCAATTTACAAATACAACAGACCCCAAATTATACAACTGGAATTTGGCTGACATAATTTACAACCGCATTGTTAAGATCGTAAAGCGCGAAAAAAACCAGTAATGCTTTGCAAGCCCACTTAAAAAGCAAGTCTATTTTTGAAGCTATAGTAAACACAAAACCTGCACTAAGATTTACATAATAAAGCGAATTGATGTATTATAGCGGCCTATCTAATTTTCAAATTATGGAAGGCAGTAAAACGCTCAATTATATTAAAGAGGTATTAGAAAATATGCCAGCAGATTGGCTGAAACTAACTACCCATCGACTAGATATTTATGATGAATCAAAGGCTAAAACTCAATTTTTAGAGCAGTTTGAAACCTTATTTAAAAATGGCGATGCTTCAACTTCGGCATTAAATGCATTACCAACGGCATATGATTATATACGATTAGGTCATCCCCTATCTTGTGTATTAGAATGGGCTATAGCGCATTTCAATAATTTAAAACCACAAAATGTAATTAGTTTTTCTTCGAAAACGGCTCCTATTTTGGCCATTCTAAGAAAGAACTTACTGACCCATAAAAAGACCCAAATCAATTATACGGGCGAATTACCTGCTTACTTCGATACCGAATTACTAAAAAGTGTTTACGGTTATCAGTTTGAATTGAATATAGTAGAAAAGGCTTCAGAAGTTTCCGCCTTTGATGGCAGTACTGTTTTCATTTCTGAGCAAAATGAAATTTCTGCAATTGATTCTAACTCGAATATTGATTTTGTGATTAACCTTCACGCTCAATTAGGAAGTGTGATATTGGTAAATGAAAATAATGAAAGCTACATCTCTGAAATTCAGCATGTAAGAAGAAGAGAAACCATTGCAATGACGCCTTCCAATTGCCTTGTAGCTTTAAGGGCGCTAGTGGGGCAATCTTCTTTCGACATTCAGAAAAGTAATGTAGAAACAGACAAACAATTGGTTTTAGGTTTACTGAAGAACATTACCGGCACGACCATAAAACCGCTCGTAGCTTCTAGTGGGCTTTCTATGCAATATGCCATTATGATGGGGCTCGTTCATGACGCGCTTGAAAACCATAAAGGAAAGGCCATCAAATTTGTAGTGCCTCCAAATTGCTATGGTGGTACAAACGACCAAGCCAGACGCGTTGCGGCTTGCCTAGATAATGTAGAAGTAGTGGATTTACTCGTAGACGGAGATAATGACATGGTTCGAAGCATCGATTCCGTATTGAAGAAAATCGCTCAGGAAGATGCCATTCCGTATATTATTGCTGAAATCCCTACCAATCCTCGGGTTGAAGTTCCCGACCTTCAAGCATTAAAAGCTGTTTTAAGCAAAGTGCGCAAAACTAGTAATGGAACAGACGCCATCGATTCAGTCTTCGTTTTAGACCAAACCTTTTGCCCTAATTTCCACTTTTTAGGCGAGGGCGAAATACTCTCAACCATGAAGGCCATTTCTTATGCCAGTGGTTCTAAGTTTCCAAGTGGTGGAAAATGTACCGCAGGTTACGTGGTTGGAAATAACAAAACTGAGGCTTTGATGGGCCACATAGAAAAACACCTAACACTCTGCGATAACGAAGCTACGGATCTTCAGTATGAAATCTTAGCAAAGCAATTGCCTTCAATGAACCAAAGAATCATTGATGCTTATAAGAACACCCGTGAGTTTGTAAACTTCATTCACGAAACGCTGCCTACTGCGAAAATCAATTTCGTTTCAGAAGAACTGGCTGAGCAAGGCTTTATGCCATCTGTATTTTCATTAGACCTTCCTACCAAAGGGAATACTGCCGAAGAAAAAGAAGCTTATAAAAGAGCCTTGAATCATAAGCTAATCGACTTGATGATTACAGAAATTCCAAATGAAAGTAAATACTGCGTAAGTTATGGCCAGCTAAAAGGTTGTTACTGGACAATCCCAGCAACTTCTACCCAAGGCACAACCAAAGAAGGCGACAAGGATTATATTGCTCGAGTAGCACTTTCTGCTAATATGGACCTTGAACTCCATAAAAAAGTGTTTAAAGAGTTTGTAGATAGTATTTAAAAAATTGGGAGGTGATAAGAGCCTCCTACTATTTCTATTCCGCTTGGGTTGACTTTTCTTTAACAAGATGCAATCAAAAGTCACTAGCAAATCAAAAAAACCATGGGATTTAATATTGTATTGATTGAACCAGAAATACCCACGAACACAGGAAATATAGGCCGCCTAAGTTTGGCCTCTGGATCTAAATTACATTTAGTAAAACCCTTTGGTTTCGAACTGAATGATAAACGAGTAAAAAGGGCTGGATTAGATTACTGGAAGCACGTTTCTCTCTTCATTTATGAAAGCATTAACGATTTCTATGCAAGAAACAAAGGAGGAGATTTTGTTTACTTCTCTAGTCATGGAACTCAAGATTACTGCGAAATAGATTACAAAGACGACATGTTCTTAGTTTTTGGAAAAGAATCAAGTGGTTTACCAGAAAGCATAGTTTCGGAAAACACCAATTCAGTATTCAGTATTCCTATTTATAGTCCTCATATTCGAAGTTTAAATTTAGCCAATGCAGTGAGTATAGTGGTTTACGAAGGCATCAGAAATTTAAGAGTGCATTAAAGGATACATAAACTAAGTTATTTAAACCTAAACTGTATACACAGAAAGCTATAATATGAATCCATTCAACAATGTAGTCAGCTATGATGAGGGTTTTATGTCCGAAGAAGAAGCAAATGAGTTGTTCACTCATTTATTAGGGTATAGTGAACTCACAAGTATGATGGAAATGGATACTGTTAGCGGTGATTCTTTCAAATTTAATTTTGGGAAGATGATGTTTATAGATCAAGAACTTCTAGAAGCAAATCAATTCCCGGAATCTACATGGGGGAAAACTATGCCTTGGTCTGAGGAGATGAAATCCATAAAAAAACGTATCGAAAAACACACAAGTCAGGAGTTTAGAACATGCGTTTGTATTTTCTACCCTGACGGAAATTCTGGAGTAGATTATCATTCTGATAAACCTGCCTTTGGAGATACTTCTATAATACCAGCTATAAGTTTAGGAGAAGAACGGCCATTTTATTTGAGAGAAAATGAAACCATGAAAGAAAGTGCAATCACACTGAAACATGGTAGTTTATTGATAATGAATAAGGGCTGTCAGGAAAAATTTGAACATAGCTTACCAACAAACCCAATCTATAAAAACCCAAGAATAAGTCTAACATTTAGGAAATTCGGAGACTGAGGCTGAAAATAGCGCAATTAACCATTGAACTTCACGCCTGAAAGAATTTCATTGATTTTACAACAACCAACTACCATTTCAGGTTGATATTCCAGCAGATATTAAATAAAACCGCTGCGTTTAATTAAGTACATGAGAATACTACTCACAGGCGCATCAGGATACATCGGCAAAAGGCTTCTTCCCATATTAGTTGAATCGGGTCACCAAGTTATCTGCTGTGTTAGAGATGTTAATAGATTTACCCCTCCACAATCACTAAAGTCGAAGATCGAAGTTATTCAGGTTGACTTACTTGATAAAGCTTCTTTAGACGCTATTCCTAAAGATATTGACGGTGCATTTTATTTAGTTCATTCTATGTCTGCCTCCTCCGATTATGAATCGTTAGAGAAAGAATCAGCCGTAAATTTTAGAGAGGCAATGAGTAAAACGCAAATAGAACATGTGGTCTATTTGAGTGGGATTGTAAATGAATCAGCTTTATCGAAACACCTAGCTTCAAGGAAAAACGTAGAAACAGAACTCGGAAAAGGAAATTACAACTTAACCACGCTAAGGGCAGGGATTATTATTGGTTCTGGAAGTGCTTCGTTTGAAATAATGAGGGATTTGGTAGAGAAATTGCCCATTATGGTTACGCCCAAATGGCTCAACACCAAATGTCAGCCTATTGGAATTTCAGATGTAATAAAGATTCTCTCTCAAAGCCTACTGAACCCTAAAACTTATAACAGAGATTTTGATATTGGAGGGCCTGATGTACTTTCATACAAAGAAATGCTCATTGAGTTTGGCCGCATACGCAACCTCAAGCGATATATATTTACTGTTCCGGTAATGACACCCAAACTCTCCTCCTATTGGCTATATTTTGTAACCTCAACCTCTTACAAACTTGCCACGGCATTGGTCAATAGCATGAAAGTAGAAGTGATTTGCAGGAATGACGATATTAATAAAATACTGGGAATACAGCCCTTGAATTATCAAGAATCGTTGAAAAAGGCCTTCAGTAAAATCGAAAGAAACGAAGTAGTATCCAGTTGGAAAGATGCTTTTATAAGTAGTGATTTTGAATTTAAGCTATCAGATTTTCTCGAAGTCCCCACTTTTGGTTGTTTTAAAGATGTTAGAGAGAAAAAGCTTACAGACCGTGAATATTCGATCAATAAAATCTGGAGTATTGGAGGTGAAAACGGTTGGTATTATGGAAACTGGCTGTGGAAATTGAGAGGCTTTTTAGATAAACTATCTGGCGGAGTGGGGCTAAGAAGAGGCCGTACTTCCTTAACCTCTTTAAACGCTGGCGATGCATTAGACTTCTGGAGAGTTTTGTATGCTGATAAAGAAGAAGGGAGATTGCTTTTATATGCTGAAATGAAATTACCTGGTGATGCATGGCTTGAATTCCGAATTATTGGAGACAAACTAGTTCAAACCGCCACCTTCAGACCCTTAGGTTTGTTTGGTCGGTTATACTGGTTCTCGGTGCTTCCCTTTCACGGCTTAATTTTTCAAGGCATGATAAATAGGTTAACAACCCCTTGATGAATTGATAAATTTAAAAGTTCTACCTAGCCTTCTTTCTTCCTTACATAAATTGTTTTATGCACTTCACAAACCACATTTTCTTCTTCATCCGTAACGGTTAGATCAAAGTAATAATCTTTCTTACCAGCGGCTGTCACTTCTTCTTTTATCTGGGTTAAAAGCGGCTCGGTTAATTCAAACACGCACTTCACTGTTCCTTTGCCGGGTCTTTTAAATCGAATGGAGGCCGCTTTATCCCAAACAATATAATCACGTCCTAAGGTGTTCATCAGTAAAAGCATATAAAACGGATCGCACATTGAAGCTAAAGAACCTCCAAAATGTACTCCTACGAGGTTTTTGTTCCACCAGCGTAGTTTCATTTGCACCTCGGCCTTCATAAAATCGTCAGACAAGTAAGTGAGTTTAATGCCCGCCCCCAAAAACGGAGGGTACCAATTAATCATTTTCACTTTTTGTTTTCGGGAAAGTAGTGGCATAATTTCTATTCTTTTTAAAAGGTGAAACGTGTTTTGTTCTGAAACGCTTAGCTTTGTACTTCAAATTTATCATAACAATTCATGACAGCAGAAATACAAACCGAAAAAGGGGTAATGAAAGTTGAGTTCTATGAAAAGGACGCCCCAAACACAGTGAAGAATTTTACTGACTTGGCTAAGAAAGGCTTTTATGATGGACTTACTTTCCATCGTGTACTTCCAAACTTCGTAATCCAAGGTGGTTGCCCTAATGGCACTGGTGCTGGTGGCCCTGGTTACAAAATCGATTGTGAATTAGATGGTGATAACCAATACCACGATCGTGGTGTGCTTTCAATGGCGCATGCAGGCAGAAATACTGGTGGTTCTCAGTTCTTCATTTGCCATAGCAGAGATAATACTGCTCATTTAGACAGAAATCATACTTGCTTTGGCAAAGTGGTTGAAGGCGTAGATATTGTTGATGAAATCCGTCAGGGTGATAAAATCAATAAAATCGTTGTACACGAAGATTAAACAAAAGCTCATTTCATAATAAAGCCTCGGTCTGAATATTCAAACCGAGGCTTTTTTGATTCTTTAAAACAAGAAAAGACTACTTCAACTGCCCTAAAACAAGATTTCTATAGCCCATTAATGCATCTTGAGTTGATGATAAGTTATTCTTGAAGGCTTCCATATTTTTTGGTTCAATATCTAAAGTAGCATTAAACACATCTCTGTAATAATCTGCCCAAGTACTGATAATGTCTTTTTGTTCTGCTAGATCAGCCCCATTGGCAATTGCATCTTTACTCAATTTCAATTCGGCCTGCAGACGCATCGTAGCCGACATTGAAGCCTCATACAGCACCACATCAGCCAAACGATCGCTGTTTTCAGTAAGCATTAAAGAGATAATCATCGCGCCAATTCCTACATTCTTTAAAGTCACAGGCGATACTTTGTCTATTCTATCTTGGTCGGTGTGATAAAACTGATCGGTAAAGTGCCAGAGCAATAGGCCCGGAATATTGGCTTGAAGAAATGGCGTATGATCGCTACCTCCTTCAAATGGGTTATAATTTACTTCCCAATTCTTTTTATCGCCAATCATTTCGAAAACACCAATGGTCAGGTCGTTGAAATAATGCGGCTTCAATTGATCCTTCTTTAAAGGTCTTCCGCCCCATTCTGTATGCTTTTCCTTTCCTCTGGTCCAAATGGCTCCTGGATCAGGCATTTTTTCAATTAAGAAAGAACCGCCAGTAATGGCTGTGTTCTCTCCCACCATATCAAGGCTCATCCCCCATTTTATGCCTTTTGCACGTTCAGCGTCTTCTTGCACGTATCTACGAGTGGAAACAATTTCATCGCCAAATAAATAAGTAATGGTGCGTTCAGGGTTTACCTTTCCAGCTTTAAAAAGTCTGGCAGTAGAAGAAGCTACTTCCCCCAAAGCCCCTACTCCGCTCGCATTATCGTTTGCCCCCGGCTCTTGCACATGGGCGCTGAAAACAAAACGTTCATCTGGCAATGTGCTTCCTTTCAACTCCGCTACTAGTGTCAATTCTTCTGATTCGTAAATTTTGGTCTCTAGGTTGATCTTCACTTTTGTTTGCCCCGCCAAAACAGCCTTTTTCAGCACTTCATGTGCCTTATATGAAAGTAAAACACCAAAAGCTTTGGCTTCAGGGTCGTTAGGAATTCCAGTAAAAGAAATAGAATTTTGATGCTTTTCTGGCTGGTTATAGCTTGGCAAACCATAAGTAATCACTCCAGCAGCACCATGTTTTTTCACCGCCTCATTAAAGGTTCGGCTAGGGCTACCTTCCGTCATTACCACCTTGCCCTTTAAGTCCATTCCGTTCAGACTTTCGGCAGATACCTTTTCAACATACACCACTTCGTATTCCTTTTCGCCATCAGTGCTATACGAATAGGAAGCAATCATATTGAAATTGGTTTTAAGGTTAAGCAACTCCTGATTTCCAATTTTCAAAGAGCCTGAAACAGGTTCCCAAGTGGGGCGCGACATGGCTCGTTTCTCAATTCTATAGGTAAGTCGATCGGTAGGTTTTGCATTTTCTTCTAATACATAACCCGCCATTTTTAGCTTTTCTACTACATGGTAAATACTGTTATTGAAACCTTCGTTTCCAGCCAATCGCCAGTATTGCTGCACGTAATCTACGGTCTGAAAAGCCGATTCTTGATTAAATTCGGCATCGGCCATGTTGTAGTAATTTTCTACAAACGAGTCTAACTGTTGGGCATTTGCCTGAAATACAGACAGCACGAGCCCCAAAAACAAAATCAGTGTTTTTTTCATTTTCAATTTATCAAATACCATTCTTGGTAAGGTTGTCTAATCTATAAAGCCCCATTCATCGAGCTTATTGTATATCTCTAAACAAATCCATGCATCGGTAGCGGCATAACGTATTTGCTTTTCGGTTAGCTGCTCTACTTCCCAATTAGAAGTTTGAGCAGACTTCGAAATGCGAATTCCCATAATCATACCTGCTAAGTTTCTGGCGCCTACATTTTCGGCACCAATATCAGCGAACTTCTTATTCAAATCTAAAAAGCCCTGTTGATTGAAAGGTTGTAGATTATTCAATAGGTTGAAATCGTCTTCCAAACCAATTCCAACTTTGGTAATATTAGGGTTCTCCATAAAATCAACAATACAAGGCAAAAGCCCTGAATGTAATATTCTAAGCAGATATACTTTTTCTGGCGTTCCTATTTGAATAAGAGAGATTCTACGAATCTGGCCTTTTTTGAAGGTAGGTTTGGCCTCGGTATCAAAGCCTACTACATCAAACTGATTAATTTCATCCATTGCCTGTTGAATGGATTCTTTTGTATTTGCAATGACCACTTTTCCTTTATAACCAGAAAGCGGTAATTCCATTAACTCTGCCTTGGTTATTGATTTGGTAAAACTCATTCGGCTGCTAGTTCTTCTTCGGTCTCTTCAACTTTTGAAGGATCTATTTTTTTGATTTTAATATTGAGGTAAGCAAAAGCTATTGTCATCAGCGGACTTATTAAATTGAAGAAAGCGTAAGGTATATAAGCCCCGGTAGCTACACCCAATACGCTTGAATGGTAAGCTCCACAGGTGTTCCAAGGAATAAGTACCGAAGTTACCGTACCCGAATCTTCTAAAGTTCTTGAAAGGTTTTCTGGTGCAAGCCCTTTTTGCTTATAAATATCAGCATACATTCTGCCTGGCACCACAATGGCTAAATATTGATCTGATGCTGTACCATTAAAGAAAATGGTAGTTCCAGCTGTAGCGGTAACCAATGAACCCGTAGAACTTACTTTCGAAATTACTGCAGCTGCAATTCGTTTTAATAAACCAGTTCTTTCCATTACTCCTCCAAAAATCATGGCTGAAACAATTAACCAAACGGTGTTGAGCATTCCGGCCATACCACCAGAAGTTAATAATTCGTCTACCATTGCATTACCTGTAACCACACTAATATCTCCGTAAAGCGATTTCATAATACCTACAAAAGTAACTTCCCAATTAGCACCTTCCCATCCAGCAACCGATGTAACTACTTCGGGTTGAAAAATCAACGCGAAAATAGCTCCCAACAGAGCACCAATTAGAATGGCCGGAATGGCTGGCATTTTCTTTAGAATCATTGCGATTACAGCCAAAGGCACTAAAAATAACCATCCGTTAATATTAAAACGTGAAGAAATGGCTGTTAGAATCTCACCCGTTTCGTTAATATCTCCACTTGCAGAACTGGTAAAACCTAAAATCAAAAACAAGATTAATGCAATGATAATTGACGGCACGGTAGTTAATGTCATGTACCTGATATGGGTAAATAAATCCGTTCCTGCCATTGCTGGAGCTAAATTGGTAGTATCTGATAATGGCGACATTTTATCTCCAAAATAGGCACCTGAAAGAATCGCTCCAGCAACCATACCCTCATTCAAGCCCAAGGCCTGACCTATTCCAATTAGTGCAATACCAACAGTAGCTGCGGTGGTCCAAGAACTACCAGTGGCCATTGAAACAACAGCACAAATAACACAAGCAGCAAAAAGAAAAATGGTGGGATTAAGGATTTGTAAACCATAGTATATCATGGCGGGTACAATTCCACTTAGCAACCAAGTTCCGGCCAAACAGCCAATCAAAAGTAAAATGATGATGGAAGCCATAGCAGAACTGATACTTTTCACAATTCCACTTTGAATAGTATCCCATTTATATCCCAACTTAAGCGCCACCAAAGTAGCTACCCCAGCCGAAAGAATTAGAATTATTTGGTTTGAGCCATCAAGAGAGGAATCTCCAAAGATTCTAACATTGATAAAAAGGGCTACTACTAAAAAGATAATTGGTATAAAAGCCTGAAAAAGAGTAGGCTTACTTTGAGTATTCGTCATAGTTCTTTTGAAGTCAGGATTTGAAGATAAGAAGATTTATTTTATTCGAGCATTAGAGATGCTAAACGCTGTCCAACTTTGCTTCCAACGGCAACTCCCATACCTCCTAGCCTAACTCCCAAAACAATATTTTCGCTGTGTTTTTTAACGATAGGTTGTTTTGTTTTACCAAAAGCCATAATGCCTGCCCAAGCCATATCTACCTCAAAATTTTGGTTGGGAAGAATAATGTTCTTCAAATCTGATTTTAGTTTATCCAAGATCAGTTCCCGTACCTCGAACTCTGTACTTTCTTCCCCCTCAATATCTAAGTTTCTTCCTCCTCCAAAAATGATTCGATCTTCATAATTACGGAAATAATAATAGCCTTCTTCGTAATGAAAAGTACCTTTAAATGGAAGATTAACTATTGGCTTTGTTACCAAAACCACCCCTCTACCCGGTTTTAGTTCTGTTTCTGGCAATAATTTTCGGGTAAATGCATTGCTACAAATGGCCAGTTTTCTGGCTTTAAAACTTGCTTGGGGTGTATTAACTGTTACGCCTTCTGAAGTTTCTTCAAAAGAAAGCACTTCACAATTAGTAAACACTTTAATACCCAATTGTTGTGCGAAACTTTCGAGGGCTTTCATCATTTTACCGGTGTCGATTTGCGCCTCCAATGGGTTTTCAATAAGGGATTTAACATGAGTCTGGTTAAAACCAAAAGTTTTGATCAGGTCATATCTTTCAGAATAGACCTTCCTATTAAAAATCGGTTTTAATAAATGATTTACTTTATCAATAGCGTCTAATGCCAATAAATCATGTTGAAAGAGCAATTCATAGCCTCCGTAATTTTTGAAGCCAATATTATCGTCACCTAAGCGCGAACGAAGAAGCTCGAGCCCCTTCCAGCGAAACTCAACAAGTTCTTGCACCTCTTCTTCTGTCATTCCCTTCAAGTCATTCATAATCTCAGTAAGGCTACCAAAACAGGCAAAACCAGCATTTTTGGTGCTTGCGCCAGTCGGGAAAGTACCCCGTTCTAAAATAGCTACCGACTGCATCGGGAATTCTTCTTTTATGGCCACAGCTGTGGAAAGCCCTACTATTCCCCCTCCTATTATTATATGATCGAAATTTATAAATGATTCTCTTTCCCAAAAACTGAGCATATTCTATGTATTTAAAGAAACTTGCCTAAATTAATTGAAAAATGTAAACCATGTTCGATCCCGCCCAACTCTTAGAAAAAGCAAAAAATTCAAAACGTCATTTATCACTTCTTAATTGGGGGCTTGCCCGAATGATTCCTTTCAACAAACCTCATGGAATTAAGATCGTATCTATTGGCGATAAATCTGTTAAAACTCTATTCCCCTACAAGCGAAGCAACTTCAATCATATTAAAGGTTTACACGCTTGCGGCTTAGCTACTGTATCTGAATTTACAACAGGTATTGTTTTACTTTCCACCTTAGATGCCAAACAATACCGAATTATTATGCAGAAAATGGAAATGAACTACCATTACCAAGGTAAAATGGATTCGTTTGCTGAATTTTCTGTAACCGATGAGTGGCTCGAGAATGAAGTAATTGCCCCTTTAAAAACTCAAGAATCTATAGTAGTCAATTGCGAAGTAAAAACACACGATAGCGAGGGAAACCATTTAACCACGGGCAATATCTATTGGCAAATTAAAGCATGGAATAAGGTTAGAACAAAAGCTTAACCACTGATATAAAGGCTGTTTGTAGCATTAGTACTTTAGTTTATCTTTCTCATAATAGAATTATGTCAAGCCTTATGAAAAAGATATTCCTTGCCTTATTGGTAGCCACTGTTGTTGCCTCCTGTAAATCTCCAAACACATCCAACGAAGCTGGTTTTATCACTTTATTAGGAAATGACACTTTAGCGGTAGAGTCATTCAGCAAGTCGGAGGGTTATTTTACAGCCAAAGTGGTACTGCGTTCACCTAGCATTTCTTTAAGAAAATACGATCTAACTTTTGCAAATGGCGACTTTTCAACTTTAGAAGTCACGGACTACGATCCTACTCAAGGCTTTAATGGCGCTGGAACTTTGGTTCAAAGAATGACCAGACTGCAAGACAGTCTTCGAGTAGAATCAGAAAGTAGAGATGGTACAACGGTCAGAACAGTAGCATTCGAAAAAGACATGCTTCCGTTTATAGATATGGTACACTGGCCTTACGACTTAGCTTTTAATAAAGCAGTTCAAAGTCCTAACGACAGTATTAATCAGAGACTTTGGACTGGAAGAGGCTTTTCTACTTTTATAATCGCCAAAGAAGGAAGTGACAGCCTTACAATCCGCCACCCTTCTAGAGGTGTTATGGGCGTTGATATTCATGAAAATGGAGACATTCAATTGTTAGATGCCGGGCTTACTACTAGAAAACTGAAAGTTCATAGAGTTAATACTGTAGACATAAATAAGGTTGCGGCCTCTTTTGCTGAAGCTGACAAAAATGGAAAAACCTTTGGCGAACTTTCTGGAGCTCCAGAAGAACACTTTGAATTTAAAGGTGCTGAATTTGATGTATCTTATGGTTCGCCACAAAAACGAGGCAGAGAAATATTCGGAGGGATTGTTCCTTGGGGACAGCTTTGGAGAACTGGCGCCAACAGAGCCACACATTTTAAAACCTCTAAAAACCTTAAAATTGGTGATCTTAATGTGCCTGCAGGTGAATACACCTTTTTTACTATCCCAGAGCCCGATGGCGGAACCTTGATTATCAACAAGCAGACAGGCCAAAATGGACAGTCATATAACCAAGATCGTGATTTGGGGCGAGTTCCAATGCAGATCAATCAGCAAAAAGAGGTTACAGAACCCTTTACTATTAAAATAGAAGAATCAGAAAATGGGGGAGTAATTAAGTTAATATGGGATCAAACAGTGTTCTCAATCGATTTTGTCATTCTCTGATCACTAGCGAGCTAAGAAATAAAAACTTAACAAAATTCAATACTTTTTACACACACAATTTTTCGTATTTCACAAGCAAAACGAAGCTGTAAAATCAAAAAAAGTGGGCTAAAGCATCCTAATTAATGATTTAGTAACGCTTACCCTTTTGGAAAAGAATGATATTCTTTGTTACTTCAAATCGGCTCTTCAACCAAAAGCGCCAATTACTAGACCTAAACACCCGTGTGATGCAATCATTGAAGATGAATCCTTTTTTTGGAGGGTTTTTCATGTTACGCAATAAAAGCCAGCGCTACAAAGTAAGCAAAAGTGATTTCTATGAAGGAAAGAACTTTTTAGCAAACCAATCTCGACTCCTCAACCTTACTAATAACCTAAGAAACACCAACAAATTAAACACGGATAAGAACATCCGTTTTTACGGAGTAAGCTTTGGCCAAACAACAAAAGAAGCCGTTAAGCATTTAGGCAAGCCAAACTATATTTCACGAAAGAAATCCGTATTAAAAAATCATAAGATTCTCTTCTACAGAATCACTGTTTGTAATGTTAACTGTATACTACAATTCCACTTTTTAAAAGATGAATTTTTCTTGGGCGTAATTGAAGTGAAAAACACTTCTATTCAACTCCATAAAGAAATAACAGATTTAGTGCGTAAAAAATACAATGTACAGCAAGAAGACTGGGTTGGCACTTTAGTAGATAGTGAAGATAATACACTGGAAATACAGGAAGGGATGATACAACGAATGACTTATTTTTCGGGAAGTCTGTCCGTTCGAAACGAAATACAAGCACAAGTAGCAAAGATTCATGTCTTAAAAGAAAAGCACGGGCAGTTGAATCATGACATGATTCTGAAAATGATCTAAAAAACTTACACCTAAATACTACTCATTAAAAGAGCTGGGAGATTTTCTAGCTCTTTTTTCTTGCCCCATATTTGGGGAATGGTATTAAGCACCTATCTTTAACTTTAGGGAAAACACTTTTTTTTGAATGAAAGCCAAAAAACGTAGAAGTACGCACTGTAGTAATTGTGAGAGTGCGTTGGAAGAAAGTTATAACTTTTGCCCTACCTGCGGACAATCCAATACCGATAATAATATCACATTTTCAATTCTAATCAGGGAGTTTTTAGACAACTACCTTGGGGTAGATTCTAAGATGGCCAACAGCATTATGCCGTTTTTATTCAGCCCTGGTAAGCTCACGAATAGGTTTCAGGATGGTAAAATTAAGCACTTCATTCATCCAGTAAGGCTTTATTTAGTACTCAGTGTATTCTACTTTTTTGTTATTTCGTACCTGCTCAGTTTCGATCTTAGAGAACTAGGTGACGACAGTTTTAGTATTCCTGCCAGGACCGACATTGAGGAACTTCGCAATGACCCAGATTTTGCTATTCTTACGGATTCACTCAAAATAAAAGCCTTAAACGACTCGCTCGTGAAGCAATTTAGTGGTATTGGTAACTTCAATATGCTCTATGATTCACTCGTAAGTAAATACGATTCCGCTATTATAAATAACACCCAAGTAACATTAAATGCAGTTGATCTTATTGCTTCGAACGAGAATGAACATTTTCTTGATAAAACAAACCGATGGGCTAGAGACAGGCACATGAGTGACGATGCTTTTATGGACTCTTTAATGGGAGGAAAAGGTCGTTATAAGGTTTTTAATATTACAGACACTACTAGTGGAGAAGATGCTCGACACCTTAAATCACAAGTGAGAAAGGTTTTTAAAAATGAAGAAGGTTTCAAAGGCTTTATTCTTGGCAACCTTCCTATTATGATGTTTTTGCTTATTCCGCTTTTTGCCTTAGTACTTAAAGTAGTTTACGCAAGACGTAACCACCTGTATATCAAACATATTGTACACGCGCTTCATGTACATTCTTTTGCCTACTTTATTTATGGCATCAGTTTATTGGTGATGTTCAAGCTATTGGTAGGTCACTCAGGGTGGCAGGTCATCGTTGGAATATTAACTTTTATTGGAGTAAGTACTTATGTATATATTTCCTTCTTAAATGTGTACAAACAGGGCTGGTTTAAAACCCTAGTTAAGTTTAACATTGTAGGCTTTATTTACATTATACTCTTACAGATTTTCTTCAGCTTCGAAATCTTTATGAGCTTCTGGTACTATTAATGAATAGCTTTTAATGACTTGTAGTTGGCTTCAATAATTTTATCGGCTAGTTCTTCGGTAATTGAATCAGAAATAAAGAGTGTTTCGAACTGAGATGGAGCCAAATAAACGCCATTATTGAGCATCTCTCTAAAGTATTTACCAAACATAGTCGTATCGCAAGTTTTAGCAGAATCAAAGTCGGTAACCTTCTGATCTGTAAAGAAAATACTGATCATGGACCCAATTCTATTCATAGTATATGGCAACCCTAACCCATCAAGATTCTTCTGAAAACCTTCTTCTATTCGCTGAGTAATTTTTGCCAAACGATCATATAAACCACTCTCATTCTTAATGAGATTTAGCATAGCTAAGCCAGCAGCCATTGCCACGGGATTTCCTGAAAGTGTTCCAGCTTGGTAAACTGGTCCTACTGGAGAAACAAAATCCATTATTTCTTTTTTACCACCATAAGCCCCCACTGGCATTCCACCACCAATAATTTTCCCTAAAGTGGTTAAATCAGCTTGTACATCAAAAACACCTTGTGCTCCTGACTTTGACAAACGGAAGCCCGTCATTACTTCATCAAAAATAAGTATGATTCCATACTGGTCGCACAATGTTCTTAAACCTTGTAAGTAACCTTCTTTAGGTAGAATACAACCCATGTTTCCAGCCACTGGCTCAAGAATTATTGCCGCCACTTCATTCCCTACTGTATGTAGTAAATCTTTGACCTTCTCGAGGTCGTTAAAAGGAAGGGTAAGGGTATCTGCAGCGGTTCCCTTAGTTACTCCCGGACTATCTGGCGCTCCCATCGTCATTGCTCCAGAACCTGCCGCAATCAAAAATGAGTCACCGTGTCCGTGATAACAGCCTTCGAATTTAATTATCTTATCTCTGCCCGTATACCCTCTTGCTAATCGCACAGCAGACATGGTAGCTTCGGTACCAGAATTCACCATTCGCACTTTTTCAATGGAAGGAAACATACTGCAAATCATTTCCGCCATTTCTATTTCAGCGTTGGTAGGCCCGCCAAAAGAAAGCGATCCTTTCACTGCTTCAATTACAGCTGACTCAATTTTATCATTGGCATGCCCAAAAAGCATTGGCCCCCAAGAATTAATAAGCTCAATAAAAGCGTTATCATCCTCATCGTACATAAATGCTCCTTTTGCTTTTTTAATAAAAAGCGGATTTCCTCCTACAGATTTAAAAGCACGAACTGGAGAATTTACACCACCTGGAATAGATTTTTGAGCTTGGTCAAATAGCTTTTGACTGCGAGAAGAGTTGAGCATGAGAAATTAATTATTTGATTTTTTTACTTTCGAATCGACCATTCTTAAGATCGGTGTATACCTATTGTCGTTTGAGAGCTGATAGCTAAATCTTTCAGTTAATTCACCTGGTACCGTTTCTACAGTTTTTAAACCCAATTGAAAGTACTTTCCATACTGATTCAGCAACCTACCATAAGTAACCATAATGTCGTAACCGATGTAGGCATCACCTAGCCTATCTTCTTTTCTAGGTACAGCAGAGAACTTATTTAAATAGCGTTCTCTAAATTCCGTTACGCTAGCTTTATCATAATCAATCCAGTTAGAGCCTGTGAATACAGCTTCTACCCTTTCTAATTGCTGAAATGAAATGGACTGTTCAGAACTTAACCAGCGAGATGAGCCTACATAATAGATGGTGTCTTCTCGGGCATCGATACCACTAATAACACTTGCAGAGAGCGAAGGGATATCGGAAGCGATAAAGATATGACCAATACTATCGGGCATTATGCCCAACTTTTCTTCTAGAAAATCATCTCCCGAGTACTTCTCCCATTTCTTTACGCCAGCGTTTAATAGTGAGTCCATTTCAGCAATCATTCGAGCACGCCTAGCAGAATCTTTATCAACTTTGATTTTTTCTACCAGCATTTGCTGAATTTTAGCTGATTCATTTGGCCTTACCATTTGCTCAATTACCACATTGAATGTATCCTTTTCTATCAGCTTTCTATAAAGCTGAGCCCTAGGCTTATCTGCTTCGCTAGCATAGAATATCGCTACATTCTTGTTCTTTGTCAGGTATTTTCGAGCATATTCTGCTGCACTTATGGCCAAAGACTCATTGCTTGGGTAATACAGAAAAGCAAATGGGTTATCGATCAAGATTTCACCATTTGAAGATAACGGGTTAATAAAATTGATCTTATTCTCTTTGGAAAACCTAACTACTTCGCCAATTGGGCCTGGGTAAGCAGGGCCAACTATTAAGTCGAGCTCTTTGAGTTTAGGGTCGGCTAGAATAGCACGGGTTGTTGTTGCGCTCGTTTTGGTATCGAAGGTCATCAAATTGATATTGATGTTTTCTTCCGCCAACTTCTCTAAACCTAATTTCATTCCTTGGAGAAAACGAACAGGCCAATCATTCATCATTCGGACTAGACTGATAGAGTCTGATCCGTATTGAAAAGGGAAAAACAAACCAATGTTATAGACATCCTTTTTAGGAGAGAAATCTACTCCGTCAATATTTGCTTCGGGATTAATTTTGAAGGTAGTAATAAGGCTATCAATCAAAACAAAGTTTCGATCCATCACATTATCTGAAAGTAACGAAGTCAATAAGTTAGAAGCAATAATTGGATCTGGATGGTCTTTAAGCAAAGACTTTAACTGATCTCTGTCATTTACCTTAGCTATGTGTTCAATTTTAAGGGCCTCAATTTCTTCCTTGAAATTATTATCATTTATCGATGCTAAATGGCTTAATCCAGCTTCGAGTTCACCACTTTCTAAAGCAATTTTCGCCTGCCAAAAATTAATCTCATTGGCCGACTCTAACCAATTTGGATACTTCTCTTCCAACTGTGTGAATAGCTGTTGTGCCATTGCTGCATCACCTGAATGATAAGCCGAAATGGCTTCGTAAAAACCAGCATACCTCACTAAGTCATTATCCTGATCTAGAGCAGTAATTTGCTTAAACCTTCCCATTGCCAAAGCATATTGATCGCGGTCCAACAAAGCCTTTGCTTCGTCAAACATGGATTTAATATCTTGAGCGAAGGCTGAAGAACCAACAAACAATAAGAAGGTCAATACTATAAAACAGCGGGTCTTAATTATCATGTTTATTCCCATTCTATCGTAGCCGGTGGTTTAGAACTGATATCATACACCACTCTGTTTACTCCTTTTACTTGATTGATAATTTTATTCGAAATATCCTGCAAAAACTCATACGGTAAATTACACCAATCGGCTGTCATACCGTCTACACTGCTCACGGCCCTAAGTGCTACCACTTTTTCATAGGTACGTTCATCGCCCATTACTCCAACCGACTGAACTGGGAGTAGCATTGCACCTGCCTGCCACACATCATCATATAAACCAGCTTCTTTCAAACCATTGATAAAAATGTAGTCCACTTCTTGAAGAATAGCCACTTTTTCAGCGGTAATATCTCCTAAAATACGAATTCCCAAACCTGGGCCTGGAAAAGGGTGTCTGCCCAGAATATTTGGATCGATCTCTAAAGTTTTTCCTACAAGTCTTACACCGTCTTTGAAAAGCGTATTCAACGGCTCAACTACCTTCAAGTTCATTTTATCAGGTAAACCTCCAACGTTGTGATGCGACTTTATTGTGGCCGATGGGCCGTTAACCGAAACAGACTCAATAATATCTGGGTAGATAGTGCCCTGCCCCAACCATTTTACGCCTTGAATTTTCTGTGCTTCTTGATCAAAAACTTCAATAAACACTCTACCGATGGCTTTACGTTTTCCTTCAGGATCAGAAATTCCTTCAAGGGCTTTGTAGAACTGATCTTTGGCATTAACGCCTTTTACGTTTAAGCCCATTCCTTTGTACGACTCTAAAACGCTTTCAAATTCGTTCTTTCTTAAAAGTCCGTTATCTACAAAAATACAATGTAGATTTTCGCCAATAGCTTTATGAATAAGTACAGCAGCTACTGAAGAATCGACTCCTCCTGAAAGACCAAGCACTACTTTATCATTTCCTAGTTTTTCCTTAAGCTCGGCTACAGTAGATTCTACAAATACATCTGGGGTCCAATCTTGACTACAATTTGCGATATGCACCACGAAATTTCTTAGCAACTCTTTCCCTTCAGTGGAATGGGTTACCTCTGGGTGAAACTGAATTCCGTAGGTTTCTTCATTACGAATTTTATACGCAGCTACCTTAACGCTTGGTGTGCTGGCAATTATATCGAAATCTGCGGGAAGATCGGAAATTGTATCTCCATGCGACATCCACACTTGCGAACCCAAATTGATTTCTTTCATCAAATCGGAATGCATATCTACATGATTCAACTTAGCACGACCATATTCTCTGATTTCGGAAGGCAACACATTGCCTCCAAATTTCTGAGCCATAAGTTGAGCACCATAGCAAACACCTAATAAAGGCAATTTACCTCTGAACTGACTAAGGTCTAAATCAGGGGAACCTGCATCTCTTACAGAACAAGGACTACCTGAAAGAATGACTCCTTTAATGTCGTCTGTAATGGGTGGAATATTGTTAAAAGGGTGGATTTCGCAATAGACATTGAGTTCTCTTACTCTACGGGCAATTAGTTGAGTGTATTGAGAACCGAAATCCAGAATAAGTATCTGTTCAGCCATGCGCAAAAATAATACTCAAGTCGACTAATCACTAATAAATGACAAGTAATTGTATCGCATCTTTTAAGTAGAAAAGATAAACCGTCCGTATTGCCAATTGGAAACAACTTCCATAACTTGAAACTGATGACACCAGATTAAATTATATTCAACACTACAAAATAATGAGCGGATATTCTGGCACCCCATTGGCTAAAAAATTAGGAATTAAGGAAGACTTCAAAGTCATGCTCATAAATCCACCTGACTATTACAACGGTCTATTTGAAAGCCTACCTGATCATATTGAATTTATTGAGGATCAAAGTGAAGTTCAGGTCGATTTTATTCATTTTTTCACCAAGTCTGAAGAAGAACTTTCAAACAGAATCTTAGCCCTAAAATTAAGACTTAAACCGAGTGGAATGTTATGGATTTCTTGGCCTAAAAAAGCCTCAAAAGTTTTCACCGATATTAACGATAGTGTAGTGAGAAGAATTGGTTTAGAAAGCGGTTTGGTTGATGTAAAGGTTTGTGCCGTTGATGAAATTTGGTCGGGGTTAAAGTTTGTTTTTCGTTTAAAAGACCGAGACTAATTTGAATTTTTAATTTGGCCAAACAGCTAATTTACCAAATGATAATCAACCAGTTCAATTCATACATTAATGAATCCTATCACAATCAAACCATTCATGTAATCTTTGCACCCGTTTTTTGCCCACGGTCTAAATTGAAGTAATTTAACACGATTCAAATCAATAACTATGAAATTTAGATTTACAAAAAACATTAAGATCGCTAGCTTTTTGCTTGTCTTATTGTGCTTTGCAGCTCCGTTTGCCCAAGCGCAAAAGATTCCGGCCAATGTAGCCGACAAAATTCATTTTAGAGACATTGGCCCAACCCGACAAGGTGGACGTTATGTGGATTTTGCAGTAGTAGACAAATCAACCAAAATTATCTATGCTGCAACGGCATCGGGTGGTGTATGGAAAACTGTGAATAACGGAATTTCATGGGAGCCAATTTTCGACAATGAGAATATTATTTCTGTAGGCGCCATTGCCGTAGACCAAAAAAACAATGATGTAGTTTGGGTAGGTACAGGTGAAGCCAACAACTCTAGAAGCTCTTACTGGGGAAATGGTATCTATAAATCTACTGATGCAGGAAAAACTTGGACCAACATGGGGCTTCCTGAATCACATCACATCGGTAGAATACTTATTGACCCTAAAAACTCAGACATAGTATACGTAGCAGCTTTAGGTAAACTTTATTCAGACAACCCAGAAAGAGGCTTGTACAAAACAACCAACGGTGGTAAAACTTGGACCAAAGTTCTTGAGGTTAAAAAAGAGGATGGAAAATTCATTGGCGTAGTAGATGTGGCCATGAGTCCGAAAGACCCGAACACACTAATTGCAGCAGCTTACGATAAAATCAGAACGCCTTGGACTTTCAATGAAGGTGGTGAAGGTAGTGGAATCTATAAATCAACTAATGGTGGTAAAACTTGGAAAAAGTTAACCAAAGGTCTTCCGGGTGGCTTCTTAGGTAGAATTGGTGTGGCTTATGCACCAAGCAACTCTAAAGTGGTTTATGCGAACGTTGAAAACGTAAACGTTAAGGGCATTTCTACAGAAGAGAGAAGAAAAATGTTAGAGATTGGTATTCCTTTAGAAAGAGGTCAATCTGTAGACGGAACAGAAATGTATCGTTCTGACGATGGTGGAGAGTCTTGGAAGAAAATCAGCCCTGATGGAGTAGATATTGGTGGCGCCCCTTCTTACTACTACCAACAGGTAAGAGTTAATCCTAAAGATCCTGACCATGTATATGTAATTGGTATTGGCATGTGGGAATCTAGAAATGGCGGAGAAACTTGGGAAACTCCTTTTAGATTCGGTGGAGACAACCACGCGATGTGGATTGACCCGGCAGACCCTGAGCACATGCTATTAGGCTACGACCACGGAATGGGAATTACTTATGATGGTGGTAAAACTTGGTATCACCCTGATGAAATTCCATTGGCGCAGTTCTATGCTGTTGATGTAGATATGGCTTATCCTTACAATGTATATGGTGGTTTACAAGATAACGGTTCGGTAAGAGGCCCAAGTTCTAAAAGAGGTGGAGCTTCTATTGGACTGGAAGACTGGAACCGTACAGGTGGCGGAGATGGTATGTACAATGTTGTAGACAGAACAAACAACCGTTACCTATACAATGAGTCTCAATTTGGTCCGCTTTCAAGACTAGACATGGAAACTGGCGAAAGCAAAAGCATTCGTTATACTGGCGATCGTAATATGCGTTGGAACTGGAACGCTCCAATTATAGTATCACAACACAATAGCGATGTGATTTATCATGCCGGAAACAAAGTGGTTAAGTCGAACTTCAGAGGTGAAAGCTGGACAGAAATCAGTGGTGATTTATCTAAAAATGACGCTGTTAAAGCCAATGGTACAGGTAATATTCAATACGGAACCATTACTACTTTAGAAGAATCTCCAATTAATGCCAACGAGCTTTGGGCAGGAACAGACGATGGTAATGTGCATGTTACACGTGACGGAGGTAAAACATGGACGAATCTAAACGCTAACATTCCTAACAACCCTGAATATTGGGTGAGCAGAATTGAAGCTTCTGCACACGTTCCTGGTACTGCTTACCTATCATACAACGGAATGCGTAGAGATGTTTTCACCCCATACCTTTACAAAACAACAGACTATGGAAAAACATGGACTTCAATTGCTGCTGGTCTTCCAACTGAACCTGTAAACGTAATTCGCGAAGACCACAAAAACCCTAATTTGTTATTTGTAGGGACAGAACTTTCTGTATACGCAAGTATTGATGGTGGTAAAAACTGGACAAAGCTTAGCAATAATTACCCTACTAACCCAGCCTACGACATGGTGATTCACCCAAGAGAAAATGAGCTTGTTGTGGCTACACATGGTAGAGGTATTTTTATTGCAGATATTAGCCCACTTCAAGGCTTAACTGCCGAAGCAATGAATTCAGATGTTACATTATTTGATGTACAGCCTGCGGTTCAGTGGGTACGCGGTTTAAGTAATACTTCTGCTTACACTAACTTTGACGGAGAAAGCCGTGCAGATGGTGTTCATATCAATTTCCACGCAAAGAACGCTGGCAAAGCAACCATCAAAATCCTTAAAGGTACAAGAGAGATTTACAAAACTGAGGTAAACGCCAAAGCTGGGTTAAATCAAATGATTTGGGGAATGGACGAAATTGTTAGCGAAAGATCTGCTGCTCAACTACAACAAATGAGAGAGCGTTTCGAGCGTTTTGGAATGAGCGGTGAAGATTTGGAAGAAAGAATCGCTCAATCGAGATACATCACTAAATCAACCCAACCAGGCGAGTTTACTGTTGTTCTTGAAATGAACGGCAAGAAACAAAGTAAAGAAACCAGAGTACTTCAAGACATCTGGTATAAAAAGTAATCGTTTTAAATTTTGATTGTATATAAAGAGGTTGATCGTTAATGATCAACCTCTTTTGTTTTCAACTCCAATCAAGCACTTAAAGATTTAACAAGTCTTAAAACAAAGAAAACGGATTGCTCAAATAATTTTGTTTACTTCGTGATCTCAAAAATTAGTATTCAATGCGTATTAAGATTACCCTTTCAGCTCTTTTAATTTTTGCAATAGCAGTAAGTTGTAAAAAAGAAAGTGTTCCCCAAAAACCAACAGACTTCAATTTTAAGGTTAAAATGTCTGACAAAATTAATGACGCTACTATTATAAGTGGTCTTTATGGCCATTTGAAAAAATTTGAAGGTTTAGACAGCGTAGGAGTACCTGTGCAGAATAGCATTCTTCTGTATGACATTGAACATAAAGAAACCATAGAGGGGGTAGCCTACCAAAGTGAAGGAACTACTTTTTACGATCTCAAAAAGCTGAAGAAAAAGGATATTGAACCAAAGTTTACTGTGATTCCAAATAAAAACGGCTTTTACCAATTTGATTTAGGAGACCTTGAGTATTGCGTACTTATAGAGGTTAAGAAAAATACAGGATACTACAGAGGCGGAATGCAAGTAATTAAGGGAGCCTCTGATCAATTAAACGACAGAGAACTTCGTATTGACTATAAATCTACAAGATGATTATTTAACCAAGATACATTTAAAAACAAAGGCCAAATGATTAACTCATTTGGCCTTTGTTTTATCTAAAATAGGTGCCTCAGTTATTGCTTAATCCATTCCAAGGCAACTTCTTCGTTTGAAAATAAGCGGATATCTTTAAAGCCATGATGGAAATTAAAATTCTCCCAAACTTTATAATCTTTTATATTCTCTGAAATCAAAAGTGCTCTTTTAAAGTTAGAATCTAAGCCTACCCCTTTCAATTCTTTTGCCATAATTTCAAGCTCCCTTCTGGTAGCAATGAGTTGGGCATCTCTAAGATCGGTAATTACTTTATAGCAGTTATATTCCTCAGCCACCTTCGCTACTTTAGAAAAATAACTACTGGCTACATCCTTAGTTAATTCACCTTCTATTTTTCCAAACACATAATCCATCTCATCTTCGTACCCCACAATCAACAACATAGCGACCCCTTTTTGAAATTAAGGGTGCAAATATACAGCATATACGTCATAAACCAATCATTAATTACTCACTATCAGATAGTTACAAATAATTCTAACGATCAGAACAAACACAAAACTATACTTAGGTAATCGGCAGTTTCACCAAATATACAATCGGCAAAATACCACTCAAATCAAATAATCAACCGTTTAAATAAACAAAAAAGTAACTGGTTTCATATAAAAATTTCTTATTCAACCTTACACATCATACAGCGAATGCTACCTCCTCCATATTTCTCAATTGTTGGAATATGCGTCCATAATAGCTTAGAATACTTCTCAATCCTTGATTTTTGGTTTTCTGATAAAGAATTATAGGCAGTTTTTGACATAACCAACACCGACTCACCTTCATTATTGATTACCTCCAACATATTACCCGCAAAAGCATACATTTGATCCATAGTAATCTCTATCACTTCATGATTAGTGCGTTCCAAGGCACTAATAACATCTTCGCGCTGAATAAAAGGAATTGCATCTAGGCAAATCACTGCATACTTCGCAGCCAAACACATCAACACATTAGTATGGTAGATGGCCTCGTCTGTTTTATTAAAAGCTTCAAAAACAACAGGTTCGAAATCCATTAATTCGCAAAACTTATCTAATACTGCTGGGTGTGTACGTGTAGAAATACAGGCGTAAGCAAGTTTATAATCGTAGTCGAGAATTACGCTGCCAGTACTTTCAAGAAACTTATTCTCCTTTTCAAATACCGATAAATCAACCACTTCTTTTATATTAATTCCTTCTTCAGAAAGCTGTGTCAACACTTCGTCTCTTCTTTCCGATCGTCTGCTTTCGGTCATCATTGGGTAGAGCAACACTCTGCCATCCTCATGAAAAGACACCCAATTATTCGGAAAAACGGCATTAGGCTTAACAGGATGATCGGTATCATCTAAAGCAATCACATCAATCCCTTCTGAGCGAAGCTTAATCACGGCCTGTTCAAACTCCTGTTTAGCCAGACTTTCAATAGAGCTAATATCTTCCGCTCCTTCTTGGTTTTGGAAAGAGTTTGAACGGGCAGTAGAAGGATCGAAGCCGAAATGTTTCGGCCTCATCATCATAATTCGTTTGGCAGCTTGTTTTGACATGCCGCAAAGAAACATTATTTCTTGAGAATCCGAGTAGAAAATCCTAATCCAAAAATAAAATCTATCTCCCCAAGATTATTCGTCAAATCAAATCCAGTGTACGCATCCAATTGAAGATTATTGTTCACCAAATAAGTTATGCCCATGTCTACATTATGTGTATTTACCCAGTCATTTCTTAGCGTACCAAACAACTCAAGAAAGGCTCCCCAATTGGGTTGAAAAGCATATGAACCTACCACTGAATACTCTAAATAAAAAGGACCATTTTTGGTAGGAACAAAGCCCCCAAGACCGTAGCCCAAAGTCAACTTCTCGCTCAAAGTGTTGGAAAAATTGAGTCGAAGATTTAACAAATCCTGCCCCATATCCTCATCAAAAACATCGGTAACATACTCTGCTAAAAACGAGGTTTGGGGAACAAATCCATCCTCGTTCAAAATATTAAATTTTGCACCTATCCAAGTTGGAGCAAATTGAACATCGCTTCTATTAATAACATCTCCGTCAAACTTTATTCGATTGAAGTAAACGTTTTGAGCCAGCCTTAACTCTACATTATCACTAAGTCCATACCTCAACTGAAGGAAATTTAAAGTGAAGTTTTCAGAAGCATAATCCTCAGGGAGGTTTACAACATTTGCAATAGAATTTGAGAAAGCAGCCCTTGAGTACCCGATCCCTGACTCAATTTGAAAAGCACCTTTTGGCACTACAAACGAAGAGTAAGTCTGTGTAGGACGATCAGTAATTAATGCTCCAACCGATCCTTCATTAGCCTCTTGTGCAAAAACTCCATTGGGCATCAGACTAAAAAACAACATGGTAAAAAATACACTCTTTCTCATTTTTCGACTCGTCTAAAAATTCATCATTAAAATTTAAAAATCAGATATTTATGAATTACCTACTTATGTCTTTCTTTAAGTATTGAGATCACATCTTTCAAAGTGTAACCCTTGGCTTCTAAGAGCACCATGTAGTGAAATAACAGATCTGCTCCTTCGTTTAAAAACAGTGATTCATCGTTGTCTTTTGCTTCAATCACCAACTCAACAGCTTCCTCTCCTACCTTCTGTGCAATCTTATTCATTCCCTTCGAAAACAGATGAGACACATACGATTCTTCTGGCGATTTTGTTTTTCGTTCTTTAATCACTTGCGTAAGCTGATCCAAAAACTCAACCCCAATTTCGTTACTTTCCTCGAAACAGGTATCATCACCTTTATGACAAGTTGGGCCTTCTGGTTTTGCCTTGATCAGTATTGTATCGCTATCACAATCGATCAAAGCCTCTTTAACAAAAATATAATTATTTGAAGTCTCTCCTTTTGTCCACAATCTGTTTTTAGAACGACTAAAGAAAGTCACTTTACCTTCTGATAGCGTTTTCTCCAAAGCTTCAGCGTTCATATAACCCAGCATTAAAACCTTGTTCGAAACTTGGTCTTGAATGATGACAGGAACCAGTCCATCCCCTTTTGAAAAGTCTACTTCGTTTATGTTTTTTAGTACTCTCATTTTTATATTCTTACTGGGATATTATAGCCCTTTAAATAATTTTTTAAATCTGGAATTGACACCTCTTTGAAGTGAAAAATACTGGCTGCCAAAGCAGCATCGGCAAGGCCGATTGTGAAGCTATCGAGGAAGTGTTCTTGGTTGCCCGCACCCCCCGAAGCAATGACAGGAATGGACACTGAGCCCGAAACTTTAGCCGTAAGTTCATTCGCGAAGCCAGCTTTGGTTCCATCATGATCCATAGAGGTGAGTAATATTTCACCAGCCCCTCGTTCTTCTACTTCTTTTGCCCAAAGCAAAGTTCTTCTTTCAGTGGCGGTACGTCCTCCGCTCACATGAACAATGTGTTCGCCTTCTACAAACCGAGAGTCGATAGCCACCACCACACATTGACTTCCAAACTCTCCGGCCAGTTCACTCACCAATTCAGGACGCATAACGGCAGAAGAGTTGATAGAAATCTTATCCGCTCCTGCATTTAGCAAAGCAGACACATCGGCAATGGAAGATATACCTCCACCCACCGTAAACGGAATATTGATTTCAGCAGCCACACGCTTTACCAATTCTATCAGGGTCTTTCGTTTCTCTACCGTAGCTGTAATATCTAGAAACACCAATTCATCGGCACCTTCGGCAGCGTATATGGCCGCAAGCTCTACTGGATCTCCAGCATCGCGTAAATCAACAAAGTTGACTCCCTTTACGGTGCGCCCATTTTTAATGTCTAGACAGGGTATAATTCGTTTTGTTAGCACTTCTTAGTATTTAGTTCTTAGTTTATGGTTTGTTCAAAAGAGGCCAGTTCTTCTAAACTAATCCTCCCTTCATAATAGGCTTTACCCACTATGGTTCCGAACATGCCTGCTTGTTCCAATTTCTTAAGGTCATCCAGTTCAGCTACTCCTCCGCTCGCTATCAGCTTTAGCTTTGGGTAGCGCTTCAGAATATCATCATATAAATCAAATGAAGGCCCTTGTAACAGTCCATCTTTACTTACATCCGTACAGATCACGTATTCTATTCCTGCGCTTACATAATCTTCCAGAAAGTCGAAAATATTCATCCCCGAACCTTCTTGCCAACCGTTGATGCGCACTTCGTTGTGATGCACATCGGCACCGAGAATGATTTTGCTTGTACCGTACTTCTTAAGCCAACTTAGCACCAGCGGTTTGTTGTTCACTGCAATACTTCCGGCTGTAATTTGTGCTGCTCCGGCTGCAAAAGCCATATCAATCGCTTCATCGGATTTTACACCACCGCCAAAATCTACATGCAAACTGGTGTTTGACGCAATTCTCTTAAGAGTAGGCTCATTTACGATCTTGCTGGCTTTGGCGCCATCCAAATCCACTACGTGAAGTCGTTTGATGCCTGCGGCTTCAAATTTTTGAGCTACAATAAGCGGATCTGAAGCGTATTCGGTCTTTTGAGCGTAATCACCCTGCGTGAGCCGAACGCATTTTCCATCTATAATATCTATGGCTGGTATAATGTGCATTGTTTCTGGTATATGGTAGTTAGTATTGGGTCAATAGTCAATAGTCAATAGTCAATAGTCAATAGTCAATAGTCAATAGTCAATAGTCAATAGTCAATTAGGAAAAACTTAAATCCAGAGATAGGGTTATCTTTTTTTACTGATTACCTGTTCCCTGATTTTCTGCCCCACTGTTTCCCTGATCAACCGATTCACTGAATATTGAGGAAATTCTGAAGGATGCGTTCTCCTACTTTTCCACTTTTTTCAGGGTGGGCCTGTAATGCATAAAAGTTATCCTTATTTAAACCCGCACTGAACGTATTCACGTAATCAGTGGTAGCAATGGTATACGGACTTGTTTCTGCATAATAGCTATGTACATAATACACATAACTATCAGTTTCTATTCCTTTAAACAAAGGTCCAGTAGTATGCTCTAGGTTATTCCAACCCATCTGAGGCACTTTTAAAGTCGGTTCAAACTTTTTTACCTGCACATCGAAAATACCAAGACAATCGGTATTGTTTTCTTCGGAATGAGCACACATAAGCTGCAAACCCAAGCAAACGCCAAAAACGGGCTGCCTTAGGTCTTTAATCACTTCGTCCAGCTTTCTTTCCTTCAGAAACCTCATGGCAGTACTGGCTTCGCCCACGCCTGGAAAAATGACGCGGTCTGCAGAGCGAATCACTTCCGGATTGGCACTGAGCACAGGAGAAACGCCCAAACGCTCTAAAGCATAAGTAACCGACTGCACATTGCCCGCATTATAATCTACAATAACTACACTCATATTTTTGAATGAAAAAAGCGGTTTAAACCACCGCTTCTTTTCCTTGTTTTAATTTCGCTTCAATTTTAGATTTAATCTCTGGTAGAGAATTGTACAATTGCTCATACGACTCAATAATAAAGTAATTCTCTTGCATTTTATCCTTTCTGTAAGGTGTTTCTAAGATTTTATCTACGTCATACTCAAAGTGGTTGGGCTCATCGCTCAACGAGTATTTAGTTTCACCCGCAGACGATAATATTCCTGCTCCGTATATTTTCACTTCACCCTCTTCTCTGATCAAGCCAAACTCAATGGTATACCAGTAAATTCTTGACAATAAATGAATTGCCCATTCATCTTCGATCCATTCGTGACCAAACTGACTAATAGCCTGGAGGAAGTCTACAAAAGCCTGATTCGTAAGTAATGGAATGTGTGCAAATACATCGTGAAACATATCTGGCTCTTCCAGGTAATCCAACTGACTCATTTTTCGCACCCAAGTAGTGGCAGGGAATTTCTTGTTGGCCATAAGCTCAAAGAAAAGACCATCTTCTACAATTCCGGGCACTGCGTAAATCTCCCAACCTGTTAAACCACGAAGTATCTCATTGGTTTTTTCAAAGTTTGGAATTCCTTCATTGGTGAAGTTCACCAACTTTAAACCCTTGGTAAATTCGGTAGTTGCGGCTTTAGGCAAACTAGGAAACTGTCGGTCGAAGAGGATACCCCATACTTTCTGGTCTTCGGCTGTGTAATTCTCATAAATCTGTTTCATTCTTTCCTTGTTAAAGACTCCGCTGGAATGGGCTAAAAAACAAAAAACCCGATTCTTGCGGAATCGGGTCTTATATGTTTGATTAATTGTTTCTATACAATTTACATAGCGCTGCCGTTCCGATCGTTCGGGTAGTAATAGTAATAATGATGTGCGCTGCTATGTAACATTGCCCCAAAGGTAAAATGCATTTTCGAAATGGCAACTCTTTTTTTTGAAAAAGAATTGGGTAGGGCGAAAATCTGTTTAGGGGTTTTTGTTTAAAGTCTAATGAAGCTTACTGTCGCAGGTTCTCTGACTTATCTACAATTAGGTAGAACCTGTGACGCTCTATGAACCAAAGGACTCTGTCCGTGAATGCAATAATCCATAAGATTTCTTAACTAAAACCCAATCAAATTTCTAAATTCAAGTCATGATTGGAAACAGTAATGAATTATTAAAAATAATCTTATTTCACTACGTATAATAACTTATTGAAAATTGGCTCTTTACAGTAGAAAATCACAAATTGGCGATATTAACAAAGACAATATGGAAAAGGCCTGTCTTATATTAGACGATATGTACTTTGATTTTTATAATACTCTAAGATCTTCCTTATTAGTCTTTGATAAAATAATAACCACTCCTAGTATCCAACATAGACTTACAACGCAAGTATGGATAGTTGGGAAAGACAGGAAGCCTCAAGTCCCAAATGACCATCCATATTTAAGTAAGAAATTTAGCGAATTAATTAGCCAAAATCTCATTGTAAGTTTAGATACTATTCAAATATCAAAAAACTGGTTAAGCAAACTAAACATCAACATACCCCAAGACAATAGAAGGCTATTTGAAGATTACGAGAATGACCCGAGATTAACTAGACTTCTACTATCAGAAAGATTTGACATATCAGTTATAAATAATTCATTAGAGCCAATTCAAAACAGCAATTGGAGAAAGTCTTATTTATTGGGTGTCACAATGAATAAGTTACCTAAGCTACAATATGACTTTGACCTGAACAGACTCTTAGATTTCAAGAATGACCCCGATACGAAATTGAAACTTTTTGCATTGCGAAATTGGATTAATGATATATCTAAAAGTGAATGTTCGAAATCAGAATTATCAGATAAGTTCGAATATCTGTGGTATCAATACATGAATCATATTGATAATTATAAGTTAAAGTACAGCCTTGATGGAGGAGAGTTCTTAACTACAATATCTGAAGAGATATTAAATAACTTAGGTCAACTAAAATTAGGGTCAACAATTAAAACTCTCTTAAATTTCAGGAAGAGGCAAACACTTCTTCATCAAGAGGAGTTAGAAACTCCGGGTAAAGAAATCGCCTATATTTTCAAGGCAAATCAGACTTTCAAATAAAAGACTAAAACATAGAACCACAACTCCCCAAAATTCACTTTTAGACCTTTCGTGCCTCAAGGAAAGAAAAAAGACAGTTTCGAAGCTGAGTGACGTAGCACTAAACCATTGGTCTGACCAATTTACCTTGGCGGTAGTAACTTGTGGCTTTGCGATACTCAGCGTCCTTCGCGGTTAAACCCTGTTACACTTTACTCAATTTCTGAATACCTTCCAGTAGTCGATCTACATCAGAAGTTGAGCTATATAAATTTGGGGTTACGCGGATGGCTTTTTCATTCTCTGGTAAATTCCTTTTAACGGTAAATACGCCAAAGTCATCATAGAGCCTTTTGATTACTTCATCGGCATCTAGGTTACGAAGTTTGAAGGTAGCAATGGCGCAACTTCTTTTTGCTTCCGTGGGCGTAAGCAATTCAGCATTAGCAATCCCTCCTATTTCCTTTGTCCAGTAGTTTTGTAGGTAACGAAGTCGTGCTTCTTTCACAGGGATGGTCACCATATTATTAAATTCTGCGGCTTTGGGCACCGTAAGCAAAGTAGGGAATGACAGCGTTCCGAAATGGCCTAATTTGTTAATGTTGTCCTCACGTTGGCCTACATCACCAAACATTGGGCTGAGATCTTTGATTCTGTTTTTCTTCACATACATGAGCCCCATACCTATGGGTGCACTGAACCACTTATGCAGGTTGACGCCCACAAAATCACAGCCTAAATCTGGAATTTTAAAATCGAGGTGAGCGAAACTGTGTGCAGCATCTACAATTACCTCTACACCCTTAGGCTTAGCCATATCGGCAATGGCCTTTACTGGCATAATCTGTCCTGTTAAATGAATCAGGTGTGTCACCAAAATACAGCGTGTTTTGTTAGTCATGGCTGCTTGGTATAAGCTTACAATTTGTGCGTCACTTTCCGGAATCATCGGCAGCTCGATTCGCTTGATTGTAATGCCCTTTGTCTTTTCAAGCATTTCAAAGGCCTCAATCATGCTTGGGTAGTCTTGTTCGCTAAAAATCACTTCATCACCTGGTTGAAAGTCGATGCCTTGAATCAGAATATTCAGCGCTTCCGTGGCATTTCTGGTAATCAGCAATTCTTCACGCTCTGCTCCCGAAAACTTAGCCAGCGTGTGCATTACAGCAGACATGTCCTGATTAAAGTTTTTACGTGCATAGCCAGAACTTTCCCTATTCACCTTTTTAATGGATTCCACATAAGCGTCTACCACCAGTTTTGGCTGTACCCCAAAATAACCATTCTCAAGATTGATCCACTTGTCGCTTACATCATAGTGCGTTTTCTTAAAGGCTTCCCAAAATGCTTCATCTTGAGTTTTGGTTAGGTCGAACTCTCCCTTCCATTCTGCAATACTCTCTTTAGGCAAATACTCATCTAAGGAACGACCAATGAAGGGTAAGGAAATTGCGCCAACTGCGAGTTTTTGAAGTAAGGATCTTCTTTTCATCTCAAAAAATTTGATGGTGATATGGGTTCTAAGTTAGCAACTTATGTCGTTGCCAAATTTAAAATCAAAAAATCGTTTAATCCCCTAATGTGAGAGGCTAACCTTTAATAAAAATACAGAAGTAGAATTGTAACAAATCATATTTGATACCTTCTTAAGTCTAAACGAATTAAAAACAAATGCTAGTTTTAGAAATCAATCTGTAATCCGTAAATGGGTTGGGTTGAATTTTATTTTATAAATGGGCTGCACAAGCGCTGTGAGCCAGTACTCTATGAATAAAGCAGAAGTCATTAACCATATAAGTGATTCATATTCTCCTTTAACACCAACATGTAAAGGTGATTTACTAAATAAATCAAGGTTCGTAACACCTACTAAGAACACGATTCTGGTCAAGGAAAAACAGTACTCGGACAAATCGTTCTACATTGTAAAAGGCTGTGCAAGAGCTTATTATTTAAATGACGGTAAGGACATTTCAGACTGGTTTGCTTTCGAAGGTGACTTTATCAGCTCTATTCAAAGCTTTTTTCTAGGCGTTCCAAGCCCGCATTATATAGAAGTACTAGAAGACTCCATTCTACTTGAAATATCAAGAGAAAGTGCGGACGAGTTAAGCAACAAACACCACGATTTTGAAAGACTAACTAAAAATGTAGCCATTAAAACAATGCTACAACAGCAAGAAAGAATCGTTGCAATCCAATTTCAATCTGCAGAACAGAGGTATCAAAACATCATATCACTTCGCAGCGACATTACCCAAAGAGTACCTTTGACACATATTGCCTCCTATATCGGGATCACTCTCGAGACTTTAAGCAGAATCCGTAAATCACAAAGTCGAATTTGATATAGATCAAATGCTGCATCGGTATTTAGCCTGACATTTGAAAAATGACAAGGCGAATACATTTTACATCAGGATTAACAATTACAATCTTCATTGTTTTCCACCTCCTCAATCATACTTACAGCCTCTTTGGAGTAGAAGAACACATAGAGCTTATGGAGAAATTCCGTGTGGTATATAGAAATGCTTTTGCTGAAACCATTTTATTACTCTCCGTACTTGTACAAATCATTACTGGTTTTAAACTGTTTTTAAAAAAGAGAAAAGTTACCAATAGCTTTTGGGGGAAACTGCAATTATGGAGCGGCCTGTACTTGGCTATTTTCTTTATATTTCACCTTGCTGCTGTGTTCTTGGGAAGGCTAGCTTTAGAACTCGACACGAACATCTATTTTGGAGTTGCAGGCTTAAATACCTTTCCGTTTAACCTATTCTTTGTACCCTATTACGGACTGGCTATCATTTCCTTTTTTGGTCACATTGCTGCAATTCATGCTCAAAAATTCAAGAATGCCATTTTGGGAATAAAGCCGCTCCAGCAATCATCTGTAATTCTGGCTTTTGGAGTATTGTTGTCATTAACCATACTTTATGGATTAACAAATGGATTTAACGGAATTGAAATACCAAGCGAATACGATATTATGATTGGAAAATAAAAGGAGTTCAGGCCCCATTCCTAACCTTCCAACTAACTATAAAATAAAGAAAACATGAAGTACCTTATATTTTTAACCATACTATTCAACAGTGCTTGCAATCAACCAACAGGAACAGAAAACGTTTTGTTGGTGGGTTTTACTCAAGAAAAAATAACCGACAATCTTTATGTTTTAAAGTCGGTCAATTACAACACAAATACTGGGGTATTTATAGGTGAAAATGGATTGCTTTTGGTAGACCCAATGTCTGGTGTAAATAACCATCAAAATTTACTGGAAGCAATACAGCAACTTTCCGAAAAGCCAATCAAATATGTTCTAAACACACATAGCCACCCAGACCATAGTGGAGCAAACGCCTTTTTTGCTGAATTAGGGGCTACCATAGTTTCGCATGAGAATGCCCAATATTCACAAGCGAAACACGACCTCACTTTCAAAGACTCTTTCTCCTTAGAAATGGGAAATGAAACAGTCGAGTTACTTCACATTGCTGCTCATACTTTTGACGATGCGCTGATCTACTTCAAAAACAGCAACACCATATTTATGGGCGACACTTACATGACCAACTCATTTCCACATTTTTATTACGGTGGTGGCGGAAAAGGTCATATTGAGATTTTAGATAAAGCATTATCAATTGGTGACACAAAAACAACAATAGTTTCGGCCCATGGTGAACTGATTTCTAGTAAAAGCGACCTAAAAGCGTATAAACAAAATTCACAAAAATGGATCGATAGAATTGCTCAACTCCATGAAACAGGGAAAAGCCCTGAAGAGATTGCGAACGACCAACAGATTAAGCAGTTGAGCATTGTTTTCAACGATAGGAAAAATATTTCTAGCGAATCGATACTTCGTACCATCAACAAAACCATTTCAGCTGATTTGGCCTCTAATTTTTCCATTTCGGAAAACAATCTAAAGCAATACGAAGGTTTTTATCAATACGAAAATGGGCAGGTTGATGAAATAATTTTGGAACAAGGTAAGCTGATTTTAAGAAGTGAGGGAGCCTACATTTTCGAGATCACTCCTATTTCAGAAACCCAGTTTCACCTAAAAGGTCAGTTTCCAAACAAACACCTTACTTTCAATGCTGCCAAAAACAGTTTTGTCTATTTCAATGGAACAGAACGCCTAACAGCAACGAAAAAATAATTCGCCAAAAACCATTTTATCCTTCCTGAACTATTGTAGAAAACCAAAAATTAATGACCCAAGAACCTAGAAGTGCCTTCAACGTCAAAATATTATTAGAAATCATCACTGTGTTAATCGTCATGGTTGGAATCAAGTCCATTGCCGACTATTTCGGAATCAACGGAGCTGGTTCAATTGGTATTTGGTGTGGAATCATTGTCGCCACAATTTTTATGAAGCGCCCTAAAGAAAAATGGCGAAAATATGGGCTAACTCTACCAAAAGGTAAAAGAGAATGGGCAATCAATATAGGTTTGGCCTTATTGGCCGTAATAAGTGTATTTCTAGTTATGGGCCTTATTCTTGACCCTATCCTTTCCCATTATGGGCTAGAAAAACCGACTGATGTAGCCGACAGGTTTCAATTTTTTCTTGGCAAACCAGTTTATTTCATTTTATACCTTGTAACCGTGGTTTGGATTGGAGCCGCCCTTGGAGAAGAGTTACTGATGCGTGGTTTTTTACTCAATCGCTTGTCCGATTTTCTTGGCAAAAGCAAGATTGGCTGGGTAGTTTCGCTAATTGTTCAATCCATATTTTTCGGAATGCTCCATAGCTATCAAGGCTTAGTCGGAATAATTACAACAGCCTTTATAGCACTGATTTTTGGAGCAATGTATTTAATATCAAAAAAGAGACTTATACCCGTAATACTAGCGCATATGATTATCAACACCATTAGCCTAACCGCATTCTACCTTACAGGTGGGGTTGTAAATTAAGGCTAACAAACCGAATAGTTATAAAACAGAGGTTCGATTTTTCATTTTTTATACCTCAATGATTTTAGTGATTATTGCAACACGGTATTTTTGAAGATACTCAACATCATTTGTATTCTTAACCCATTGCCTTTATGCAATCATTAATTCACTACTTTTTGCACTTCGGTTTTCCTTTGGTGATTGCTCTGGTATTTTTTAAAAATGACTGGAAGAAAACTTACTTGATTTTACTGGCAACTATGCTTGTAGATTTAGATCACTTATTCGCCAACCCAATTTTCGACCCTGGCCGATGCAGCATCAATTTTCATTTTCTGCATACCTATTATGCCATGGGCTTTTACGTTGTCCTTCTATTTTTCAAAAAGCCCTTTAGAATTATTGGCATTGGTTTACTCTTTCATATGCTTACTGATTATATTGATTGCTTGATGATGTAACCAAGAACTCGAGGTTATCGACTTTAACTTACAGAAATATTAAAACTCAAGACAAATGCGGAAAATATCGCTCTTCATCGCCACAAGCTTAGACGGCTACATTGCAAAACCCAATGACGACCTTAGTTTCTTAAAGCTAGTAGAAAAAGAGGGGGAAGACTATGGCTATGAGCAATTTACAGACACCATCGACACGCTGATTATTGGCAGAAAAACCTATGATTATGTAATAAAAGAAATCGGTTCATCTCATTACGACAATGGACAAAGAGATGTTTATGTCATTACAAGAACTCAAAGACCAAGTGTTGGAAGAACAACCTTTTACATAGGAAGCTTGACAAATTTGGTTAAACAACTAAAATCTGAAAACGGTAAAAATATTTATTGTGATGGAGGTGCAGAAGTAATCAACGAACTTCTAAAAAATGACTTGATTGATGAGTTTATTATTTCAATCATTCCAGTTTTGTTAGGAAATGGAACAAGGTTATTTAAAGATGGGCGCCCCGAACAACTGCTTGAATTTGTAACTGCTAAAACATTTGAAACGGGGTTAATTCAGTTGCATTACAAACGAAAAAAACCATAATGAACTACTGACATAGGGTTGTCACTTGTTGGGTTTAGGTTTGCTCCAATGAACAGTTAACCCATATAAGGCAATAGACAATTTTAAATGAGTAATAAAAAAACAGAAACCTTTTGCCCTAAAAGCCGAGCAGAATGGCGCGAATGGTTGGCGAAAAACCATGCGTCTGAACAGTCTGTTTGGCTGGTTTATTTTAGGACATCCACAAAAATTGATTCTCTTACTTGGAGCGAAGCTGTGGATGAAGCCCTTTGCTTTGGGTGGATAGACAGCACCAAAAAAACCATTGACGAAGAAAGGTACATGCAGTATTTCAGCAAAAGAAAGCCGAATAGCATGTGGTCTAGAGTAAACAAAGAAAAGGTGGACCAACTCATTCAAAACAACCAAATGACCCAAGCTGGTTTGGCCAGTATAGCAACCGCAAAACAGAATGGTTCTTGGACATTCTTAGATGAAATTGAAGCCCTTGTTATTCCAGAAGATTTAGCAGTAGAATTAGCCAAACATAAAGGCGCCACAGACTACTTTGATGACCTAAGTAAGTCCGCTAAAAAGATTTTGCTGCACTGGGTAATTTCTGCGAAAAGACCAGAAACCAGACAAAAGAGAGTTTCAGAAATCGCAGCAAATGCAAGTGAAAACTTAAAGCCAAAACAGTTTAGGTAAGAAACCTCATCGCTAATATTATTGGTATGTTGTAAGGAAGTTTTGATAAATTAGATGGGTAATCTACGATACAAATTTGTCACATATATAACGCTAGCATTCATTAAAGAATGGAAAACATATACACATACATAATGGAATTCCGTGGAGGCACATACACAACCCAAGTGAAATCCAATAATCTTGAAGCCTCAATAAAGGACTGGACTGACAGAATTCATGAGGAGCAAAAACAAATAGGCCAACTTGGATTAAAAACAATTAAGGAAATTAAAGAGCAATTACTTAGAAAAGATTCTGACGAAAAACCAGTAATTTTAAACGGATTAGTGAATGTTTGGTATTTCACAGTTAGTACCAAAAAGGGATTTGGGACTGTACACATTATTAAAACTGAAAAAGAATAAAAAGACACTCCTATAAAAGCTAAAATGCGTACACAGCTAACCTAACCATTGCATAGTGTTTTATCCACCACTGTCGCAGCTTCACCGAACCTGTGACAATTTATTAATCAAGGACTCTGTCCACTTTCTTTAGCACCTCCTCTCCCAAACAACATACTCTCGCGGTTTCGTTTTTCAAACTCAACCTCAGAGTGACGGTTATAATTGAGCTTGTTCGGAGCGT
>NZ_JSVA01000020.1:0-37603 GCF_001267955.1 Roseivirga seohaensis subsp. aquiponti
CATTGGTCATTGGTCATTGGTGAAAGTTTGAATTCACCGATTTAGTTCAAAATTGAAAAGGCATTAAGATGAGACTAGAAGAGTTAAGAGTTTATAATCAGGCAGACATTCTTTCAGACAAAATATGGAATATTATTATTGGCTGGGATTACTTTGCTAAAGACACAATAGGCAAACAGATGGCAAGAAGTGTAGACTCGATTAGTGCTAATATTGCAGAAGGTTATGGCCGCTATTTCTATAAAGAGAATCGCAATTTCTGCTTTTATTCTAGAGGATCTTTATTAGAAACTAAGAATTGGCTCGGTAAAAGTTTCAGAAGAGGCTTTCTTCCTAAAGAAGAATATGACCAATTAATGACCGATCTTGAAGACCTTCATAAATCGCTCAATGCATATATTAAAACAATTGGTAAAACAGCCAACAACGAATGACCATTGACTAATTAACGAATGACTGACTTAAAGATAGACATGCACACCCACATCATTCCGGAACATCTGCCCAAATGGACAGAGAAGTTTGGCTATGGTGATTTCATTCATCTGCACCACCACAAAGAGGGGGCGGCTATGATGATGAAAGGCAGTAAATTCTTCCGTGAAATCCAATCCAATTGTTGGGACCCAAAAATCAGAATGGAAGAATACGCGCAGTTTGGAACACAAGTGCAGGTCATTTCTACTATTCCCGTTATGTTTTCTTATGATGCCCAGCCGCATGACGGTCTGGAAATCAGTCGGTTTTTGAATGACCATATTGCCAATATCTGTCGAGAATATCCTAAGAATTACATCGGACTGGCCACTATCCCGATGCAGGATGAAGACTTGGCCATTCAGGAATTACACCGTTGTAAGCATGAATTGAACCTGCCGGGCATTCAGATTGGATCAAACATCAATGATAAAAACCTGAGTAGTGAACGCTTCTTCCAAATATTTAAAGCTTGTGAAGAATTGGACATGGCCGTAATGATTCACCCTTGGAACATGATGGGCTTTCACAGCATTGAACGTTACTGGCTGCCATGGTTGGTAGGTATGCCTGCTGAAACCTCAAGGGCCGCCTGCTCACTTATTTTTGGAGGCGTAATGGAGCGACTTCCTAACCTCAGATTCAATTTTTCCCATGCAGGCGGTTCATTCTTGCCAACCATCGGACGAATTGAGCACGGCTTTAACTGCCGCCCAGATTTAGTGGCGATTGACAATACCGTAAACCCTCGGGAATACATTGGCAAGTTTTGGGTAGACTCCATCACCCACGACCCGTTAATGATGAAATACATTTTAGAGATGCAGGGCTCTAAAAGAATCACACTTGGTTCTGATTACCCTTTCCCTTTAGGCGACCTTGAAATTGGAGCCTTTATTGAGAAAATGGGGCTATCGAAAGAAGTGGTGGAAGACATATTCTGCAATGCCACTTTGGAGTGGTTAAATTTATCTAAAGAACAATTTTTAAACTAAACATTGAAAAATACAGCAATCACGTACATGGATTCGCCCTTGGGCGCCATCAAAATAGTGGGAGACGCAAACGCCATTAAGATGGTGGTTTTTGTGGATGAAATAGGAGAAGAGAACGAAGGGATTATTCCATTGGTCGTGCGTAAATGCAAAAAACAGCTTCATGAATATTTCGTTGGACAGCGCAAGCAATTCAACATTCCTGTAGCGCCAGAAGGCACCGATTTCCAACAACAAGTTTGGCAAAATTTGCAAGACATTCCTTTTGGAGTAACGAGCACTTATGCAAAGCAAGCTATTAAATTGGGTGACATTAAAAAGATTAGAGCCGTTGGAACCGCCAATGGCAAAAACCCAATTGCCATTATTATTCCTTGCCACAGAGTTATTGGGTCAGATGGAAGTTTGACGGGCTACGCAGGCGGCCTCGACAAAAAAGCTTGGCTATTAAAACACGAAAAAAGCATGCCCGGAATGGCACAAACCAGTTTATTTTAATGAATTTCGAAAACACTTTAGCATACGCTCAGTATTTAGACAAAAACGATCCGTTAAGAGATTACCGCAATCGTTTTCATATTCCAAAAGTGAATGGCAAAGACAGCTATTACTTTACTGGAAACTCACTTGGTCTTCAACCCAAAACCGCCAGAACTTATATTGAAGAAGAAATGAAAGGTTGGGAAACCTTGGGTGTAGAAGGGCATTTTGCATCGAGCAAAAGGCCGTGGATGGAGTACCATAAATTTAGCAAAGATGCTTTGGCTAGAATTGTTGGGGCAAAACCCATCGAAGTGGTTTCTATGAACAACCTTTCAGTAAACCTCCATTTGCTGATGGTTTCGTTTTTCAAGCCTACCAAAACGCGCTACAAAATCATTTGCGAAGCAGGTGCCTTTCCGTCCGATCAATACATGTTCGAAACACAGCTTAAATTTCATGGGCTCAACCCTGATGAAGCGCTGATCGAACTCAAACCGAGAATGGGTGAGCATACGCTGCGCGGTGAAGATATTTTAAGCAAAATAGCTGAAGTGGGTGATGAATTGGCCTTGGTGCTTATTGGAGGTATTCAATATTACACAGGTCAGTTATTCGACATGAAGGCGATTACTGAAGCGGGGCAAAAAGTGGGTGCTAAAGTTGGTTTTGACTTGGCGCATGCCTTTGGTAATGTGCCTTTGCAACTGCACGACTGGAATGTGGATTTTGCCACTTGGTGTTCATACAAATACTTAAACTCTGGCCCAGGAAACGTTTCAGGAATTTTTATCCACGAACGATATGCTAATGACAGCTCACTTGACAGATTTGCGGGCTGGTGGGGTCACGATGAAAAGGAAAGATTTAAAATGAAGAAGGGTTTCCAACCCATGCCCGGTGCAGACGGTTGGCAACTGAGCAATGTAAACGTAATTTCTACCGCATCTCATTTGGCCGCCTTAGAATTGTTTGATGAAGTAGGCATAGAAAAACTAAGGAAGAAAAGCCTGAAACTCACGGGCTATCTTGAATTTTTGATCAAAGACATTGCTGGTGATTCTGGTATTTTCGAAATCATCACGCCTTCAGACCCTGAGCAACGCGGATGTCAGCTCTCAATTTTCTTCCACAAAGATGGCCGCAGGCTTTTCGATGCACTGGCCGCTGCTGGAGTGATTGCAGATTGGCGCGAGCCTAATGTAATCCGAATTGCACCAGTTCCGCTTTACAACCGTTTCGAAGACGTATATCAGTTTGCTCATATTCTAAAGAAAAACCTCTAAATGATGTAAACATGAATAGCCAGAATCAAAAAGTATCAATTTTGGGAGCCGGCCTTGTAGGTTCATTACTTTCAATTTTCTTAGCGAAGAAGGGCTATTCTGTTACCATTTTTGAACGCAGAAGCGATATGCGTAAAGCGGGCACCATAGGCGGACGCTCCATCAACCTCGCCTTAAGCAGACGTGGATTGAAAGCTCTGGAAGCCGTTGGACTGAAAGAAAGAGTACAGGAAAGCTGCATTCCAATGCCCGGAAGAATGATTCATGATTTGGAAGGAAACCTCAGTTTTCAACCTTACGGAAAAGAAGGCCAATTTATTAATTCAGTTTCACGAGGTGGTTTGAATGAGTTATTGATGAACGAAGCCGAAGCGCATGGGGTTGAAATTCGCTTCAATCATAAATGTGAGGATGTAGATTTTGATACCGCCACCGCCCATTTTGAAAATAACGAAAAGGTAAGTGCCAACTTTCTTTTTGGAGCCGATGGCGCATTTTCCGCTTTACGTTCGGTCATGCAAAAAACGGATCGATTTAATTACACGCAAGAATATATTTCGGCTGGTTACAAAGAACTGACCATGCCCCCCACGGCCAATGGCGATTTTGCTTTAGACCCCAATGCACTTCACATTTGGCCCAGAGGCGAATATATGCTCATTGCCTTGCCCAATTTAGACAAGAGTTTTACCTGCACCCTTTTCTTCCCTTTTGAAGGGGAAATATCTTTTGAAGCCATAAAAACGGAAGAAGATGTTCAGCAATTCTTCGAAAGTAAATTCAAAGATGCGCTGCCTTTCCTGCCTGAATTGAAAACTGAGTTTTTCGAAAACCCTACTTCGAGTCTGATTACCGTGAGGTGCAAGCCTTGGGTAAAAGGGAATACAGCTTTGATTGGTGATGCCGCCCATGCGTTAGTGCCATTTTATGGCCAAGGCATGAATGCGGGTTTTGAAGATTGCTTTGTTTTTAATGAATTACTAGAGAAGCACGGAGCAATCAATCCTGCCCTACTTGCAGAATATGAGGCCTTGCGAATTCCTGACGGAAATGCTATTGCTGATTTGGCGCTCTATAACTTTATAGAAATGCGCGACAAAGTAGCCGACCCAATGTTTGTGCTGCAAAAGAAAATTGAAAAACGCCTGAATGAGCTTTTTCCCGAAAAATGGGTGCCACTTTATACCATGGTTACTTTTAGCGATTTCCGCTATTCCGAAGCCCATGCCCTTGGCAAAAAACAACAGGCCATTATGGACCAAGTGCTAGCCCAACCGAATATTGAGGAGAATTGGGAAGGTTTAGATTTTGAAGAGATTGTGGGGAGGTTGAAATAAGAACTCAATGCTCTCAACTCTCATGCCTTGCAATTGCATAGAGTTTTTGATCAATATGTTCTTTCATATTCTTTGGGAAAGTCCTTTCTACATTCCCAATACATTCAACATAATGATCTTCAATGTATAGAATATAGATTTCATTCACATCAGCAAATGGTTCAGTAACACTCACTACTTCCCCTTCTTTTCCGAGCAAAAATTCATGACTAAAGTTGAAAGAAAATTGTCCATCTTCAACGTTATAGAAGTAGTCCTTTGGGCTCTCCAACTCTTGATTAAGATCTTTTAATATTCCGTTATCCATGCGCGTTGCTTGGTTTGTTATAAAGTTCTTGAATGTACAAGTTTTTTCATTGTACATCAAACCAGAATAGTAGCTGCTTTTAACAATTACAAAACTAAATTCCTCATCACTAATAACCACTAACTCCCTCTATACTCCCTCGGTGTTTTGCCTGTTACTTCTTTAAATTTTCGGTTGAAGTTGGAGAGGTTGCTAAAGCCAGATTCGTAACAGACTTGGGAAACCGTATTGTCTTTATTGAGCAGGAGTTTACAAGCTTGACCAATGCGGTAATCGTTTAGAAAGTCAATATAGGTTTTGCGGGTATGTTGCTTGAAATAGCGACAGAAAGAAGCCTTGTTCATATTGGCCACTTCGGCCACTTCTTCCAAAGTAATGCGTCTTCCAAAGTTTTCTAGGGTGAAGCGGAAAATATCATCCAGTCGCCTTCCTTCTGCCTCTTTCACTGATTTTTGAGGCAACTCGTTGAGGTACGCGATGCTTTCTTCGTTCCCAAACAAATGGAGCAGTTCAAAAAATGAATTCAATCTCCTTAAGCCATTCGTTTCAAATACCTTTTCAAAAGCATTGAGCATTTGAGGCGAAAAATCATCCTTCACCCGAATGCCCCTTTCCGCATTCTGAATAAACTGGAGCAATTCTCTGATTTCTGGAAATAGCTTTGAAGTTTCTCTCAAATGTTCGGCACGAAAGAAAATAGACTTCGACAAAACCCGCATTCCCTGTTCGTAATACTTTTTGTCGCAACGAAAAACATGAGGAACATTGGAGCCCATCACAAAGATTTGTCCCCCTTTAAAACTCCTCAAATGATCGCCATGAATCAGCGTTCCTTCCCCTGAGATAATCCATGTAATCTGTATTTCAGGATGCTGATGAAGCATGTCATAGAAATACTGTTCGTCATCAGTTTGCAAGTAAAGCGATGACGCTTCGGTTTTAGGGATTTTAAAAGGAAGTACTTTCACCTGTATGATTTAAGCCGAATAACAAACCACTACTCATTATCTAGCAAATATAATATTAGTATTGGTGAATTTCCGCAAAGTTGACCATAAGCCAAGCCCTTACCTTAGCCAAAAAAAACAACACGATGAAAGTAGCATGGCAAGGCGTTTACCCAGCGGTAACCACAAAGTTTACAGATGACGATAAACTTGATTTAAAAATGTTTGAAACCAACATCCAAGCGCAATTAGCCGCTGGTGTTGACGGCATTATTTTAGGTGGCACATTGGGCGAAGCCAGTTCACTCATGGAAGACGAAAAGGATACTTTGGTAAGCTCCACTGTGGACATGGTAGCAGGCAAAGTCCCTGTGATTATGAACATTGCGGAACAAACCACGAAAGCCGCCATTATTGCTGCGGAAAAAGCCCAACAGAACGGAGCTAGCGGCTTAATGATGCTGCCTCCGATGCGCTACAAAGCTGACGATCACGAAACGGTTACTTATTATAAAGCAGTCGCCAAATCTACCGATTTGCCTATTATGGTGTATAACAACCCGATAGATTATAAAATCGAGGTGACTTTAGACATGTTCGAGCAACTGGCCGAGTGCGAAAACATCCAGTCGGTAAAAGAATCCACCCGCGATATTTCAAACATCACCAGAATGATCAATCGTTTTGGCGATCGTTTCAAAATTCTTTCTGGCGTTGATACACTTGCTTTGGAAAGCTTATTTATGGGCGCCAATGGTTGGGTAGCTGGTTTGGTTTGTGCTTTCCCAAAAGAAACCGTAGCCATTTACAGACTTCAGAAAGCAGGCAGATACGAGGAAGCTTTGAAAATCTACCGTTGGTTTTTACCGCTATTAGAGCTTGACATTAATGCTAAATTAGTGCAAAACATTAAGCTGGCAGAAGTGGCCACTGGCATTGGTACCGAAAACGTTCGTGCGCCAAGACTTGCCCTTTCAGGCGCAGAAAGAAATCGCGTACTTCAGGTTATCGAAACAGGAATTAAAACCCGTCCTGAATTGCCTGACTATTTGAATTTGTAAATTGAAGTCAATTATTCGCGCAGCAAAAAACACAACATGATTAAAGGAACAAATTTTATAGGATCAACCCCTTCGAAAGAAGGCACAGAACAACTCTTTGCACACAACCCTGCCAATGGCGAGGCTTTCCCTGAATCGTTTTCGGTGGCTACCAGCTCCGAAATTGATGACGCGATAGCCAAAGCAACACAAGCTTTTCAAGTTTACAAAAGCATAGCACCGAGCAAAAAAGCCGATTTCCTTGATGCAATAGCGGATGAGATCATGGCTTTGGGCGATGCGTTGGTGTCAAGAGCATGTGGAGAATCAGGTTTGCCAGAAGGTAGAATTCAAGGAGAAAGAGGTCGTACCTGTAATCAGTTGAAGATGTTTGCCAATTTGGTGCGCGAAGGCTCATGGGTAAATGCTACCATCGACACCGCAATTCCAGACAGAGCACCAGTGCCAAAGCCTGATTTGCGCAAAATGGAAGTCGCCATTGGACCCGTTGCCATTTTTGGTGCGAGTAATTTCCCATTGGCCTTTTCAACAGCTGGTGGCGATACCGCTTCTGCTTTGGCCGCTGGAAACCCGGTAATCATAAAGGGTCACGAATCACATTTGGGCACAAATGAAATGGTGTCACAAGCGATTTTGAAAGCTGCTCAAAAAACAGGAATGCCCGAGGGGGTTTTCTCTATGGTAAATGGTGGAATTCCTGTGGGGCAACAATTGGTGAAGCATCCGCAAATCAAGGCAGTTGGGTTTACAGGTTCCTTTAGGGGAGGAAAAGCCCTTTTCGATTTGGCCAACCGCAGAGACGAACCGATTCCAGTTTATGCAGAAATGGGCAGCATCAACCCAACATTTATTTTCCCGAACAAACTAAAAGAAAGTCCAGCCGATTTGGGCAAAACCGTAGCTGCATCGGTCAGCATGGGCGTAGGTCAGTTCTGTACCAATCCTGGTTTATTGGTGGGAATTCAATCGCCAGAATTAGAAGCTTTTTCATCTGCACTTTCACAAGCATTGGCCGAAACCGCGCCTTCCACAATGTTGAATGAGGGTATTGCTAAAAGCTATTATGCGAATAGAAAAGCGCTGTTGGAACAAAAAGGAGTGACATTAAGCGGTAATGCTATAGAAACTGAAGATAACGGTGGGCAAGGTTTAACTGCGAGTGTTCCTGCTTCTGAATTTCTAAAAAACACAAAACTTCACGAAGAGATTTTCGGGCCATTTACATTATTGGTTATCTGCGAAAATGAAAGTGAAATAAAGCAAGTAGCTCAATCGCTTCAAGGGCAATTGACAGGTACATTATTGGCCACTGAAAGTGACATGATGGAGAATGCTGAAACCATAGACATGCTTGCTCAAAAAGTAGGCAGAATCCTCTTTAATGGAATGCCAACGGGGGTTGAAGTTTGTCCAGCCATGCATCACGGAGGCCCATTCCCTGCCAGCACCAATGGAAAGTATACTTCGGTGGGCACAGACGCTATTTATCGATTCACTCGATCTATTTGTTACCAAAACTGGCCAGATCAAATGTTGCCTGCCGAATTGAAAGCAGGGAATCCGATGGGGATTTGGAGAAAGGTAGATAATGAGTTAAGGAGATAATTTATTAATGAGTTAGGGAATTAATGGGCGAAGGAATTAATGAGATAGTGGAATAATGAATCAAGGGATGTAGTTAAGACACAAAACCACTACTTATAATGATCAGAAAACAATGGATAATTAAATTATTTATTCCTTCGTTTATTTCCTCATCACTTCATTATTCCCTTAATTCATTAAAAAAAGACTATGGAAAAGGTAGAATTTATTGAAGCATTTAAAGTAAGAACTAAAAAGCTAGCGGTAGAAATAATCAAATTCTATGGAAAGCTAAAAAAGACAGACGCTACATATATTGTTGGAAAACAGCTCGTACGTTCAGTGACATCGACCGCAGCAAATTATAGAGCAGCCTGTATTGCTCGCTCTCAAGCTGAGTTTTTTGCTAAAATGTCAATTGTAAACGAAGAAGCCGATGAAACGCTCTTTTGGTTGGAAGTAATGGAGGAAGCAGATTTAGCACAACCAGAACAAATAGCACCATTCAAAAGTGAAGCATTAGAAATACTTAAAGTGGTTTCAAAAGCCAGAAAAAACACCAACCGTTAAATCATTAACTCACTCATCAATTAATTCATTGTCACATGAACCCATTATTTCATTTTCCCCTTTTCTCATTAATTCATTAGTATGAGTAAGCGTTTTTTCTGCATCGATGCCCATACTTGCGGTAATCCAGTAAGACTGGTAGCTGGGGGCGGTCCTATTCTAGAAGGTGCCAATATGAGTGAAAAGCGACAGCATTTCCTTCGAGAATTCGACTGGATTCGAAAAGGATTGATGTTTGAGCCACGCGGACACGATATGATGTCGGGGAGTATTCTTTATCCGCCCTCTGACCCTGCAAACGACATAGGAGTACTGTTCATCGAAACCAGTGGTTGCTTGCCCATGTGCGGTCATGGCACTATAGGTACGGTGACGATTATGATTGAAGAGGGTTTGGTTCAACCTAAAATACCTGGGCACTTGAGGTTAGAAACTCCAGCAGGTCTGGTGAAAATTGAATATCAGCAAGAAGGGAAAAGGGTAACTTCGGTAAAGCTGACCAACGTACCCGCTTATTTGGCGAAAGAAAACATCGAAGTTGAATGCCCTGATCTAGGAATACTCAAGGTAGATGTGGCCTATGGTGGAAATTATTATGCCATTATCGACCCGCAAGAAAATTACCGAGACATGGCTGATTATACCGCCATGCAATTGATTGGTTGGAGTTTGAAGATTAGGGAACGCATCAACGCTGAACACAGCTTCATTCACCCAGAAAACGATACCATAGGCGGCCTAAGCCATGTGCTATGGACGGGAGCACCGCTTCAACCGAACTCTACAGCAAGAAACGCAGTATTTTATGGAGACAAAGCCATCGACCGATCTCCTTGTGGCACAGGCACTTCGGCACGAATGGCGCAATGGGCGGCCAAAGGAAAACTTCACAAAGGCGATCAGTTCGTTCACGAAAGTATTATTGGCAGTCAGTTTACTGGAAAAGTCGAAGATGTAGTTAAATTAGGCGCGTATTCGGGTATTATTCCGAGCATTGAAGGCTGGGCCAGAATTACGGGATACAATACAATAGTAATTGATGACGAAGATCCATACGCCTATGGTTTTCAGGTGATTTAGACAATGGAAACAAAAAAAGTAATTGTGATTGGTGCTGGCATTGTGGGCCTGAGCACTGCTTATTTCCTTCGTAAACAAGGGGTGGAAGTCACCGTAATCGACAATACCGATGGTAGTAGCAACTGCTCTACCGGAAATGCTGGATACGTTTCTCCCAGTCACCTCATTCCGCTTGCTTCACCGGGCATTATTAGCCAAGGCCTCAAATGGATGCTCAATTCAGAAAGTCCTTTTTATATTAAACCCCGCCTCAATCGTGACTTGATAAAATGGGGACTTCTTTTTAAGAAATCGGCTACACCTAGCAAAGTAGATGCCGCTGCAAAAGTGCTTTACGACCTTACCGTACAAAGCCAATCGCTCTATGAAAAAATCATGGAGGAAGAAGGTATCGAGGCAGGTTATAAAAAGCCTGGGCTTTTAATGATCTGCAAAACTGAAAGTGCTCTTCACCACGAAATTGAACTGGTAGAACTGGCCAAATCTTTTGGGCTCGAAGCCGAGGTTTTGAGTCGTACTGAAACCGAAACCATGGAGCCAAATGTGCAATACAATATGGCAGGTTCGGTGTATTTTGGTTGCGATGCATGGATGACACCCAACGTGTTTATGCGTGAATTCAAGCAAAAGCTAGAGCAAATTGGGGTCAAATTTCAGTACAATACACAACTCGACCGAATTATTCACAAAGCTGGCAAGATCGATAAAATAATCACTTCACAAGGAGAGTTTTCTGCCGATGAATATGTATTAGCTGCTGGCTCATGGTCGCCAATATTGATGAAGCAACTAAAGGTAGACATTCCTTTACAAGCTGGAAAAGGATATAGTTTCACCCTCCCAACCCCCGTTGCTATGCCAAAACTCCCTTCTATTTTGGTGGAAGGAAGGGTAGCCACCACCCCAATGATGCACGGGCTAAGAATAGCTGGCACGATGGAAATTGCAGGTACGGGATTGAACATTAATGAGCGGAGGGTGCAAGGCATCATCAAGTCCGTAAAAGAATTTATGCCTCAGTTTGAAGAACAGGATTTCTCTCAAATTGAAACCTGGGCAGGCTTGCGTCCTTGCACGCCAGATGGGCTGCCCTATATTGGCCGAACAAAAAAGTACAAAAACCTGCTGGTAGGCACAGGCCACGCCATGCTTGGTTTTACTTTAGGGCCAATTACGGGCCAAATGCTTTCCGAAAAAATTTTGAATCATAAACCCTCTATTGTTTCTCCACTTCTGGAAGTTGAGCGCTTTGCCTAATACAAACCACTAAAAGAAGATGTGTTTCTTAAGTAGATGGCTCGAGTTTCCTAAAAAATTGACCATGGAGATTTTTTAGAAATCAGGCATCTATGAATAGTTTCATCCTTGAGTTTACGAAGGGCTAAATTCTTATTATAGCCCTTCACTCCGATGTTAATGAGTTCAGGATAGAAACCCATAACACAGATTGAGCACTGATAATCAACTGGTTGAACACTAAATAACCATCACTGAAATAAGAATATATCACTAAAAAAATAGCCTTTCAAATGAATATATTTGGAATTATGATGAAAAGTCTATTGTTTCACCCCGTATTTATTTAAGTACAACAAATCACCTCCTCAAAACATTTAGTAGCCATCATAGTATTCCATTTTTAAAGAGAAACCTATGGGAAAAACCGTAGCAATTATTGGCTCTGGTGTGGCTGGTTTGGCTTGTGCTATTCGCTTGGCCAAGAAAGGGCATATTGTAACCGTATTTGAAGCAAACTCCTACCCTGGAGGAAAACTAACAGAAATTAAATTGGGCGACTACCGCTTTGATGCCGGCCCCTCATTATTTACTTTACCAGAAGAGGTTGAAGCACTTTATGAGTTACATGGTTTAGATGCAAAAGCTTATTTTGATTACAAAAAACTTGATTCTACCTGTAAATACTTTTACCCCGATGGCACTGAAATTAATGCGGCAGCTGATATAGAAGCGTTTAAAGAAGAAGTCCATCAAAAAACAGGAGAACCAAAAAAGAATATTGAAAAGGCTTTAAGAAAAAGTTCGTTCCTATACGAGTTCCTCTCACCATTATTTATGCATAAATCACTGCATAAGTTAAGTACATGGGTGAGTAAAAATGCCTTCCGATCGTACGGAAAACTATCCAAGTTCAATTTTAATCGAAGCATGCATCAGGTCAATCAGGCACGATTTGAAAACGAAAAAGTTGTGCAACTTTTCGACCGGTACGCTACCTATAATGGCTCAGACCCATATCAAGCACCGGGTACAATGAATATCATTCCACATTTAGAGTTTGGAATAGGTGCCTATTTTCCTTCCAAAGGAATGCATGACATCACCCAAAGTTTGTATCAACTTGCGTTGAAAGTAGGTATCAAGTTTCACTTCAATACCTCGGTGAGCAAAATCACATTACACGAAGGCAAAGCCAAGGGGATAGTAACCAAATACGGCTTTCACAAAACGGATAGAATAGTTAGCAACATGGATATTGTTGGAACTTATGAAAGGCTACTGAAAGGTGAACGGAAGCCCACTAAACTCATTAACCAACCGAAATCAAGTTCTGCCCTCATTTTTTATTGGGGAATAAAGAAAGATTTTCAGCAACTCGACCTTCATAACATTTTCTTTTCTAATGACTATGAAACGGAGTTTAAACACATTTTCAAAAAAGGAAGCATTTACGAAGACCCAACGGTTTATATCAACATTACTTCTACTCAAAAACCAGACGATGCCCCAGAAGGATGCCAAAATTGGTTTACTATGATTAATGTGCCTAACAACCAGGGGCAAGATTGGGATGTGATAATTAAAGAAGCTAGAAAAAATATTTTAGCAAAACTCTCCAAGCAATTGGGTGAAGCTATTGAGCCGTTGATTGAGGTAGAAGACATTTTAGACCCTATTAAAATTGAGGTTAGAACCTCATCTACCCAAGGTGCTCTTTATGGAAACAGTTCAAATAACAAGTATGCTGCTTTTTTAAGGCACCCAAATTTTTCAAGCAGAATAAAGGGCTTGTATTTCTGTGGTGGAAGCGTTCATCCTGGTGGTGGAATTCCGTTATGCCTATTATCGGCAAAGATTGTAGCCGATAATTTTGAGTAGTTAACGCGAGGTAACCAAAGTAGAGTCAGACTGTGCTTCTAGGTTCTTGGCAAACAAGGTTTTGTATTGGTCGTATCGCTCAAAAATTTTCTTGACGTAGTTCACGGGTTCATCACCTCTACAATAACCAAATTGAACTACTGGGTCGGTGTAATACTTTTCTGTTGATTTAGCGATCAAATAATCCGCTACATTACCGTCCCAAACTTCGGGGTTACCCCCATACTTTTTGGTCAACTTTACAGCATCCATTACATGGCCTTGCCCTACATTATATGAACCTAGAACGAACTTCAATCGCTCCTTAGGATCTGACACTTTATCAGCCCAATAACCTTCCAGCCATTCTAAAAACTCGGTTCCTGCCTCTATGCTTTCCTCGGGGTCAAAAGGATCCTTCACGTTGAACCGTTCAATAGAAATATCTGTAAGCTGTAAGAGACCTTTTGCTCCGGCCCATGACTCCACTTCAGGATCAAACTTTGATTCTTGATAGGCCAAAGAAGCCAACATTACCCAGTCGACAGAAAGGTTTTTAGCTGCCAATTTAAACAAGTCGTCATAAGGCGAAATCATTGTCCCTCCTACCGAACTAAAATCACTTTGCGCTCTTAAGTTCTGCGACTTTCTATATTTAAAATATCGGTCGTAGATCATGTTAAAATCTGGTGTTGCTTTTACTTCACCCAGCCAATGATCGATTGTATCTTTTAAAATAGGCGCATTTTTACGCACTGCCCAAGCAATTTTCTGAGGAAAACTAATGGCTGTTTCCACATCCAAATCTGGATAATAAGTAGCATTAATCATTGCGATATCTTCATCGGCAATGGTATATTCAATTTCTCCTTCTGCCACCTTTTTAATCAACGCTTCGGTATCCATTACACCAACATCCTCAAGGATTATTATGTCTTCACCAATTTCATTCGATAAGTTTTTGAGTCTTTCGGAGAAAGAAGAACCTTTTCGCGTATGCACCTCTTTCCCTCCTAATTCCAGTGGGTTCCTGATCATACTTTCTTCTATATCATGAAGCTTCATGTTTCTCCAGCCCTCGGGTTTGCGCTGCACCAACACTTGTCTTACCTCGGTATGACTCTCTGTAAACGCTACCCTTTCTGTTCGTTCTTTGGTTACTGTTAAATGGTAGGCCATTACATCGGCTGATCCCGTATTGAGCATAAAGAATGCTTCTTCAATATCTGATGTAAGCTTAATTTTAAGAGACAGCCCTAAATCTGAGGCCATTCGCGACAATAGGTCATATTCATAGCCCATAGGCTGACCTCTGTAAATAAAATATCCGGTAGAGCTATTGTCGACTACCGCGGTTAGTGTGCCGCGCTCTTTAATATCGTCAAAACCAATCTTAACTGGTTCAGCGCGTAACTCAGGCTTAGTTTGTTGACTATTGCTTGTGGTAGCGCTTTTTCGGCACGATGAAAATAGAAGGAGCCCTGAACACAGGGCTATAAAAATCACAAACGACTTTCTTTTTATCATATTCTCTCCTGATGGTGAGCAAGAACTTAAACTAGCCAAAGGGGCAAATCGTTCAAATTCAATAAGATAAAATAGTCAACAAATCTTACAGATCAAAATAAGCGGAACCTTATTGTCTATTTACATTTCCGCCAGAAAGCCTTTTAAGCTCAATTTCTGATAGCTTAACGTTGTACTGAGTGGTAATTTTTCTGATTTCTGCCTGAACTAAATTAATCTGGGCTTCGCGTAATTCAATTGCAGTTGAGTTTCCTACTTTGAATCTTTCAAGGGCAATATCATAGTTCTCTTTGGCTACTTCTAGGTTCAATTCCTCAAGCTGATACAAGCGGATGTTGTTTCTGTAGTTTCCATAAACTTTACGCACATCAGATTCTAATGACTGCGTTATATCTCGGATTTGAAGTTCAGCTACCTCTAACTGAATCTTGGCATTCTGTTCTCTACGCTTTAAATCAAAGCCATTAAAAATATTGAAGTTGAGGCCAGCACCATAATTAAAACCGGTGGAAAGGTTACTTAAAACAGCTCCGGCATCGGAGTTTCTATCGTTATAAGTATACCCAAAATTGAGGCTAATCGTAGGGTATTTTTCAGCATTCAGTTCTTTAATCTGTAAATAATTTACCTCACGATTTCTCTGTGCTCTTACCACAGCAGGGCTATTAAGGTTGGCCTCAGCCAGTACATCTTCTAACTGAATTGAGCTATCAAAAGAAAAGCCAGAAGTGATTTCAAACTCGCTTTCTAAATCTTGCCCCAATAATCTGTTCAGTTCTAATTTCACATTATTAATTAATTCTTGCTGAATCAGAAAGCTAGATGAGTCGGAATTATAATCTACTTGTGCCTGAAGATAAACTAGTTTTGAAGCCTTACCCACTTCGTATCGGGTATTAGCCAACTCTAAACGCTGTTTACTTAAATCTAAGGCATCTTGAAAAACACGCGCTCTTTCTTGTTCTAACACCACTCTGTAATAGGCGTTAGAGATAAGCGCAATGTTATTTTCTATCTGAATTTGTAAATCATCTTCCCCTAATTGGGCTTGTGCTTTCAATCTATCTCGGGTATGAAACATTCCTAAACCATCAAAAACTGTCCAGTTTAGGGTCGGAGAAATATTCAAGTTATTGGTCTTGGCGTCCTTAATCTCTCTGGTTTCGTTACTGTTCGCCAATTGCTGGGTTACATCTGTATTACTATACGATTTATTCGCAGAAATTCCGAAAGTAGGCAACAATGCACCATAGCTCATATCGGAGTTGTTGGCACTTGTTTCTGCCGATTTCTTTGAAATTTTAATCGATAAGTTATGTTCAAGCCCCAACTGTACGGCCTCGGTAATGGTTAGCGGTTCTTGCGCACTTACTTTTACTAAAGCGAAAAAGAGTAGTGCTAAAGCTATTTTCATTTTCATAATCAGGCAGTCGTTCTTGAAAGTCTACTTTTTTTACTGGTGAAATAGGTATAGATCGCTGGAATCACATAGAGTGTTAATACCGTAGAGAAAATCAACCCACCAACAATGGCCACGCCCATAGAAACCCTACTTTCGGCACCAGCGCCAAGCGCTAGAGCTATTGGTAAAATTCCTAAAATGGTAGAAAGAGAAGTCATCAAAATAGGTCGGAAACGTGATTTTGCGGCATCCAAAACAGCATCACGAACACTTAATCCATCGGCTTTTCTTTGATTGGCAAATTCTACAATCAGGATTCCGTTTTTAGACACGAGCCCTACCAACATAATGATACCAATTTGGCTAAAGATGTTTAGTGACTCTTCGTACCTCCAGATTACAAGCAAGGCTCCAGCTAAAGCGAGAGGCACCGTAAACATGATGATCAGAGGGTCCACAAAGCTTTCGAACTGAGCAGACAATACCAAGTAAATCAAAATCAAGGCAAATCCGAATGCAAAGTAAAGGCTGTTGGCGCTATCTCTAAATTCACGAGATGTTCCTGCCAAATCTGTAGTAAAAGATTCATCTAATACCTCCTTAGCAATGGCATCCATTACGTCAATTCCTTGCCCTGTGGTTACCTTTGGCGCCAAACTGGCCGAGATTGTTGCTGCAGCAAATCTATTGAAACGATATAGTTGCGGTGGCGAACTATTTTCTTCAAGGCTTACAAGGTTATCCAACTGAATCAATCTTCCATCAGATGACCTAACGTACAATGCCTTTAAATCTAAAGGATCGTTTCGGTTGTCTCTATCTACTTGCCCAATAATTTGATATTGCTTTCCGTCTAAAATAAAGAAACCAAACCTTTGGCCTGCCAAACCTAACTGTAAAGTTTGAGCCACATCTCTTACCGAAATCCCTAGCGTTCGAGCCTTTTCTCTATCAATTTCGATAGTGATTTCTGGTTTAGTGAATTTCAAATTCAAGTTCACAAAAGTAAACTCTGGAGAATCTTGCGCTTTGGCCATAAATTCTGGCAGTACTTCCTTCAGCTTTTCCAAATTTGGAGCTTGTATTACGTACTGTACAGGGAATCCACTACTTCTTCTACCACCGATAGTCGCTGGCTGAGAAAGTGAAGTTCGGGCCTCGGTATATTGTGCTAAAATTGGAGTAAAGTCATCCATAATTTGCTGCTGACTCCTTTCTCGTTCCGAAGGATCTTTCAGCATAATGGTAATTCTAGCAGAGTTCATAGAGCTGTTTCCAAAACCAGGCGAAGTAATCGTAATTAAGGCTTCCTTTTCTGGAATATGTTTGTCTACAGCACTGATAATGCTGTCAACATACCTATCCATGTACTCAAAAGTGGCTCCTTCTGGTCCTGTTGCATTGGCACTTAACGAGCTTCTATCTTCTAAAGGTGCAATCTCTTCTGGTATCCTATTTCCAGACAAAAAGAAAACAATCATTCCTGCAGAGAGCAAAATAATTACGAATGCCATCCACCTCATATTCATAAAGCCATCCAGTGAATTATTGTAAGCTCGGTTGAGACTTACAAAGAATGGCTCGGTTTTACGGTAGAACCAGTTCTTTTTCTCTGATTTTCTCAGAAGCTTAGAACTCATCATTGGAGTAAGCGTGAGCGCCACAAATGACGAAATTACCACTGCCCCTGCCACTACCAGTCCAAATTCTCTAAAGAGTCGACCAGTGAGGCCTTGAAGGAAAATCACAGGCATAAACACCGCTACCAAAGCCACGGTAGTAGAAATTACAGCAAAGAAAATCTCGTTCGTTCCTTTAATACCAGCCTCTTCAGGCTCCATTCCTCCTTCAATTTTGGAGTAGATATTTTCAAGCACCACAATGGTATCATCTACCACCAATCCAATGGCCAAAACGATTCCTAAAAGGGTAAGAACGTTAATGGAGAAACCAAAAATGTACATTACGAAAAAGGCACCAATCAATGAAATTGGGATGGTCAATACAGGAATCAAGGTTGTTCTCCAATCTCGTAAAAAGAGGAAGATAATAACCACCACCAGTGCAAAGGCAACAATAATGGTTTGCTGTACTTCGCTAATCGACTCTCGGATATATTCGGTATTGTCAAAACCTATCCCTAGTTCAATATCTGCAGGAAGGTCTTTCTTTATCAATTCAATTCTCTCGTAAAAGTTATCTGCAATCTCGATACTATTAGAGCCCGGCTGGGTTACTACTGCAATACCCACCATTGGCACACCATTTCTTTTCAGAATTGTTCTATCATTTTCTGGGGCAAGTTCAGCCCGGCCAATATCTCTAAATCGAACAATGGTTCCGCCTTCTTCTTTTACGATTAGGTTATTAAATTCCTCAGGAGAGTTAATTCTACCGATGGTTCGAACTGCAATTTCGGTACTATTTCCTTCCACCGCGCCTGAGGGTAACTCAACGTTATCACGGCCTACGGCATTTTGAACATCTAATGGCGTAAGTTGGTAGGCGGCCAATTTATCTGGATCCATCCATAAGCGCATTGAATAGCGCTTTGAGCCCCAAACCTGAACTGAGCTAATACCCTGAATGGTCTGAACTCGTTCTTTAAAAATGTTTTCTGCCAGAAGTGTAAGGTCGAGCAGATTTCTCTCTTTACTCGATATATTCAAAAAGATAATTGGGCTGGCATCTGCATCGGCTTTTCGTACCGTTGGCGGCTCTACATCGGGAGGCAATCGCCTTACTACTCCAGCTACTTTATCCCTTACATCGTTGGTTGCAGCTTCTAAATCAACACCTAAATCGAATTCAGCAGAAATTGAACTTCCACCATCACGGCTTGTTGAAGTTAGGGTTTTAATACCCGCAATACTGTTGAGCGCTTCTTCAATTGGCTCGGTAATTTGAGCTTCAATAATTTGAGCATTGGCGCCAGCATAACTCGTAGAAACGGAAATTACAGGAGGATCCACACTAGGAAACTCACGTACTCCGAGGTAACTAAAACCAATTACCCCAAAAATCACGATGATGATATTCATCACCATGGCAAGTACGGGGCGCTTGATACTGATGGTTGATAAACTAGACATGCTTTATTGAGTTAAAGATGAAATAGAAATCGAGGAGCCTTGTCTTATCTCTAATAATCCAGAGGTGATTACCGTATCCTGTGGGCTTAGTCCTTCTAGAATCTGTACAGAACTTTCAGTTCTAAGGCCAATTTTCACTGGCACCGACTGTGCTTTTCCTCCCTTAGCTACAAATAGCATGTGGCCATTCAATTCAGGAATTACGGAAATTGCAGGAACCATTAGAGCGTCATTTACAGACGACATAATCAGTTCAATTTTAGCAAACTGTCCTGGTAAAAGCTTTCCATCTTCATTACTGGAAATAGCCCTCATTCTTAGGGTTCGGGTGTTCTGATCGATTTGCGGTTCGAAAGCGTAAACTGTCCCTTTAAAAATTTCTGTTGATGTTTCGGTTTCAAATTGGATTACATCGCCCACACTTACAATAGAGGCGTATTTCCCAGGTATGGCAAAGTCAACCTTAACAGGATCGATACTGTAAAAATTGGTAATAATAGTGCTATTCGTAATATAGGCACCCTCACTGATTTCTCTTAAACCTAATATTCCGTCAAAAGGAGCAACAATAGATGTTTTCGCCAATTGTGCTTCTATCACTTTAATGTCGGCTTCGAGTGTATTTAGATTGGTTAATGAAATATCGTATTCCTCTTGGCTAATGGCTTCTTTGTCGAGTAGCAGCTTTTGCCTATTTTCACTGTCTACGGCCAACTTTTTACTAAAACGTAGTTTTTCTAATTGCGCTTGAAGTTCATCGTCTTTCAGACTCACTAGTAAGGTGCCCTTTTTTACCTTTTGGCCTTCCTTAAAATGAACCTTGGTGACTAAGCCCGAAACTTCACTTTTAAGTTCAATAGATTCGTTAGGCAAAATTGACCCTGTAACCTTAATTTTATTTTCTAAAAGCTTTGGTGTAACCACTACACCACTCACTGGAAGTGCCGATTTAGCCCTTGACGTGTTTTGCGCTGAGGCTTCGGTATTTGCGCTACTGCCAGTAATTTCATCAAATCGAGGGTATACCGCCCATGCTGCAACCGCCAAAATGATTATCAAGACTAGAATTATTCTTGATGTTTTACTCATTGTAATAAATAGTTAGGATAAGGAATGTGTTCTTATAAATGCTATTGAAAGCTTGTTAAATTCATCGGGTTGCTCAACGTTGCATACATGGCCGCAGTTATTCAATATATTTAACCACGCATTTTTATGATGTGAAACTAACTTGAGCACTTGTGGAAGGAACATATAGTCTTCATCACCCATTAAATATAGGGTTGGGGCTATTGTTTCCTTCTCGTTAAAATATTTTAGTAATGGATTAATGTTATTTGTCAACTTAAACCATTTCATAAATTCATGCTGACACAGTCTTTTGGCCTGACCAATAAACAAATCTCTCGATTCAGCATTTCGCTTTCTTGGCATTATAATCCAAGCAAAAAGTTTGTAGAGCCAAATAAAAGGCACAAACCTTTTTAGTGCGTTGCCTACCCCCACCAAAAATTTAGACCTAACATTTAAACGAGTAACAGCCCCTCCTAAAACAAGAGACTTCACTCGCTCGGGAGCAATCTCGCAAAGTGTTCGAATAATTATTGTACCTAGTGATATACCCACAAAGTGGGCGCTTTTGATCTTGAGGTGATCTAATACTTCAATAATATCTTTACTAATATTCTCAAAGTTGTGGTCGTTGGTAAAGTAGCGCTGAAAAGCTTCTTGAGATTTACCATGCCCCCTTAAATCGATTAAGAGTACATTAAATTCGCTTTTAAAGCTTTTTATCTGACGAAACCAAATGGAAGAACTTCCCCCGGCACCATGGATAAAAGCTACCCATTCATCAGATTGATTATTTCGATATGTTTTATAATATAGCAAGGCTTCGCAGTTAGAGGCAAAACTAACTTAAAGGTTTAATTTTTGTTTAACCGTTTGAAAAACTTAAAGGTTCAAACCTAAAATAACCAGTTTAAAGCATCTTTAGGCCGGTTACTTTTATCGAATAAGAGAGCAAACACTACCATTTTCAGTAAACAAAAAAGCCATCTTAGGTTACCCCAAGATGGCTTCTTTAATATTGTTAGAAATTTACTCTTAGAAGTTAATTCTCAAAGTAGCATTCCAAGTTGTTCCGAAACCAAACCATACTGAGTTTGCGTAGTCGATTCCTTTCCATGCAGGAGCAGATTCGTTAGCTCTATGAATGTTAGTGTTTGATTCAGAGATGTAAAGTGTGTTGAATAAGTTGTTAACGTTTACTCTGAAAGAAGATGAGTTACCTAACAAGTCGAATCTTACTGTACTACCTAAATCTACTAATCCGTAAGAAGGCAACTTAAGTGCTCCTTTGTTGTTCGGCTGTAAGAAGTCAGTATTGTTAATTGAGTAGTCAGCATAAAGACCATCAACAAAACGGTAAGCTAAATCAAAGTTCAATTTCCCAATTTTGTATTCAGCCTCGAAGTATGAAGTAAACTGAGCAGCATCACCAACTTTAGCATCTTTAACATAAAGTGTAGCGTTACCAACTGACTGGTTTTGATCGTTGAATACTGTAGCGTTAAAATCTTTTGTGTATTTCCAATCACCTGCAGACACCATACCTTTGAATTTCAATTGGCTGTTATATCTGTAGTCTACTTCTAACTCTAGACCCATGTGACGAACATCAACATCTTTGAATTGAGCAGTTCCGTCAATACCACCTGGAAGAGTCACTCCTTGTGAAATGAATCTGTTACCCCAGTTAGTAGAATAAGCGTTAACATTAACTTTCAAGTTATTATTCACAAAACCATAACCCAACTCAAGAGAAGTAATCTCCTCATTTTGAAGATCAGTATTTACGTCATTAGCAAAACCAGGGAACACTGCATCGAACAATGGTTGTCTAGAGATATAACCTGCATTAAAGAAGAAGTTAGATCTTTCATCAAGGTTGTAGTTCGCACCACCTTTAACATATCCACCACCAATGTTTTTCTTTTCAGAAATTGGGTTTGCTGGTTGATCAAAGAAATCTTCTCTTTTGAATGATTGGTTTGAGTAACCTGCTTGTAATACAGCAGTAACAGAAGACTCATTGTTATACTCGATCAAACCGTTAACACCTTGCCATCCAACAATACCAGTGTTGAAGTAATCTATTTTCTCTCTTTCTAAACCAGTGTTTCTAAACGGAGAAGCAGAGATAGTTACGTTTTGGATTTGACCAGCAGAGTTGGCGTTACCAGTTGAGTAATATCCATCAAGTCCCATTAGGTTTTCTAAAGCTCTGTAATGGAAACCAGTGTAACTTCTTAAATCAACACCTACAGAATATCTCCATTTGTCTTTTGTTATATCTAAAGTAGAAATACCACCTACCCAGTTATGTGAGTTCATTGAAGCTCTTCTTACTAGTACAGCTCTATTTACTCCATCATTTCTAAAACCATTAGAACCAATTAACTGACCTTGGAAACCAGAGATTGAACCTGTATATGGAGATGTTGTTCCTCTATTTACTGCGATAACGTTATCAAAGTCGATAGAACCGTCAGGGTTTCTTGAAGCAGCACCTTTGCCATCTTCGAGTAAATGTTTGGTTAAATCAATATTGAAAGGGTATAAGTCGATATCTGAGTTACGGAAGTTATTACCTCTTGGGCCTGTTCCTCCACCTCTACCGGCAGAACCATAAAGTGATGTTGCTAATTTTACGTCATTAGAAATCTCCCAATCCCAGTTAAAAGTTGCTAATGGTTTGTTGTAGAAGTTTCTTCTCATGTTGAATTCTTCACCACCTAGCTCACCAGCATCAGTATTCCATTTTCTGTCAACACCTGACTCACCAAAATTGATGTAATCACGGATAGACACCCAGCTGCTTCTTTGGTTGTGCCACTGACCAGCTCCTAAAACTGAAAGGTTAAGGGCATGATTAGATCCTTCTGGAGCATAACCAACAGCTGCAAAGTAATTCCAACCTTCACCAGAAGTTCCGTTCACATAACCGTTACCAGACCATCTGCTCAATAAGAATGAGCTTGCCCATCCTCTATCATTTTTACCAGTGTTGTAAGACACTGAAGTTTTTACATAACCATCATTACCAATACCTTGTGTAAGCGTTCCTCCTTCTTCAACTTCAGCAGCTTTAGTGAAGATAGAAACCGTTCCTCCTACAGATGGAACAGCTAATCTTGAAGCACCAAGACCTCTTTGGATTTGGATACCTGAAGCAACGTCAGTCATTCCTTGCCAGTTACTCCAATAAACCCAACCATTCTCCATGTCGTTTACTGGTTGACCGTTGATCAAGAAAGAAGTATTGCTTTGAGTAAAACCTCTCAAAGACAATCTTGAGTCACCGTATCCTCCACCTTCTTTTGTAGTATATACACCTGGAGTTCTGTTCATAATCTCAGGAAACTCCATGTTACCTACCTTCAAAGTAATTTCAGAAGGAGCAATAGTAGTAATTGCTACAGGTGTTTCTCTTTCTTTCGCAACGTCAATCACGTTAGAAGTAATAACAATTTCACCTAAAAGGTTAGCTTTAGGAACAAGCGCTACTACCATTCCTTCTGCTGCTACCATTTCCATGGTCTCAAAGCCAATAAATGATATCTGTAAGGTTTCTCCTGCCTTAGCACCTTGTAATTTAAAAGAGCCATCAAAACCAGAAATAGTTCCTGTTTGAGTCCCCTTAATAACTATTGTAGCACCCTGTAATGGGTCTTTAGATTCCGCGTCAATAACCTTTCCGGTTATCTGAGCGAATGCTGCTTGAGATGCCAGTATAAGCACCACACTTAGTAAAAATTGTCTCATAAACGAAATTTTAAATATAGATTAGATTAGATATTAGAAATCGTACTTGTTTTTCAAGGCAAAAGTAACATATTAGAAACGCTGCGGCTTTTTAACAAATGTTAACGTTTCGCTATGAATGACAACCATACTTAACGTTAACTTAATATTCATTTTTAGATTCTACCTTTAAGCAGTTTCACCAAACAAAATAAGGTTAAAAGCTTTTACACCAACCATTTATTCTATACAAAACACCAAAATCTGCATTTGATAAATCAGGATCCAAAACCATACTTTATTGTTTTGCGATACAAAGTTAAATGTTAAAAAATGTAAAGTAAATTTTCCTTTCATAATTATTTATAACCGTTCAAAAAAATGAAGCGTACTAGCAGAAAGAAACTAAAAAAGATTGGTCTATTTTTTCTTCCACAATCCGATCACTATATTCGATTAAAATGACACTACAAAGTGAATTATGAAGGTTTTTGCTCCTCTATTTTCCCTGTTGGCCTTACTGAGCCTTTCTTTTTCTGCTAATGCACAAAAGGATTTAAGTTATTATTTACCTGCCAATGTTATTTATAACCAGAACATTCCTACGCCTAAATCTGTAATTGGGCATGAGGTAGGAGAATGGCATATAACTCATGATAAACTGGTGTTATACATGCGTACCCTCGCTGAAGCTTCAGACCGAATTACTATTGAAGAAATTGGACTTACACACGAGGGGCGTCCGCAGTTAATGCTTACTATAACCCATCCTAATAATCAGGCAGGGATAGAAAAAATAAGAACAGACCATGTGTGGCTTACCTACCCAAACGAATCGGACAAGTTCGATATCAAAAAAATGCCCGCTGTTATTTCTATGGGCTTCAGTATTCATGGAAATGAGTCTTCTGGTTCTAATGCGGCTATGCTAGTGGCCTATTATATGGCAGCAGCGCAAGGCCCAGAAATTGAAAATGCCCTTAGAAATACCGTAGTTCTTCTGGACCCTTCGCTTAACCCCGATGGACTAAACCGATTTTCCACTTGGGCTAACACTCATAAATCAAAAAACATTAATCCCGACCCAAATGACAGGGAATACAACGAGGTTTGGCCAGGCGCTAGAACCAACCACTATTGGTTCGACCTGAACCGCGACTGGCTTCCGGTACAACAACCCGAGTCGCAAAACAGAGTCGCAAAATATCATCTTTGGAAACCTAACGTATTCACAGATCATCATGAAATGGGAACCAATTCTACATTTTTTTTCCAGCCGGGTGTTCCCGCCAGAACACACCCGCTTACTCCAAAAGGAAATCAAGAATTGACTGAGAAAATTGGCCAGTTTCATGCTGAGGCTTTAGATAATATTGGCTCCCTCTATTTTACCAAAGAGGGTTATGATGACTTCTATTACGGAAAAGGCTCAACTTTTCCTGACATCAATGGGGGAATAGGTATTTTGTTTGAGCAAGCAAGCTCTAGAGGCCATGCTCAAGAAAGTGACAATGGCATTTTGGAATTCCCTTTCACCATAAAAAACCAGTTCACCACTGCACTTTCCACCTGGAAAGCCGCAGTAGACATGCGCGTGGAGCTTCTTGATTATCAAAGAGATTTCTATAAACGTGTGTTGCGAGATGCCGATAATGATGACATTAAAGCATACATTTTCAAGGCAGAAAAAGATCCTGCACGGTCGTACCATTTGGCGGATATATTAGACCAGCAAGAAGTTGATTTTTATAGACCATCCAGAAAATTAAAATTCAACAATGAAGAATACACGCCAGAAAACAGTTACATCATTCCTTTAAAACAGCGCAATTACAAGCTAATTAAAGGCATGTTTGAAAAAAGAACCACTTTTGAAGATAGCCTCTTTTATGATATTTCTGGGTGGACGTACCCGCTCGCTTTTGACCTTGAGTATAGCGAGCTGAGCAGCCGAGATTATGGCCGAAACCAATTGGGCGATAAAGTAATGAAGCCTCAGTTCCCTAAGGGAAGCGTTATTGGCGGACAAAGCAATTATGCCTATGCTTTTGAGTGGCATGGTTATTATGCCCCGCGAGCAGCCAACCGTTTACTGGAAAAAGGGATTAGAATTAAAGTAGCCACCAGCAAATTTGGCGATGGCAAAGATCTAAATTTTGACTATGGAACCATTTTAGTGCCCGTAAGCAACCAAAAACTTTCTGCAAGCGAGCTATATATCGAAATGCAAACCATTGCCAATACAGATGGCATTGACGTTTATGCCATGAATACCGGGCTCACAGAAGGTGTTTCATTAGGTAGCAATGCTTTTATAAATATAGATAAGCCAGAAGTAGCGCTAGTAGTAGAGTCAGGAAGCAGTGCTGATGCTGGTGAGATTTGGCACTTATTAGACACCCGAATGAACATGAGGGTTACCAAATTACCTGCCGACAGACTTGGTTCTTCGGCCATCAACCGTTACAATACGATTGTGATTACAGGAGGGGTTAATTTATCTGAATCAGGCATGGAAAACCTCAAACAATGGATCAGAAATGGAGGCACATTAGTTGCCAGTAACAGTAGTTCCACTGCATGGGCAGCCAGAAACAAACTGACGCAACTCAAATTTGTAGACGTAGAACAATACACAGGAGAAAAAATCACTTACGATCAAATCTCCAACTTTCAACGTGGGCAATCTATCCCTGGAGGGGTTTACATGAGCGAACTCGAATTATCGCACCCAATGGCTTATGGTTATTACAATAAGGAACTCCCCACCATGCGAAGAGGTAACCTAATGATTGAGGCGTCTGAAGATAAATTTTCAAATCCTGGGTTATATACGGAAGACCCGCTACGTAGTGGCTGGATTAACAAGCCAAATCTTGAAGCTTTAAAAGGCACTTCTACCATTAGAGTAGGCGCTTTTGGTCAAGGGCGAATTGTATCATTGGTAGACAACCCGAATTTCAGGGCTTTTTGGTATGGCACAAACAAACTGATGATGAACGCTATTTTCTTTGGTAGAATCGTAAACTCATCTGCGGCAAAATAATTAACCCAGCATACTACTTAAATAAGGTGGCCTCAACAAAGCCACCTTATTTAAGTTTTCCGACAATCATTTTAGAAAAAGTATTATTTTTGTCAAAATTACTCCCTTTGAACCAGAGACTTTTTCTTCTCGACAAAAACTACATCCTTAAACAGGTACAAGAAGACATGATGCATAGCCTTCAGGTAGAACTTGTGACTCAGATTAAACAAGGTTATTTCAACTTGTTTAATCCCCTAAGGCTGATAGACGACCTCTCTGAAAAAGTAGAAAATTTTGAACCCTCCGACCTTTCCTTTTTTGATGAATTATACGCCAACTTAGCTGGTATTTACCGCTATCAGGCTGAAGGAAATCAGTTAGAGTTACTGTTTGACGGAAGAAGCCATTACGACAAATATTCGGACGATTGGAAAGCGGGCTTTCAGGCTTATTTGACTGAACTATACCTTAAGAAAAACTTTATTTTAGCTGGTTTAGAGCTGACTGTCTTACATTCGCCAGAGCGAAGGTTAGAACTGGCCCAAAACAGAATGAAGGTTTGTATCTACGAACACTTCGGCCTTAAAATCTACAAATACAAAGGCATTCAAAAATACGAGAGTAAAAGCGCGTAAAGACTTATCGCTTTGTTTCCAATCCCTCAAAATCATTTGTTACGATACAGCAAATAGTCGCAGCGAGACGCAACGACTAGTGCCCTGAGTTTGAATTTCATAGAGGATTTAATACCTCCTTCTGGCGGAAAATGGTTAAAACCATTACGGATAAATATTTTCACACATAGCCCACGGTTTAAACCGTGGGCTATGTTTTTGGAGTGCTCGCTCAGAACCATTTTAACGGTTTATACCTCTGTAAAGTATTGAAAATATAAACCACCAACCAACTTCATAGACATTATTATATGCATTCTATATCGAAGTTTTCATAAATTACATGGGATACATACGCCACCAATATGGTGCATATATAATGTTTACTACAATCATGAAAAGCATTGCATTACTCATATTAACATTGACTTTAATCACAAGTTGTAATTCAGAGCAAACTTCATCGGAATTGGAGAAAATGAGCGAAGAACTTGCTGATAAACAAAAGCAAGTCGTTGAATTGCAAAACCAAATTAAGCAACTAGAAAGAGAAATAAAGTCACACCAAGCAAATCAGCAATCATCAGACTATTATCTTTTTGTTGAAAGCTCAGGCTCTGAGATAAACGTTGCTGAAAGATTAAAAAGTGGAGAACAAAAATTAATTGATAAAAAGGATTTTACAGACACTCTAGATATCTCTGATAATTTTTTTGTCTATAAACATACATCAGAAATCACACAGACCACAGATTCAGAATTTGAATCAATTCTTCGAGATTTTGACCAAGTTGAATCAGAATATGGAGACAATTTTTATGTTAGAGTAATGACTTTTTATAACGGACAACGTTTGCCTCTAGGAACAGAAAACTCCAAAACTGATATACATATACTAATTCAACCAACAGAGTTGGGTTATGAGAATAAGACATTTGTGGTTTCTGACTTTTATGATGTTGATTTAATATCATTGAAAGAGAAAGACATTAGTGTTGAACTGACTTTTGAACACGGCAGATTTCCTCGAAAAAAGGAAACAATTGTGATAAGACCTGAATTGGTGAAGTTTAAGGATAAATGACCGTATGTAACAACGTGCAATTCCCTTTGGCATTCACTTGCACAACACCTTAACTGACGTTTGCCTAAACGCTAGACAAAAGAGTTTGAATTCAACGAGTCACAGCGAGACGATACGGCTAGTGGGTAGGGGTAAGAAGGACTAGATTTGGGTTTAAAGGTGAATATTAAAATGAAAAAGGAAACCAGTATTTGGATTAATTTATACAATACATTATTCGTTATCTCTTCAATGTATGAAGATCTGCAGCATTTAGAATCATCTGTTTTCGAAGTACTGGATGAACTAGAATCGTCTATAGCTGATGGCTTAAGACAAAAGAGTTTGAACTTCTATAGAGAAAATAATTGGATAGATGAAGATCAAGAAAAAGAGCTACAGAAATTTCATCAATTCTTAGATGGTATTGACGCCAAATACTGGAATGAATACGACTTTGATAACTCAGAAGATTGGATTTTGGCTAGAGCTTGGGCTAAATCAATCATACAGAAATTAGACATCAAGATGAACGGTTGGAACTCTACAGGTGAAATAGTTATTGAGGAGTGATTAAACTCCCCATGACAGCAACAGGCGCTTGCTTCAACAATGACCTTAACTGGGCTTTTAACAGAACAATAGGGTTGAATCTACCAAAGAGTCGCAGCGAGACGCCACGACCAGTGAGCGGAGAAGGTTTATCGCTTTATTTCAAAGCCCTCAAATCCACTCACTTCAATATTTTCCACAAGCACTTTTTCAACGCTGGCATTGGATGGTCCATGATGGCACCAGTTCACCAAAGCATTCAAGTTTTCTTCAGAACTCTCGGCTATAATTAAAACAGATCCGTCTGGTTCATTCTTACACCAACCTTTGATACCAAGCCGCCTTGCTTGCTCTTGGGTTGAAGCCCTAAAATAAACACCTTGAACCTTACCTGTTACCTTAATTCTTTTCGCTTGCATAATACTCTTCCATAATCGAAACTGCGGAGGAAACACCAAGTCTATCGGCTCCGGCATTGATGAGGGCTTGAGCGTCTGCCAAGGTTTTAATGCCGCCAGAAGCTTTTAAGCCTACGTTTGAGGGCAAACTTTTACGCATCAGTTCAATGTGTTCTACCTTTGCGCCTGCGCCTGAAAAACCCGTAGAGGTTTTTACAAAGTCGGTTCCAGCATCGGCACAAAGTTTAGAGGCCAATACAATTTCTTCCTCGGTTAAGTAAGCCGTTTCAATAATCACCTTCATCAGGCAATCGGCCTCATGAATAATTTTAGCGCATTTGGCCAGTTCAATTTTCGTCCAAGGCAACCCTGTTTTGAAAGCCGAAATGTTCATTACGATATCCAGTTCATTGGCACCGTTTTCAATGGCTTTTTCAATTTCGGTTACTTTGGCTTCCGTCATTTGGTAACCCAAAGGAAAGCCAATCACCGTCACCAACTGAATGTCGGCAGTACCAATTTCTCTAGCAGCTTTCTTCACCCAAAACGGAGGAACACAAATCCCAAACAACTGATGATTTTTGGCTTCCGCCACCAAACGATCAATGTCGTTTGCAGTAATGATTGGCTTAAGATTGGTGTGCTCTAGGTAATGATTAATGTCCATCTACAAAATCTTGGAGGTAAGCGTAATCGGGCATCAGTTTACCATTCTGGCAAATGGTAGCCCTTTCAATAATTCTATCTTTATCTTCGCCCACAAGGTTTGGCAAAATGTGTTTGAGAAATTCCTTCCCAAAATCTTCAGAAGCATTTCTAGGCAATTCGCAAGGCAAGTTATCCACCGCCATCACAGTAATATTTCCCTCATCGGCAAAAGCAGATTCTTCCTTATTATCGCTTGGATTATAATCGTAAACAGGGTCATCAATTGTACTTGGGCGAATGGTAGAAGGAATTGAACCTTCGATATCACAGGTAATATCTGCAATTACACGAATCTTAAATTCGCTTCTGTTGGCATCTTCCTTTGTAAAAAGTACAGGGGCTTTTGGGTCCCAAAAAGCGCCAGCAATCAGTACATCGGCTTTTTTAGCATACTGCCCAAAGCTCGATTCGTAATTCGCTGGATTCTGATAGAATTCATCTCTGCTGAAAGAGCCGCCACCAATGCGCTGGTTATAATCTCTGGTATTGAGTTGGGTATATACAGGCTCATTGAAGTATTCGGTCAAGAATTCAACAGGACTCACTTTTCTGATTTTCATACCAGTAAGCACTTCCATAGCACCTTTAGAAACACGGCCACCACCAGTAAGCGCAATTTTAATGGCTGGCAGTTTTACCTTGCTGTATTCCTTCTGCATGTCTTCCATATCGAAGCATTCGTTGGCAGGACGCAAGTGGAAAAGATTATAGCGTTTTCCGTAAGTCATAATTCCGTTATAAGCCCCAACAATACCCGCGTAACGACCAAAAGCGATTAACCTTTGATGTTGCAGGTTGGTCAGGCATTCCCAGTCAACCAATCGGATTTGTTTTTCAAGAATGGTTTGAAGCAAGCTTCGATTATACTCTTGCTTTTTTATGGTATGCGAGAAAAAGAAATGGGTTTTTCCATCGGCCAACATATTAATGGGCACTTCTTTTACACCCAAAATAATATCGCAATCAGAAACATCATCCACCAAAATGGCTCCTGCTTGTTGATATTCCGAATCTTCGAAACAACGAATATCGCTTCGCTGACAATGTACAGTCACATTATCATAAGTATTCAACAGCGTTTCAACTTGAGTTGGGGTAACCGGTACGCGCCTGTCTACTGGCACTTTACCTTCCTTAATGATTCCGATTTTCAATTCTTGCATGTTCAAAGTTAATAATAAGCTGAAGGTTCAAAATAGTAAATGGCGGACTTATTTTACGAAAAGTCGCTTACTCAGCCTGAACTACTTAATGTCTAGAATAGACACTTCGATTCTTCTGTTTTTGGGAGAAATGCCTTCTTCAATCGGCATAGTTTCACCATAGCCTTTATAAACAAAAGTCTCTTTTGGCAAGCCTTTGTTGACAAAGTAATTGAGCACTGATTTTGCCCTTTCGGTAGACAAATTCAAGTTATAGTCTTCTTCTCCTGTAGTATCGGTATGGCCGCCAATCTCGATTAACAGTTCGGGATTGTCTTTGATAAAATCAACCACAATATCCAGTTCCTTGGTGGCCTTTTTGCTGAGTTCGGCACTATTCAATTCGAATAGAATATCATTCAAAATCACCTTCTCACCTTTCTTGACAGGCTGAAGATAAATGGTGGTGGTTTCATTCCCATTCCTCCATAAAGCATCAACCTCTTCCTTATAAAGTAAATAACCTTTCTTTTTCACATACAGGTTGGCGCCTTCTACTTGCGGTAAAACCAAGTTAAAACGACCACTTTCAAAATCGGAATAAGTGCGTGAACGAATGGAATCTTTGGCGATATCGGCTACATAGATTTCAGAGAAAAGTGGAGTGCTATCGGCAGCACTGAGCACCAATCCTTGCTTGTAATCTACCAACTGTTTAGGAATTAAATCGTCTGGCAATTTAAACCGATACAAGCTCGAAGAACCATCGAAATGGTTGTCGCTGTAATAGGCCCAGCCGTCAATGCTGATGGTATAACCCACCTGATTTCTGTGATTGTTGATCGGGTAGCCCAAGTTTTTTGGTTCCGACCATTCGCCTTGGCCAAGCTGTTCTGTTTCGTATAAATCATAGCCTCCAAAGCCCAATCTGCCGCGTGAGGCAAAGAATAAATTAACCCCATTGGGATGAATGTACGGAGAGCAATCATCGAAACGCGTGTTGATGCTTGGCCCTAAATTCACGGCCTCCATCCATTTCCCATTCTGTTTTGTTGATTTATAAATGTCTTGTCCGCCTTCACCATTAGGCCGGGCACTGACAAAGTAGAGTTCACGCCCATCTTGAGAAAGCGAAGGCTGAGATTCCCAATGAATTGTGTTCACTGCCTCCCCTAAATTTCTGGGCTTCGACCAATCACTTCCTTCTCTATAGCTGATGTACAAATCGCAACTTCCAAGGCCGTCTGGCGCGTTACAACCAGTGTACACCAAAGTATTTCCGTCAGCCGAAATAGAGGCCGTTCCTTCGTTTCTATCGGTATTAATTTTTTCAGAAATCTCTAGCGGTTGGCTCCAAGCTTCACCATCCTTCTGGCTAAAGAATAGGTTTTCATCACCTCTGCCCTGATTATAACGAACGGTGTAAACCAAAAGACCCGAAGCCGTAATGGAAGGAAAATACTGTTGCGATCGATTATTGAGTGGGGCTGGAAGTTTTTCAAAGTCAATATTTCGTGGGTTAGCGCTTCCTTCAAGGGCATAATCAATGGAGGAAGTAACGATTTCAAACAATGCAGCATCTAAGCCCAAAACACGCCCTTCGATTTGATCTTTCAGGTTTTTGGCTTGCTCATATTTTCCTTCAGAAAATAAGGCATAAGCGGCATCGGCCAGCATTCTGTTTTTGAACTGTTGATCCACCTCTTCCACATATTCATCGTACAGTTGAAGCGCTTTTTCAAGCTCTCCCCTCTTGATCAAAATCTGATGCGTCAGCAAAATGGCTTCGTCAAAACTATCATCACGCTTTAAGGCTTCGAGCAAAAGGTTATATGACTTGTAGTAATTGCCAACGTGATCGAGCGATTGTGCCTCTTTGTAAAGCTCAATCGCCTTCTTATTTCGGGTATGAAGTTTATCTACTTCTTGGCCGCTGGCCAGAAGAACACAAAAGAGAAGGGATATGGTAATGAAAAACCTCAAATAGCTAAACTACGGTATATTCATAAACTTATGAGTTTGTAAGGATATTTTCCACTTGGGGTTATTTTTTACATACTCAATAATTTCGGGCAGCATTTTTTCCGACTGATCCCATTCTGGCTGCATGTATAGCAAACTATTTTCACTCATTTTTGCAGCATGTGCTTCGGCCCATTTAAAGTCGCTCTTATTGTAAATAATGACTTTGAGCTCATCGGCAGCAGCATAAAACTCTTCTTTTGGAGCTTTAAATTTCTTGGGCGAAAAACACAGCCAATCCCAATTGCCCGAAAGCGGGTGCGCACCAGAAGTTTCAATATTCGTTTGAAAACCAGCCGCATGAAGTTGGTTCGTCAGTTCGGTCATATCGTACATTAAAGGCTCTCCGCCCGTCACTACGGCCAAACGACCCGGATGTGCCGAAGCTTTAGCAACGATTTCCTCCACAGATTCTTTTGGCCATTGGCTGGCATCCCAAGAATCTTTCACATCGCACCAAACGCAACCGACATCGCAGCCGCCCAATCGAATAAAATATGCTGAATTTCCGGAGAAGTGACCTTCTCCTTGAATGGTATAAAAAGCTTCCATTACAGGAAGCTGTGTGGTTTTCATCGTTTTTGACATTTCAATTTTTTAAAGCAGGGTGTTGAAACTGCGAGACTATTTTACGGATCCTGATCTCGAACACTCGGGACAGGATGACATTGAAGCTGTTAAACTAATTTCTGTGAAGTAAGGTAAGTGTTCCAAAGTAATGACGCGATCGTCATTGGACCAACACCACCCGGTACAGGCGTAATGAACTCACACTTTGGTGCTACTTCATCAAACTTTACATCGCCCTTTAATTTAAAACCCGACTTGGTTTGATCAGACGGAACTCTATGGATTCCAACATCAATTACAGTTGCACCTTCTTTTACCATATCGGCAGAAACAAAACCTTCCTTACCAATAGCAACGATAAGAATATCGGCTTGCTTAGTGATTTCAGCTAAGTTTTTGGTTCGGCTGTGACAAAGGGTTACCGTTGCATTTCCCGGGTTGCCGTTTCTGGACATCAATACGCTGATAGGTGTACCCACAGTATTGCTTCGACCAATAACCACACAATGTTTACCAGAAGTTTCAATACCATTGCGCTCTAGCAAAAGCATCATTCCTTTTGGCGTAGCAGGTAAAAGTGTAGGCAATCCTAAAAGCATTTTACCCAAATTCACTGGGTGGAATCCGTCTACATCTTTATTTGGAAGAATGGCCTCCACTACTTTTTGCTCATCAATTTGTTTTGGAAGCGGCACTTGAACGATAAAGCCATCAATTTCAGGGTCTTCATTCAATTTTTGAACAGTGGCCAACACCTCAACTTCAGAAGTTTCTTCAGGTAGATGAATCAAGGTAGAGCCAAAGCCAATTTGCTCGCAGGCTTTTACTTTGGCGTTCACATAGGTTTGACTTGCGCCATCATTACCCACCAAAACAGCTGCCAAATGAGGGGTTTTTCCTCCTTCAGCTTTTATCTGTGCTACTTTATTTTTCAACTCATCTTTTATGGATTGAGCTGTGCCTTTTCCATCCAATAATTGATATGCCATTGTTTATGCTTTAATCTAACTTAAGAACCGCCATAAAGGCTTCTTGCGGAATTTCCACATTACCTACCTGGCGCATTCTTTTCTTACCTTTTTTCTGCTTTTCTAAAAGCTTACGCTTTCTGGAAATATCACCACCGTAACATTTCGCCAAAACGTTTTTACGCAAAGCTTTTACAGTTTCTCTGGCAATAATTTTCGTCCCAATCGAAGCCTGAATTGCGATTTCAAACATTTGACGTGGAATAAGCTCCTGCAATTTCTCGCACAGCCTCTTTCCCCATTCGTAGGCTTTATCGCGGTGAACAATGGCCGAAAGTGCATCTACTTTTTCACCATTCAATTGAATATCTAATTTTACCATGGTAGACTGACGGAAGCCAATCAACTCATAATCGAGCGATGCATAACCTCGAGAGATAGTCTTTAGCTTATCAAAGAAATCGAAAACGATTTCGGCCAAAGGCATTTCGAAAGTTAGTTCTACCCTGTCGCTTGTGAGGTAAACTTGGTTTTTAATGATTCCACGCTTATCCATACACAGGCCAATAATTCCGCCTACATACTCCGACTTAGAAATAATTTGAGCGCGAATAAATGGCTCTTCTAAATGCGAAATAGAAGAAGGGTCAGGCATTTCAGACGGAGCATTAATTTTAAGAATAGATCCATCTGTTCTTACCGCATGAAACTGAACCGAAGGAACGGTAGTAATTACCGTCATGTCAAATTCACGCTCTAGCCTTTCCTGAATAATTTCTAGGTGAAGCATGCCCAAGAAACCACAACGGAAGCCAAAGCCCAAAGCGGCAGAAGTTTCAGGTTCCCAAACTAAGGAAGCATCATTCAATTGAAGTTTCTCCATAGAAGCCCTCAATTCTTCGAATTCAGAAGTTTCTACAGGGTAAATACCTGCAAAAACCATTGGCTTTACATCTTCAAAACCTTTAATAATATTGGTGGTTGGACGATCTGGGTGTGTAATGGTGTCACCCACTTTCACCTCTTTGGCCACTTTAATTCCAGAAATGAGGTAGCCCACGTTTCCTGCGCTAATTTCTTTTTCGGGTTGTTGTTTCAGCTTCAAAATACCAATTTCATCTGCATTATAAACCCTATCCGTATTTACGAATTTAATCTTATCTCCCTTTTTGATGGTACCATCAAACACACGGAAAATTACTTCGATACCCCTAAAAGAGTTGAACACTGAATCGAAGATCATCGCTCTTAAAGGCGCTGAAGGGTCACCCTTTGGTGCTGGAATTTTCTCGCAAATGGCTGTTAGAATATCTTCGATACCCAAACCTTCTTTTCCACTTGCTCTGATAACGTCTTCAGGGTCGCAGCCGATTAGCTCTACCACCTGATCTGTCATTTCTTCAGGCATGGCGCCTGGTAAATCTATTTTATTGAGCACTGGAATAATCTCCAGGTCGTGATTCAAAGCCAAATAAAGGTTAGAAATGGTTTGCGCCTCCACACCCTGAGAAGCATCTACAATAAGCAATGCGCCTTCGCAGGCAGCAATTGATCGAGATACTTCATATGAAAAATCCACGTGTCCGGGGGTGTCGATAAGGTTGAGGGTATATTCCTCGCCTTTATGCATATATTTCATTTGGATAGCGTGACTCTTGATAGTAATACCACGTTCACGTTCCAAGTCCATGTTGTCCAACAACTGATTCTGCATGTCGCGATCGCCAACAGTTCCAGTGAACTGAAGTAGACGATCGGCCAAAGTACTCTTACCGTGGTCGATGTGTGCGATAATACAGAAATTCCTGATTCTCTCCATAGTTTTTTAAAGAAGTGCAAAAATAGAAAATTATGATGCATTTGCTTTGTGGGGATAACCATTAATTTTGCACTATGTTATTGGCAGACAAGAAAAAGAGACAGAACCTATCGGAATACATCGTTTACATGTACCAAACCGAAATGTTGGTTCGAAATTTTGAATTCGATATTCAAAAAATTGAGAACCATGTGGTAAAGAATATTCCTGAAGAAAGCTTAAATGCGGAAGGAAAAGCGGAATTGACCGAATGGTACAAGGGCATTATTGCTCAAATGAAGGAGGAAGAACTAGAGCGCGAAGGCCACCTGAGCTTTGTTCAGGAGGAAGTTAAACGCCTTTCTGACCTCAGTCTGCAACTTCAGGTAAATGACGAAAACTACCGCGCAATTTTCAATCGTGCGCGTCCTGCTATTCGTGCCTCTATTGTTGAGTCCAATGGTTTAATCAACGACCCCATTCAAGCTTGCCTTAATGGCATTTTGGGTTTACTGATTGCCAGAATGAATGGAAAAGAAATTCTAGACGACACCTTAGCACAGCTTGATCACTTTGGGAATGTACTGTCTTACCTGTCGGTGAAGGTTAAGAGTTGATTAGTTATTAGTTATGAGGGGAAGAGGGAATCAGTTGATCGGAAATCAGGAGATCAGGAATCAGGAATCAGGAATC
>NZ_JSVA01000021.1:0-15555 GCF_001267955.1 Roseivirga seohaensis subsp. aquiponti
GGATAGAGTTTAAGTTCATCCAGCTCCCCACTAATCCTCGTTTATAACGAGGATTTAGCAACGAAGCTTACAATATAAACTTCAGGCTTAAAACTGATGTCCTATGTGTTTCTGAAAAGACCTTTACGGAGTGACAGGAAGCCAAACAGAGCCACTGAAAATAAACTGAATAGCAGAAGCGTCTAACTAAATCATGATACAAACATCATCTCCGAACAGACAGACTCTCACGGTTGAGTTTTTCAAACATCAACCTCAGAGTGACGGTATGTTGTAGGGTTCCCCACTAATCCTCGTTTATAACGAGGATTTAGCACCGAAGCTTACATTAAACTTTAAACCTTAAACTGTTTATCAAATTAACCTTCACTGCATACCATTTTTTTAAATGGATTGGTTTTACGGTTTTTATAGCCATGAACACTTACCGCAATTATCAGGATAACCACCCAGAAAACGGATGTCCATTGCAATAATGGTATTTCATTCCAATGCCGGACGGCAATGGCGGTAATGGCCCATGCGCCCACCAAAGCAAACTCACGCATATTTCTGGTGTAAATCATAAAAAGATTTAGAAGCCCAGCAATACTTATCATTATCACTGTCCATTGCTCGGCAGAAAAAAACACTTCCCATTCTATCTTACCCAAATAGGCCGAAATATTGGCGATGGTTGCTACGGCTATCCAGCCACTATAAGCGCAAATCGGCCACCAAACCGTTGCTATTACCTTTAAAGGTGCATCCCATCGTTCCATGTTCAACCTTAGAATAATCTGAATTAGTGAAAACAGAATTACAAGCATTACGATTACGCTGATCCCCGTTTGTTCATTCAGCCAAAACCACAACCAAGCAGCGTTCCCTAGATTGGCAATAATTAACCAAGGTCCTATTTGAAGAATACTTTCACTGTGACCCGCATTTGAAAAGGCCAATTGGACTTGATTCACTCCTAATACAATCAAACCAATGAAAATGACACCCCAAATAGAAAACGCATAGCCTGCCGGAGTAAAAAGATTGAAGTACTCACTACTTAGTTCACCAACGGTTTTACCATTTATGCCTCCGGTATTACTCCAATAATTCCAAAAAATTACCGCAAGTATTACCAGCAGGTTGAGTACAGCATATAGTTTTTTCATCACAAGTATTTATCAGTTGTATCGGGTTAACACATAATATGGCGCTTGTGTTTAAAGCGATAATAAACTTGATGACTTGCCCTTATATTGTTCTGGTTGTTTCAGCTTTGGTCATACCGTGAGTGGCGGTTTTGTCTATGCTTTTTCTTTTTATTCTAAGTAGAAGAATAAAGACAGAAACAGCTCATTAGGCTTCTCGATTTTTAAATAATTATAATCAATATGCTTTGATTATAATTTTCTAGCACTGATATTCAAAACGCAATCATTGATCTGCTCATTACTTGAGTATTTAAACTATAAAACGAATATGAAATTCTCGCTTTCCCTACTCCTATTAATCATTTCGATTTCCGCAACCGCTCAAACTTGGGCTGTAACTCAAAAGGGCGATACCATATACATTTATGACGATGGTACATGGAGCTTTGACAGGGACGACAGGCCTCAAGAAACAGGTATTCTAGATTATCTCAAAACATCGTTTAAATATGATACTCTTTCAACCCCTTATTCTGTTTCACCAAATGCTAAGAAAAACATAGCGAGCAAATACGGTTTTTTTGAAGTGTTTTACGATGAAAATGTTTGGAGAAGAGTGCCACCTGCCCAGCTTAATGATGAAGCAGAATTCGCTTTTATGGGAAAAGACAATGACATTTATGTAGCTATTCTATCTGAAGAGATAGAAATTGGACTTGATAATATTTATAAGATTGCCAAAAACAATATTGAAGAAAACCTAAATACAGAGGTGGACATTCTTAAATCAGAAATAAGAAACGTAAATGGTTCTGATTTAATACGAGGAGTAATGAGCTTCGATTTGAACGGGTTAGACTTAGTTTTTGATTCTTATTACTACTCTGATGAAAGAGGAACCGTTCAGTTTACTACATGGACAGCCACCAATTTGCACGAAAAGTATGAAACCAAAATTCTCGAGTTATTAAATGGAATTGTAATTAAGAAGAAATAGAGTCACTTTTTAGATTGCTTTGGGGGAAATCTCCCCAACCCCTTACCTTATTATAAAGCAGCTCGCCTTTTCTGATTTCTAAGGGAGAATCTATGTTATTATAATAGAGTTGGCCTGTACCTAAACCTTGTGGTAAGGTGGGTTGGTACTGAGCAGTAAATTGCGCAATGGCATTTAAACCAATATTCGCTTCAAGCATAGAGGTCATCCACCAGCCAATATTGAGGCTTTCAGCTATTTCAATCCATTCTTGGCAGGAAAGAATACCACCCAATAAAGCGGGTTTTAAAATGATAAACTGGGGTTGAAAGCGTTCTAAAAGTGCCTTTTTATCTTCTTTGGCATTTACACCAATCAGCTCTTCATCTAAAGCAATAGCCAAAGGACTTTCCTCACAAAGCCTTTTCATGAGTTCATATTGATGAGGCTTTACGGGTTGTTCTATTGAATGGATTTCCAAAGCAGCCAATTCCTCCAACTTATGCATCGCATCAGCCTCGGTGAAAGCACCATTGGCATCTACTCTTAATGTTATGTCATTGGCGGAATACTGTTCTCTAATACCTTCCAATAAAGCCAATTCAGTAGCAAAGTCGATCGCTCCTATTTTTAATTTGATGGTATTGTACCCTTCCTTCAGCTTTTCATCAATTTGCCTTTGCATAAAGGACTTCTCTCCCATCCAAATCAAACCATTGATTGGAATTCGGGCTTTGCCTTGCGTAAATGGAGTATCAAAAATTATTCGTTTGCCTCCGTTATGTAGATCGAGCAAGGCAGTTTCTAAACCAAAACGGACAGAGGGTTTTTCAATTGGGGTGTTAGCTGCTATGAACTCAAGGAGGTCTTCAGTTTCTTCTGGAAAGTCTAATGCTGAAAGCTTATTTAACAAAGTTTGAAGTTCGGTTTCGTAGTTAGGGCTATAGTCTATGCTCAAGCCTTTAAGCGGACTGGCTTCTCCCCAACCAACGCAGTCAGGATTTCCCTTTTTCCAAACCTTGATTAACCAAGTTTCCTTTTCCGTAAATGAACCCCGGCTGGTGCCAGCTTCGAAACGAAATTTTAAAAGGTGCGGAATAACTTCAAACTGTAAACGCATTACTTTCCTAATAAGCGTTTGACGTACTTTCCTATAATATCGAATTCAAGGTTTACCTTGTCCCCCGCCTTCAATTGGTGGAAACAAGTATGTTCGTAGGTATATGGAATAATGGCTACTCTAAAACTTCCTTCTTCAGAATTGAAACAGGTCAAACTTGTGCCATTCACACAGATAGAGCCTTTTTCTACGGTAACATTCCCTAAACTAGAGTCATATTCAAAGTCGAAAAGCCAACTTCCATCCTGTTCCTGCACTTGGGTAACTGTACCAATTTGATCCACATGACCTTGCACCACATGCCCATCAAAACGGCCATTAGCTACCATACAGCGCTCTAAATTGACTACAGTTCCTGTTTGCCAGCTGGCCAAGTTTGTCTTTTGAAGTGTTTCATCAATGGCGGTTACCACATGAATACCATCCTTCACTTCTACTACGGTAAGGCAAACACCATTGTGCGCTACACTCTGGTCAATTTTTAGCTCAGCACTCAAGTTACTTCTCACAGAAAAGTGAACGTTCGTGCCTTCTCTTTCTACTTTCGTAATCTCGCCTGTGGTTTCTATAATTCCTGTAAACATTGCTTACTATTCTATTTTACACCTAGCTCTGGATATTTGCCTGTTTTAGTGCGGTAAAATGCCTTCATCTTTTCAATATCTTCTTCTACATTTCCCGAAGGATAAATGGTTGGGCCAATGCCTGCTATTTTATGCTTGTAATCTAAAAAGCCCAAAACGATTGGTACTCCACCTTTAATTGCGGTATAGTAAAAACCGGTTCTCCATTCGGGAACATATTTTCTGGTTCCTTCTGGTGTTACCATAACCGCCAGTTCTTCTCGGCTTTGAAATAAGGCCGCCATGGCATCTACTGTACTCTGTCTTTTTTCACCCGGCTTTTTAGGAGAGCGGTCTATTGGAATTGCCCCCATACTCTTCAGCATCCAACCCAAGGGACCTACCATAAATTCCTTTTTAATAGTGTAATTTAGAGGGACTTCTAAGAGATAGAAAGCTGCTCTAGCATATACAAAATCCCAATTGCTAGTATGAGGTGCTGCCGTAATTACCACTTTCTTTACTCCTTCAGGAAATTCCCCTTCAAGCTTCCAACCCGTAATCCAAAACAAAAACCTAGAGAATAATTTCATCATGAGGCAGTAGTTGAAGTTTGTGTTTTGGCTTTGGTTAAGAGTTTAATTACAGCAGGGTCGTCTTGATGAGTATCAAAATAGTGGTGAGCCGATTCGTAGCCAATTTTATAAATCTCGTGCGCTTTCTTCATATCGAAAGTAGAGTATTTTCTTAATGAAGTGGGTTCAATTAGAATATCACAATGCTCTTTGCTTGCGGACACATTGGCGTTTATACCTACCATTGAAATTCTTTCAATCATACGCTTTGGTCCTCCCAACTCATTTTCGCGAATGACTGGCGCTACGCTCACTCCAATCACGATATCACAAGTGGAACGTAGAACCTCAGCAGGCAAATTATTTACAATTCCTCCATCTACATAGGCTTCATCACCAATTCTTACCGGATCGAAAATAAAGGGAATACAGCTCGATGCCATCATGGCTTTTACCAACGGGCCTGTTGAAAACACATGTTTTCTTCCTTCATTTAAGTTTGTAGCAATAATTTGCAAAGGAATTTGAGCATTATCGAAGGTATCTTCTTTAAAGAATTTCTTAAAAACATCTTCACTTTTGCTCATGTTAATCAGGCCAGAAAGACTAAAAGCAGGCCAGATAATTTTAAAAAGATTAGTTTTAGAAATCAATTCCAAAGCCTCTGTAGGCTTATAACCATGGGCATAAAAAGCGCCAGCAATAGAGCCCGCACTGGTACCTGAAACTGCATTAATCTCTATATCAAGTTCATCTAAGGCCTGTAAAACACCAAAGTGGGCAAATCCTCGAGCACCTCCGCCCGATAAAGCTATTCCTGTTTTCATTTTATAATACTTCTGACAATGGAAAAGTGCGATCTAATCTTACTCCTTTTTCCGTGTTTTTGACAGTACAACACTCGTTCACTGAATCGTGTTCAAGAAAAAGGATGTATTCGTTATCTGCCGCTTCCTTCAAGAATTTTTCCTTTTCTGAAAGGGTGAGCAACGGACGCGTATCATAACCCATAACATAAGGTAATGGAATATGGCCAGTAGAAGGTAGCAAATCAGCCATAAAAACAATGGTTTTGTCTTTATACTTGATTTTAGGAATCATCTGCTTGTCGGTATGGCCATCGGCAAAGAAAATATCGAACTGAGAAAAGGGAGATTTTCCATCCAAAGGAACCTGATTTAAATGTCCGCTTTCTTGAATAGGCAAAATGTTTTCTTTTAGAAATGAAGCTTTTTCACGTGCATTAGGTTCGGTAGCCCATTTCCAATGATCGGCATTGCTCCAATATTTTGCATTGGGGAAATGTAGTTGAAGTTTATCTTTATTATCTCCCACATAATCAACTCCACCACCGCAGTGATCGAAGTGTAAATGGGTTTGAAACATGTCTGTCACATCATTGGGTGAAAAGCCAGCTTTCTTTAATGAGCTGTCTAAACTGGCATCTCCGTGTAAATAATAATGACTGAAGAACTTTGCGTCTTGTTTGTTGCCAATACCATTGTCAATTAAAATCAGCTGATTTCCATCTTCAATTAAAAGGCAACGCATGGCCCAAGTGCACATATTATTTTCGTCTGCTTCGTTGGTTCTTGTCCAAAGCGATTTGGGCACAACACCAAACATGGCACCACCGTCAAGTTTAAAAAAGCCTGTATCTATAACGTGTAATTTCATAAGCAATGGATTTCAATACATTCAGATTATTCCTGAACTTGAGATTTACTGCAAGGTCGCTTAATTCAAATATTTGCCCAAATGGAATTATGAATTTAAGGTCGCTCCGCTGGAGCTTATCAACTCAACTTCTCAATCAGTTTATCCATAAACTCCATACCCTGGGCCAGTTGGTCTTTATGAATAAATTCGTTGGCACGGTGAGCCTGAGCAATATCGCCAGGGCCACAGATTACGGCCTGAAAACCACCTTCTGCAAACTGGCCTGCTTCCGCAGCGTAAGACACGGCATCCAGTTTGGGGTTTCTCACCAAATCTTTTACCAAAGCCACAATCTCTTGATCATCAGCAGTATTTAAACCCGGCACCGCAGGATGAACATTACTGGTGGAGATTTTAAAATTAGGGTGAATTTTCTTTAACTCAGCTTCTCGCTGCCTACAATAAAGATCAAATTCCGCTTTAATTTCTTGAGGGGTTTCTGATGGAATGGTGCGCACATCCCAGCTGAATTTACATTCTTGGGCAATTACATTAGGTGCAATTCCTCCGTTGACCATTCCAATATGAATTGAAGTGTGATTGGGTGTAAATCTATCATCGGTTTTTCCCGCTTCAATCAGTGAATTCATTTTGTTTTCGAGCCAAAGGATTAAACGCATGGCTTCGTGAATGGCGCTTACTTCTTGCTTAATTCGGCTACTATGGCCTTCAGAACCGCTCACGGTAGTTTCAAAAATACAGATGCCTTTTTGCCCAGTTACTGGTCGCATCATGGTAGGTTCCCCAATTATGGCAAACTTCGGTTTTACTTTATAATGGGTATTGATGGCTTTTACCAAATCGGGAGCGCCTAAACAGCCTATTTCTTCATCGTATGAAAAGGCAAAGTAAATTGGTGTCTTTAAATCGGCCTTGAGCATGGCAGGTAAAGCAGCCAAACAGCAAGCCACAAAGCCCTTCATATCGCATGAACCACGGCTGTATAACTTACCATCTTCTTTGTCGGTAAGTACCCAAGGATCGGTATCCCAAGCTTGACCTTTTACAGGCACAACATCCATATGTCCAGAGAGAATCACACCACCTTCCGCTTCTGGACCAATACGGCAATGGAGATTGGCTTTAGTTCCGTCTTCATTTGGCACACGGTGATGTTCTATCCCATGTTTATCGAGGTACTCTTCAATCCAACTTAAAATAGAAAGATTACTTTCGCCCCCTAATACTGGGAATGAAACGAGTTTGGTTAGTATTTCTTCTACGGTCATAATTTGGTCATTGGTCAATAGTTATTGGTCATGGGTCATGGGTATGAGCTTCTCAATACCTAATACTTACCCTATACCTTAAAAAGGCCCCCAGTCGATGCTCACACTGAAGAGCAAAAATAGCCATGAAACCACCAGAATTACACCCACAACAGGCATAATAAATCGGAGCCAGCGGTCGAAGGAAATTCGGCACATGGCGAGCATGGCAATTAAACCACCCAAGGTGGGGTTGAAAAGGTTGGTCACTCCATCTCCTATCTGAAAAGCGAGAATAGTGGTTTGACGAGTTAAGCCTAAAACATCCCCCAGCGGAATCATAATCGGTAATGTAGCCAAAGCTTGGCCACTTCCCGAAGGAATTAAGAAGTTGATGCCGCACTGCGCCAAAGACATGGAGACAGCGGAAGCATAAGTTGGTAAGTCGCGAAGCGTTTCAGCCAAATTGAAAGCGATGGTATCGGAGATATTGCCCATTTCCATGGCTACCTTAATGGAAGTCGCTAAACCCACCATAAAAGCCCCTGGAGCGACTACGGCTACGGAAGATAAAACGATCTCTCCTATATCTGTTCCCGACATTCGCGCAGCAAGGGCAGCCACGATGGAGATAATAATGAACATGGCGCTGATTTCGGTAAGGTACCAACCATGGGTGAATACGCCATAAAGCATCACCACCAAACCTCCCACAAAAATGAAAAGCATTAACCAATCTTTGCCTTTCATTCCATAAGTATCCAATGGTTTAGAAAGTTGAAAACCCTTAGTGTCCAGCCCAATGGAAAGGCTCTTTTCTGGGTTCTTCAATATTTTTCTGAAGTAACGAACATTGACATAAGCCAAAGCGCTAAGCGCTACAAAGCAAAGCACTGAACGCAAGAGCCACCCCGAAAACATGGGCATTTCGGCCAAAGAGTGGCCTGTACCAACGGTGTACGGATTGACGGGCGAAAGTCCAAAACCCACAGTGACACCACCAACGGCAATTCCCGCAGCCAACATTAAATCTCCACCTAAAGCCAAACTGGCAATGGCCGCAATGGGAATCATGGCGATGTTATTTTCATAGCCTACAAAAACACCGAGAGCACCAAAAAGGTAAGTCATAATTACGACCAGCAGCATTCTTCTTTCGAAGCCCATTTTCTTAACGAAGGTACCAACTGCGTTTTCAATCATTCCTGTTTTTTCCAACACCCCGAACATGATCCCGCTGGAAAGCACAACAAAAATGATAAGAATGGCAGAAGAGAAGCCTCCTGGAATGGCCCTGAACATGTCTAGAAAAGACAAAGGCGTTGGGTCGATTTGATGGTAAGAGCCCGGTTCTACCATTTGGCGACCATCTACTTCTACTCTATCGTATGCTCCGGCTGGAATAAAGTGGCTTAATAAAGTAATGAGGATCAGAATACAGAAGAGCATCACAACTGGATGCGGGATACTCGAATACCATTTCTTCTTTTCCATAGGCTATTTTGGTAGAAGCTAGCTTAAACCTGAATTATGGATTAGGCTTTCTATTCCATAGATAAATCACTTCAAAAGAGTCACTTAACATAAATTTATTGATTCACCATAGCGGTGCTATGCCTCTTCAATATAAGCAACTCTTTCTTTGAGCTTTATCTCTTCATTACGAAACCTAATACATAAATCAGGTTAAAAAAAAGAACCCTCCAAAAATTCGAAGCTTTTGGAGGGTTCACTTAAAAGGTTGGTGTTTATTTCAATTCTTCTAAAGCTTTCTTAATTGCGTTGTATTCTGCTTTAAGCTCTTCTAAACGTTCGTAAACATCTTGTCCTGGCGCTTGGTCTGCTCTGCTTAACATACCATTTAGGTAGCCTAATTGGCTTTGAAGCATTCCCTGCATGTATGTGCCAGGAGGGGTTACTATTCTATAGTATAAAGCATCTAAAGTATCTTTCTTCTTTTGATCCTTTTTACTGATTTTCTCCTTGTTCAATGAGTTATCTAAAGCTTCCCTAGCCTCGGTAACACTGATTAACAAACGAGTAACATCCTCTGAAAAATCCTGAAGTAGTAAGGCTACTCTTTCTTGTTCCTTCACATCAGCATCGGTTACCAAAGTAGCTCTTGGGTCTAAACTCAAAGTAAACTTCTCTGTTAACACCTTATCGCCTACTTTTAATTTTACAGTAAACTCACCTGTTGACACCATTGGACCAAAACCCTGATAAGATCTTCTTGGGTTGGCATCCCAGCCTCCTGCATTACGCATGTTCCAAGAAAAACGATTCAGACCTTTGTCTTTGCTCAAACCAGAAGATGGAGGAGGCATAGAGAAACCTGTTGCCATATCTACTTCAAGGTTTTCTACTGGAGCCGGTCTACCACTGGTAAACGACTTCACGATTCGCCCTTCTTCGTTAATAATATCCAATTGAACTTCTTCATCAGTGTCGTTCAAGTAGTAATCAATTGCTACTGCCGAATTTGGATATTGAGGAACACCTCTTCCACCACGATACCTAAATCTGTAAGTATCTTTCGGTTTGAAGAGGAAGGCATCAGCCTTAACAGCAGCCTCCATATTATAAAGGCTAGTGATGTTATCTAAAATCCAGAAGCCCCTACCCATGGTAGACATGGCGATGTCGTTCTTATAAATCTTAAGGTCTGTAATTGGTGTAACAGGAAGGTTGTTTTGGAATGTCACCCAATCCTTTCCATCGTTCATAGACATAAACAAACCGAACTCTGTACCTGCGAAAAGAAGGCCTTCTTTGGCCGGATCTTCTCTTACTACTCTTACTGGATAATCATTAGGAATACCTTTGGTGATTAGCTCCCAAGTTTTACCATAATCTTCTGTTTTGTAGATATATGGTCTGTAGTCATCTAACTGATAACGTAATACGGTAACATATGCTTTTGCCGGGTTATGCGGTGAAGGTTCAACCGAATCCACACGACCATCCTTCGGCATGTTTGGTGTTACGTTCGTCCAGTTTTTACCGCCATCGCGTGTTACATGCACAGGGCCATCATTGGCTCCAACCCAAATTAATCCAGGCTGAATCCTTGATTCTTGAATAGAATAAATTGTACTGAAATACTCTTCACCTGTAACGTCTCTTGTTATTGGTCTACCTGCAGAAACTTGCTTAGTTGGATCGAAAGCAGTTAAATCTGGAGAAATAATTTCCCAAGTTTTACCGTTATCTGTCGTTTTATGTAAATACTGAGAACCGTGATAAACTACATCTGGATTATGAGGTGAAACGGTAATTGGCGCTACACGCTGGAACCTAAACTTTAATTTATCGCCATCGTGACCATAAATATTCATGGCACCCACACTGTACTGCATTTCTTGACCTGTACGTTTATCGTACACACCAAAGTTGCCTTTACAGTTTGAATATACCACGTCTGAATTTCCTGGTTTTGGTACTGCCGGTCCAGTTTCGCAACCGCCTAAGTTAAAGATTGGGAAATCGTTTGAACCTGTTGGTAAACTAGGTACAGCCAAAGTAGCGTTATCTTGCTGACCTGCATATAACCAATAAGGCTCTTGATCATCAATATCTACTTGGTAAAGCTCAGCAGTAGGTTGGTTCAATTGTGTGGACCATGTTTTACCATTGTTGATGGTTACGTTTGCGCCACCGTCATTTCCTTGTACCCAAATTGAAGTGTCATTAGGATTGATCCAAATGTCATGATTATCACTGTGAGGAGTTGAAACTCCTCGCCATGTTTTACCTCCATCAGATGACTTAATAAAACGCAATGCACTATTATACACTACATCGGCATTTTTCGGATTGGCATAAATGTTAGTGTAGTAGAATGGTCGATTAGTAAGGTTTGAATTATCGCTTACAAACTCCCAAGATGCACCACGATCATCCGATCTGTAAAGTCCACCTTTGTCATCTCCCGCTTCAATATTTGCATACACTCTATTTGGGTTTGCAGGCGAAACGGCAAAATCAATTTTACCGATAAGACCATTTGGAAGACCGTTGGTTAGTTTCTTCCAAGTTTCACCACCATCAGTAGACTTGTATACTCCGCCTTCCATAGACCCTGAAATGATATCCCAAGGTTTTCTTTCGGCACGCCATGCTCCAGCGTAAATTGTATTCGGGTCGTCTGGTGCAAATTCTAAATCAGAGAAACCAACACTATCAGAGTGATAAAGCACTTTATCCCAGTTCTTACCACCATCTTTAGTTCTAAAAATACCTCGTTCAGTATTTCTTCCAAACGCGTTACCAATAGCGGCTACAAAAACAACATCAGGATTATTGGGGTGAATTTCTACTGCTCCAATTTGGCCTGTTTCTTTCAGTCCAATAAACTCCCATGTTTTACCTGCATCTGTAGATTTATACATTCCTTTACCGGTAATAACGTTTGATCTAAGGCCGTCAGAACCAGTTCCTACATAAATAATATCTGGTTTCTTTTGGTATACCGAAATGGCGCCAATTGAAGGGGTTGAAAAATATCCGTCTGAAATGTTTTCCCATGAATTTCCATAATCATCGGTTTTCCAAACGCCTCCACCTGTAGCTCCCATATAGAACGTAGAGGGTTGTGATTCTACCCCCATAACGGCTGTTACACGGCCACCACGGTTTGGACCTACATTTCTAAATTGAAAGGCATCGAGTTGAGGGTTATCCTGCGCTTGGCCGAAATTAAAAATCAGCAAAAAAAGCGCGGAAAGGGTTAGTAGTCTAGTTTTTCGCATATCCTATAATTCTTGAATGGGAAGATAAGAAACTAAGATTTAGAACCCTTCAAAAATTGGTTGACTGGTAATATGCTTATGGTTACGACATGAAATGAGCTAATTATGCGGTTGAATGCACTGTCAATTAAAGAAAAGGCCAAACTCGGATAATTGACCTTTTCTTCATTCACCAGATTATAATTTCTCTATTTTATTTCTCTAAGCTCAACCTTACAATATGCACCCAGCTATCAGAGAATTTATTTTCTTTTTTCAGTGCCAACATGGCCTCGATTGCTTTATCAAAATCTGAGAAAGCCATAATATAAACATAATCGTAGCCGCGTTTTTTACTCTTGAAAATTCCTGAATTTGGGTAAGTTTCTTTTAAGCTATTTAGATTTTTTGCTGCCAAGGCACTATTGTATGTAAATGAATTCACTACTAAAATATAATCTCCATTCACCTGATTATCATCTACTTCCTCTTTGATTACTGATTCTCCCTCCAATAATTTACGTTCGGCCAAAGCTTTGTCCTTGGCTTCTTGAGCTAAGCGATCCTCTTGCTCTTGTGCTCTATTTTGGGCCTCCAACTGAGCTAATCGCTCTGCTTCCTTTCGTTCATTAGCTTCTGCTTGTAAACGCGCTAAACCTTTGTTTTTTACTGCTGAAAGAATATCTTCAAAAGCTTCATTTGCTTTTATTTCCCTTTCTTTCTTATTCCCTTTTTCTAATGATGATAGGTAAGCAAGCACCACTTCCTGATCTGGAGTGCTGATCAGCTTACGCTCATAAATTTCATCTTTCTGGATCTTATCAATGATGGAAAGCGCCTCGGTTTCTAACTTTAGACTTTTCTCTTTTTTATTCTGAAAGGTGAAATGCAGCCCTATTTCATTAAATCCATCAGAGACAAAAGGAACATCACTTTTACCAAAGTCATAATTATAAGTAAACAACATATTTGACTTTATTTTTACGCCTATTCCTGCTGTAGCTCCGTAGTTTTCTCTATAACCAGTACTAAGCTGAAATTTATCATTCAAATCTAGCTTAGCAGCCAAATCAAAAGTACCACCCAGTACTTCCTTATATCGCCATGTAATAACTGGAGTGAAAACGATTTTATTTATGGAGTTAATTCGAAATGCATACCCTAAAGCCGTCATGTAATCGGCTCTATTATTATCATTTAGTTCTACAAAATCATCGTTTGAAAGGCTTTCATCTATAATATTAAGTGCAGAAAAATGAGCCTGCAATGACCTGTATTGATAAGAGAGCGAAAGGTTTATATTTAAAGCACTACCATTTCTACCCAATAGGTTCTGAATCAATTCATCATTCAAGCTTTCAATACTGATTTTCGATTCATTTAAACGATAAAGAGAAGCCCCTATTTCAGTGCCCACTGAAAGTTGATGAGCTTTCAAATTAAATGCTTTTGAAAAACCTGCGCCTAAATAAGTCTGTTTTAAAAAGCCAAATTCAAAACTATGTACATTGACATTGTAGCCCCATTTATTCTTTAATGGATTGGAAAAACTCAAAGCAAATATTTCAGGAGCTCCTTCTAGCCCCGACCACTGCCCTCTATACAATAAGCTTAGTTGAGGACTATGCGAAAGCACACTTGCTGAAGCATAACCAAGTGAAGGCTGGGTGAAATACTGATTGAACAAAGGGGCCTGTTGTGCGCTAACTAAATTTGCCAGCCCAAATAAACCAAATATTAAAAATGTGATTCTTATTCTATTCATCTTCTTTGGGCTATTTGGTAAGGATTAAAAGCATGCCTCTTATAATGGCCTTTCCGTTAGAAATATTAACCTCGTAGTAATATGTGCCGGATGGTAATAATTGACCTTCAAACTTTCCATCCCAATTATTTTGGTATGACTTGGTACTGAAAACAAGCTTTCCGTTTTGAGCAAATACTTTTACTTCATTTTCAGGATTATCCAGAATATCTTCGATTACCCATACATCATTTACTCCATCACCATTGGGAGTAAAGAAATTCTTAATTCGGGCGGTTGGGCTATCTTTAGTATAATCTCGAATTTCTTCATTCACTACATTATTTACCGCAATCTCAAAGGACTTTCCAAAGGTTAAACCACCCGAATCAATCACTCTTACACGAATTGAAAGCAGTTTATGGGTCTCAAAATTTATGGCTTGAGAAGTATGCAGTTCATTATTAACAATCTTAAAAAAGCTGTTACTATCATCTCCGTTTCCAGTTACTAATTCATAGGTAAAGCTATCACCATTATCCTGGTCTTCGGTAGTAAACAGACCTACCAATATGTCTGTTTCATCACTTTCATCAATCAAAGTATTGCTTAGGCTAATATTAGTAGGTTGCTCATTTAGGTCATTAACAGATATTACAAAGGCCTTTTCAAAGACACCTCCTCTTCCATCATCTGTTTTAATTCTAATATTATAAACAGACTTGGCTTCAAAGTCGAATATCGATGCCGCCCTAAGCTTGTTAAAAGTGATACTGAATTTATCGTTATCTTCTGAACCTATACCTGCTACTAAACTATAGGTCTGAACATCACCAACATCAGCATCGGCTGTATTAAATTGCCCAATTTCAGCTGCTAGTGAATTGTTTTCGTCAATACTTAACCCAGACAATGAAATATCCATTGGCAAACTATTAAAAGAAATATCTACAATGGTTTCAGTAGCGTTGGCATTAGCAGCCAAATCATAAACTGTGTTGGCCGGCAATGTTAATCTTACATCTTGGTTCGACTTGGCCTTAAAGCTGACATTAAAATTGATATTATCCGTAGTACTAAAATCAACCAATTCAGCATTCACCAATTGAAAATCAGCACCAGCAAAGCCCGTCACTTTTTCAGAAAAGGAATATGTAATGGTAAAAGGTTCGAAATTATTCAGTTCAACAGGAATACCTGACATGCTTAGCTCTGGAACGGTCAAATCTGCAATAATGCTGAATCGTGTTGCTGCTACATTCCCATTTCTCGCTACATCTTCAGCAATATTTTCAGGAATATCCACAGTTACGACCCCATCAGTTAATGGACTAATTGAGGTCGTGTAAACTGATGGATTGATTGAGGTAAAATTACTTGCCGTACCATTTGCAACTGAAATATCCCCTATTGCAAAACCAGTTACTGCTTCGCTAAAGGTAAAGATAGCCGTAAATGCTCCATTGATTGGATTAGCTGCGGTGCTTGAAATAAGTACTGTTGGATTGGTCAAGTCAGCAGTAAGGCTAAACTGTGTGGCAGCGGTATTTCCATTTGTAGCGGCATCTTGGGCTACATTGGCTGCAACATCAATGGTTACAGCACCATCCGTAGTTGGGGTAATTAATGCCGTATAAACCATTGCGCTGGTGGCACTGAAGTTAGAAGCCGTACCATTTGCAACCGTAATATCTCCTACTGCAAAACCAGTGACTGCTTCGCTAAAGGTAAAGGTAGTCGTAAAAGTTCCGTTGATTGGATTAGCCGCAGTGCTTGTAATTGCCACA
>NZ_JSVA01000022.1:0-149688 GCF_001267955.1 Roseivirga seohaensis subsp. aquiponti
TATGCTTGTTCAGCTTTATGCTGAAAGATACAAAGCAGGACAGGCCAATGATCAGTTGGGTATTGTTATCAACCTTGATGACTTGAACAACCTTGGCGAAGCAAAAGCTCGCTCAACAGTAGACCAAGTTTATGCTCAAATTGAAGCTGACCTTACTACTGCTTTACAAAGCTTAAATGCCTCTTCAGTAACATCCTCTGACAAATCTCAAATCAGCAAAAACGTTGTAAACGGTATGTTTGCAAGGGTTTATTTGACTAAAGGAGAGTGGAACAATGCCATTACTTATGCACAAGCTGCAAGACAAGGTTTCCCTTTAACTTCTGCAGCGCAAATCCAAGAAGGTTTCAACAATTATAGTGCAACTGGTTGGATTTGGTCGAGCCGTATTATTCCTGACCAAGGAACTTACTTCTCTTCATTCTTTGCTTACATGTCATACAACTACAGCTCTTCACACATTAGAAACAACCCTAAGTGTATCAATGCTGATCTTTATGATATGATTCCTGCAACAGATGTGAGAAAAGGTTTCTGGGCAGTTACTCAGGCAGAAATGGATGCAATTGACATTCCAAGCAACTTCAGAAAATACCCTTACATGAACACTAAGTTCAACTCACCTGGCGCTGGAACACTTGGTGATGGTGACATCGTTTTGATGCGTACTGCTGAGATGATCTTGATTGAAGCCGAAGCGAATGCTCGTTTAGGTGTGGCTAACGAACCAGCAGCTAGAACTGCTCTATTCTCTTTAGTTTCTCAGCGTGATCCAAATGCTGTAATCAGCACTAACACTGGACAAGCACTTATCGATGAAATCTTAGTTCAAAGAAGAATTGAGCTTTGGGGTGAAGGATTCAACTTCCTTGATCTTAAAAGAGCAAACTTGCCTTTGAAAAGATCAACTAGAGGTAGCTTCAGCCTTACTCAGGCTAGAATCACAGAAATTCCTGCTGGTGATTTACAGTGGCAGTGGTTCTTCCCTATTAGCGCTATTAACGTGAACCCTAACTTGGTTCAGAACGATTAATAAAACGATGAAGATTTAAAACCTTCACATCAATAAATGACAGAAGCCCAATTGTATAAATTGGGCTTCTTCTTTTTTAATACTACCAAAGTATCATTCATACCCAATTCAACCTTGAATTATCCCCTACATTTCACCACCTTTGCGCTTCAAAAAATCACAAACTATGACTTCAGATCAGCTGAAAGATTTAAAAGCCAGAGTAGCGGCTTTGAGGGGGTATCTTTGACTACGATGTCAAGAAACGTGAAGTAGAAGAAGAAGAGCTGGTTACAGCCCAACCAGAGTTTTGGAACGATCCAAAAGAAGCCGAAAAAGTATTAAAACAAATACGTTTAAAGAAAGTATGGACCACCAGCTTTGAAAACGTTTTAACTGCCTTAGAAGACGTTGACACCCTAAACGAGTTTCTCGAAATGGGCGAAGTGTCGGAAGAAGAGGTAGAAAAAGAATACCGAAAGGCCTTGGAAATTCTCGAAGAAATTGAATTCAAAAAGATGCTCAGTGGTGAAGAAGACCAACTGAGTGCCATGATTGAAATCAACCCAGGCGCAGGCGGAACTGAAAGTAACGACTGGGCCGAAATATTGATGCGTATGTACATCATGTGGGGCGAAAGCAAGGGCTATAAGGTTAAACAAATTCATTATCAACCAGGCGATGTAGCAGGCTGTAAATCCTGTACGCTTGAATTCGAAGGCGAATTTGCTTTTGGGCTATTGAAGGCCGAATCAGGAGTGCATCGATTGGTTCGTATTTCTCCTTTCGATTCTGGCGGAAGAAGACATACCTCATTTGCCTCTGTATTTGCCTACCCAGTAGTTGATGACACCATTGAAATTGAAATTAACCCTGCTGATATCAGTTGGGATACTTTCCGATCGGGAGGAGCTGGTGGACAGAATGTAAACAAAGTAGAAACTGGGGTACGTCTAAAACACGCTCCTACGGGCATTACAATTGAAAATACAGAAGGTAGATCGCAGCTGGGCAATAAGGAAAAAGCGCTTTCAATGCTTAAATCGAGGCTCTATCAAATTGAGATGGACAAGCGCAACGCAGCTCGAGATATAGTAGAAGGCGAAAAAAAGAGGGTCGATTTTGGTTCTCAAATTAGAAACTATGTACTACATCCTTATAAACTAATCAAAGATGCCCGAACAGGTTTTGAACGCACCGATGTACAAAATGTGTTAGATGGTGATTTAGACGATTACATAAAGGCTTATTTAATGCAGCAATAAATCAAATGGAGTCTCGGCTCCATTTTTTATTTACAACTATGCTCAAAAGAAAGACAGGAACGCCCAGTATTTACACCTTACAGTTTTTTTTACTTTGCCTAAGTTCCTTTCTGTTCTTCGGTAGCTTTAATATGATCGTACCCGATTTATATGATTACATCACTTCATTGGGTGGGGGCGAATACAAGGGTTTAATCATTTCTCTATTTACCGTAACGGCAGGACTTTCAAGACCCTTTAGCGGCAGATTATCCGATACGATTGGTAGAATACCTGTAATGATCTTTGGTGCTAGTGTATGCTTTGTAATGGGCTTTCTCTATCCAATGGTTAGCACGGTATGGGCGCTTTTACTCCTCCGGTTTTTACATGGATTTTCAACGGGTTTTAAACCTACAGGTACCTCAGCTTATATAGCCGATATTGTACCTTCCACCAGAAGAGGTGAAGCCATGGGGCTCTCTGGCTTTTTCGGGAGCTTAGGCATGGCCGCTGGCCCATCCATTGGCCCGAAGATTACAGCCGCCTATGGTTTGGATATGACATTCTATACCTCTTCTGTGGCTGCAATATTATCAGTAATTATACTAGCTGGCATGAAAGAAACCTTGCAAGAAAAGGTGAAATTCCACCCAAGGTTACTCAAAATCAAATGGAATGAAGTGATTGAGCCAAGAGTGTTCAACCCTTCTCTCCTCTTTTTATTGACCGCTTTTTCATTTGGAGCAGTACTTACTTTAGTGCCAGACCTTACCATACAACTAGGTTATGATCAAGGTGAAAAAGGAATTTTCTTTACCGTGTTCGTGATTTCATCATTAGCCATTCGACTTTTGGCAGGCAAGGCTTCCGATAAATATGGAAGGATAATCGTTTTGAAAATTGCGGCATTGGCGATAGTCGTTTCTGATGTTCTTATCGCCTATACGCACACTCAAACCATGCTAATGGTTAGCGCAGTAATGTTTGGAGTTGCAGTAGGAATGAATACCCCAACCATTTATGCATGGACGATTGACTTGAGTTTAGACCACTTGCGTGGCAAAGGCTTGGCCACTATGTACATTGCACTAGAAATTGGTATTGGTTCAGGAGCGCTCATTGCTGGATGGATTTACGCAAACCACATTGAAAACCTTCGCGAAGCCTTTTTGCTTTGTGCTGCGCTTTCCTTTATCGGTTTCTTATTTCTAACTTTTGGTTTAAATTGGTCGAAGCGGTTTGTGAAGAGTACGGTTTAATAGAATCGAACCCTCCTTACCCAGTCATACTGAACTTGTTTCGGTATCCCATCATTTAGAGAGCGGTAATTAATATATTTAACGACAACCCCAAATAACCTATAACCATTTAATATACAGAACTTTTGGAGGGTTATTCCTAGATTTAAAAATCATGAAAACACCAAAGACACTGCTTCCCTTTTTTGCATTTTCCTTTCTTCACCTGCTGGCCAAGCTTATGGATTTTCCTACCATGGCCGATTTCACCAAACCACTTTTAATGGTAGGCTTGATGATTTATTTCAATAATGAAGTGCCGAAAACGGTACTGAGCAAATTTGTGAATGCGGCTCTTTTTCTTTCTCTATTAGGTGATGTTTTCTTGATTTTTTCGAAAGCTCAGCCCATCTTCTTTCTGCTGGGTTTGGCTTCATTTTTACTAGCACACCTCATTTACATTTTTCTAAACCTCAATTTGGTAGATACGGAAGACCGAAAACTAAAATTCAGGTGGCATGATTTACTCTTTGGTTTTTACGGCCTCGTTATATTTCAGCAAATCAAACCAGGATTGGGAGATATGATGATTCCAGCGCTGCTCTACACCATCGTGATTTGTATTATGGGCATTACCGCCAGCAAGCGCTGGGGCAAAACAGACAAAGCCAGTTTTTGGTGGGTTATGATTGGCGCTTTTTTCTTCATTATCAGCGATAGCATTTTGGCCATTAACCAATTTGGAACCCCTTTTCCGCAAGCGGGTTTCTTGATTATGCTTACTTACATTATAGCCCAATTTATGATAGTTAGGGGGATTGTAGAGTTTATTAAAGGTCTTAAAGCAAGTGAATAAAAGACGACACAGGCATTAATCTATTTGCCTTCCGTCCCAAAAGAAAGCGCCTTCCTTTTCGCCAAAACCTTAAAGCGGATAAAGAGGGTGATGGCTGCTATGCTTAAGCCGGTTAGCAGGCCATACCAAACGCCTTCGGGGCCAAAGCCTAACGTGAAACCAAACAAATAACTAACCGGAATACCGAGTACCCAATAGGCCACAAAAGTGATTACAGTAGGCACTCGAACATCAGACATCCCTCTAAGCGAGCCTAGCCCCACCACTTGCACGCCATCTGACAACTGGAAAAAACCTGCCACAATAATCAATGAGCCTGCTATTCTTATTACTTCTGGATCATCGATATAGAGTGTGGGGAAAAAATTATGGAAGACAATATAGACCACAGAACAACAGGCCATAAAAATAAGCGCCATCATAAAACTGGTATTGCCAGCGCGATTCAGGTTGAAAGCATCTCTTCTCCCCACTTGGTTACCAATACGCACGGTAGAAGCTGCTGCAATACCTGTGGCCATCATATAACTGAGTGAAACCAAGCTCAAGGCAATTTGATGCGCAGCCAAAGGCACTACCCCAAGCCTTCCCATCAACAACGCTGCTCCTGCAAAAGCACTTACCTCGAATACAAACTGGGTTCCGCTCGGCACTCCAATTTTGAGCATGGGTTTAAAGTAGGCAGCGGTAATGTTAAAGATTTTAAAAGCAGCGCTGTAATACTGTGTTCTTTTACTCCTCCCTACATACAGCATCATGCCTACGGCCATAAATACCCTAGAAATTAGTGTTCCCCAACCCGCTCCAATTAAGCCCAATTCAGGAAAACCGAACTTTCCATAAATTAAAATGTAATTGAATAACACATTGATCAGGTTAGCACTAATGGTAATAAACATGGTCGGTTTGGTGATAGAAAGCCCCTCGGCAAATTGTCGGAAATTCTGAAAAAGCATCATCGGAATCATCGAAAAGAGGATGACATAGAAGTATGGTTTCCCTAGTCTTATTACTTCTTCGGGTTGAGAAAAACTTCCAAAACCAAAAGACAAGAGGTAGCCTAATAAGACCAATACTAAGCTGGTGCCCAAACACAAAACAATCCCATGGCGGAGCAGTCGGGTGATTTTATTGCGGTCGCCCTCACCATCGGCCTGAGCGACTAATGGAGTGATGCCATACGACATGCCAATGCCGAACATCAGAAATACCATGAGTACATTATTGGCAAAAGAAGATGCTGCCAATGCTTCTGGCCCAATTTGGCCTACCATGATGCTATCTACAATCCCCACGGTAACATGACCTACTTGGCTCAACATTACAGGATAGGCAAGGTTAATAGTTTTGCTGAAATGTTGTTTGTACGATAGTTTCTCCAACATCAGATTCCTTTTATTCTAGCAAACCTCATGATTGCCGCTACGCTTAAACTATCGGTAATGCGGCCATCGAGCACCATTTCTAACACTTCGGTAAAGGGTAATTTCTTGATTGAAATGTCTTCGGTGTCATCAAAGTTGGTTTCACCCTCGGTAAGGCCAGTTGCTAAATAGGCGAAACCTACCTCGTCAGTTACAGAGTTGGAGGTATGAATTTTACACAGAAACTCTAATTGTTGGCAATCTAGCCCTGTTTCCTCTTTCAATTCGCGCTTTGCCCCTTCTTCTAAAATTTCGTTTTCAGGTACTGCCCCCATAGGAATTTCCCAGCTGTATTCATTCAAGGTATATCGATACTGCCCAACCAGCCATGTATTCATTTCTTCATCAATGGGAAGAATACCTACCGCTCGGCCTTTGAAAGACACCTTCCCATAAATCCCTTTTCCGCCCGAAGGATTGATCACATTAAACTCATCGACTCTAATCCATGGGTTCTCGTAAATCAGTTTTCCATCTAAAGTCTTCCAAGGGTTTTTATGCGATTCCATGCCGCAAAATTAGACATATGTTTCAGCATCCAAATCAAAGTTTTAAGTTTGGGCATGTTATTATCAAATTTTGGTTCTGGAAAGATTGAAGCGGGTTGTGATGAAGCTGGCCGTGGCCCTCTTGCGGGTCCAGTAGTGGCCTCAGCCGTTATTCTACCAGCGGATTACGAGAATAAGCTGCTCAATGATTCTAAACAACTGAAAAGGGCACACAGAGAGCAGCTTGAAATTGAAATCAAAGCCGAAGCCTTGGCTTGGGCGGTTTGCGAAGTAAGTCCAGAGGAAATTGATGAAGTCAATATTTTGAACGCCTCATTTTTAGCCATGCACCGCGCTATTGATCAATTGCAAATCAAGCCCGAACTATTACTTATTGACGGGAACCGCTTTAAGGTCTATCAGAGTATTCCGCATGAGTGTATTATAAAGGGCGATGGAAAGTATTTATCCATTGCTGCGGCTTCCATTTTAGCCAAAGTAGAAAGAGACAGAATTATGAGTGAGGCGGCTCAACAATTCCCTGGTTATGGTTGGGAAAGCAATGCGGGTTACCCTACTAAAAAGCACCGTCAAGCTATTCGAGATTTAGGTGTTACTCCTTTGCACAGGAAATCGTTTAGGTTGTTGCCTGAGCAGATGGAGTTGTTTTGATAAACTTTTGGAGGGTTTGAAACCCTCCAAAAGGTAGTACATAAAAGCTAAGTGATGTTGTAAGTTTCGAAGTCTCGGAATTTCAGAAACTCATGAATAGCCATGACTTGTGTTGCGTGAAAACCCACGAAGTATCGGGGCCTACGGGATGACTGAGTAGCTAGCTTATCAGCATTCAAAAATTCCGTGCACTAAGTTCAAAGCTAAGTCATGCTGTAAGCATCCTTTTCAGTAACACAGGAAAGCTGATACTCAGGCGTAAGGTGAATGCTATGGCCAGCACACACGGTTTGAATAAACTTTTGGAGGGTTATGAACCCTCCAAAAGGTGGGACTACACAAAAAAGACGACCCATGGCAGCAGGTCGTCTTTTGTATTTAGGTGAAAGATTTTAATCAATCTACATTGTCGTGTAGAAATTTGTTGTTACCCATAATTTCATCATCATCGTTCAAGTTATAGCGCGACACATTGCTTTCAGATGAAGGCGGTGCATCGTTTAACCTCACTTGCCTACGCTGGTAAGCAGGAATCTCTAACTTTTCTTTGATGTCATCATTTTTAATGTGGTAATTTCCAGAGCTACGCAGTTTTTCTTCTCTGAGTCTGGCTTGTTGTTGAAGTTTATTACGCTTCATTTCCAAGAAATCCTTATAACGTTGCTCTTCATGATCTAACTCAATGCGCTCATTTCGCATACGAATTTCAGGATCATCATTGGCTTCAGGCCCAACTTCTTCGATATCATATTTCTGAGCCAACCTAGACAAGAAAGTATAACCTGAAGTGATGTTATCATCATCACTGTCATCTTTATTCTCTACCTCATCAATTTCTTGCCGAGGTTCTGGTTTTTCGAAGCCCGCGCTAAATAAAGATGACTGTGTTGGCTTTTGAACAAAAGATGGTTTTTCAACATTTCGTTCAATTGGCTGATTACTCTCTAAATCAATCACCGTTTTTTTAGTAGTAGGTCTAGCTTCCACTAATGGAGTTTCGAAGCCCGTTGCTATAACGGTTACGCTAATGCTTTGTCCATGATCAACATCAATACCGTGACCAAAGATTACCTCAGCATCGTCACCTGCTTTGTCTTGGATGTACTCAGTGATTTCAGTAAGCTCATCCATTTGAAGTTCGGCTTCTTCACCAGAAATAATAGAAAGCAAGATTTTCTTAGCACCCAAAATATCTTGGCTATTCAATAATGGAGAAGAGATGGCCATTTCTGCAGCTCTTAGTGCTCTTCCTTCACCTTCGGCAGAAGCAGAACCCATCACCGCAGCACCTGCGCCTTTCATTACGGTTTGAACGTCCATAAAATCGACATTTACATACCCCGGAACGGTAATGATTTCGGCAATTCCTTTGGCAGCCGTAGTCAAAATGTTATCAGCTTCGGCAAATGCCTTACTGATTGGTAGGTTACCGTGGATTTCTCTCAGTTTATCGTTGAGGATCACCAAAACAGTATCACAATTTTCCTTTAATGCAGCAATACCTTCATTAGCCGCATTCATTTTCTTTCTTCCTTCAAAACCAAAAGGAGCGGTAACAATACCTACGGTAAGTAGGTCCATGTCGCGTGCAATTTTGGCAATGATTGGAGCTGCACCTGTTCCAGTACCTCCACCCATTCCTGCAGTGATAAATACCATTTTGGTATCATCACCCAGCATTTGACGGATGTCTTCTTTGCTTTCTAAAGCGGCATTTTTACCCACTTCAGGGCTGGCTCCAGCACCAAGACCTTCGGTTAGACCAATACCAATTTGCAACCTATTTGGAATAGGACTGCTTTTCAATGCTTGTGCATCGGTGTTACAAACGATAAATTCCACATCTTTAATCCCCTGATTATACATGTGGTTTACTGCGTTGCTTCCTCCGCCACCAACTCCAATCACTTTAATGATCGATTTGTGGTGCTTAGGAATTTCGAACATATAAGATTCTGCCATGATTATTATGTTTAAGCCTGAAGTCTGAAGCCCGAAGACCGAAGACAAAATCAGGTATTTGTTATTTTATCTTATTTTTAAATGCTGTCATCATGTTCATCAAGTTGAATGATGCGTCATAAACAGCACTGAATTCACTTTTTGTTATGTATTCTCTTCTGTCAGCCTTGTAAAGACAAGTCACTGTTTCGGCCAAAGAACGAATGGCGTACCCCATGAACTTTCTATACTCGGGGCCTGACTGCCCGATTGAGCCTTCTGAAATATTAAGAGCAACAGAATCGGCAGCTCTAGACATTTGAGAAGATAGATTGAATTTTTCCCTATCAGGAAATTTCAGCGTCATGCTATTCACAACCTCTCCTAAATCCATTGCTTTCTGCCAGATCAATAAACTCTCAAATTTGAAACTCATACCTCAAATATTATTTCCAAACTGACTTCCAACTTCGGCCTTCCATCTTCCAACTCCTCAATACTCTCCGCCCTTATCCTGAAAATCATCCATCAATAAACCTTTTGTTTTATCAATAAGGCCTTTGAAGAAGTCCGAGCTTTTCTTTGCGCTCTTCATAGTTTTCTTTCCAGAAGCCACTTGGTTTTGCATATAGCGGTTTTCTCTTTCATCTATGGCCCTAAAGCCCGAAAGCACTAAACCAACCGTTGTTGCATACATTGGGCTCTTGATCGCTTCAATTTTACTTTTACCAAGGTGCTCGTTGGGGTAACCAATTCTGGCGTCCATGCCCGTCATGTATTCGAACAACTGTTTTACATAACCCAGTTGTGAACCACCTCCAGTAATCACGATTCCACCAGCCAACTTGCTTGCGTAACCAGAAGTAATAATTTCGGCATGTACCAACTCAATAATTTCTTCCATTCTAGCCTCAATAATATTGGCAAGGTTACGGATCGAAATTTCCTTTGGCGGTCTATTTCTTAAGCCAGGAATCGAAACGATTTCATTTGGATTGGCCTCTTCTGCAATGGCTTTTCCGAATTTTGTTTTCAACAGCTCAGCCTGGTTCTGCATTACTTTACAGCCTTCCTTAATGTCGGAGGTGATGATATTACCACCAAAAGGAATGACTGCTGTGTGTCGGATAATATTATCGTGGAAGATTGCGATGTCGGTAGTACCACCACCAATATCTACAAGGCAAACGCCAGCCTCTTTTTCTTCATCACTTAATACCGACATGCTTGATGCCAAAGGCTCTAAAATCAAATTTTCGATTTCTAAACCAGCCCTGCGCACGCATTTATTGATATTTCTGATGGCATTAGTTTGAGCAGTAATCACATGAAAATCTGCTTCAAGCTTAACGCCCGACATACCCACCGGATCTTTAATTCCTTCTTCATAATCCACAATGTAATCCTGTGGCATTACGTGAATAATTTCACAGCCTGGAGGCATTACAATTTTGTGTATATCATTCGACAAACGAGTTAAATCGCTCACCGTAATTTCGTCTTCAACTACATCGCGGGTGATGCTACCGTGGTGCACCGAACTCTTAATGTGTTGGCCTGCAATGCCCACATTTACCACATTGATTTCGATACCTGATTGCTCACTTGCTTCGGCAATTGCCTTTTCAATTGCAATAACGGTTTTGTCAATATTGGTCACTATTCCACGGATAACTCCATCAGAAACGGCTTTACCCATTCCTAATACTTCGAGTTTTCCATACTCATTCTTAGTCCCCACAATCACACAGATTTTTGTGGTTCCAATGTCTAGTCCGACAACTATTTTATCTTCTTGCATGGCGTTGTTTGTATTTTATATTTCAGAGCTTCTGTGTTTGTAAACCTGTTACTTCTACATTCACTTTCACTTTAAATTCCTTTGTTTCGATCACTCACAAATGAGTTGATCTTTGTATTCTACATTTACTCTACTGTAGGTATTCCAACCTTTTGTTGGCATAATTTCTTTAAAGAAAATTTCCAACCTCTTGAACTTCGACTTAAAATCTTCAGCATAACCAAACTCAAGTTTCTGATCTCCTACTTGTGGAATCATCACTACTTTTCCGTTTTTGCTTACTACCAACTGAGCGATTTGCATGCTCCAAAACTTATCTTTGTTGATGTATTCGATCAAATCATAAAGCTTTTGGTCATATTCATTTTCTTCAATGCTTTTTCGAGAAGTCAACTCATCCATATATTTCCCTGAAAGCACAATAACCCTTGCCGTGTATTTACTTGAAACTGGCAAAATATCACCCTCTTCCCCCAAATAAGCATGTTTTCCATTATCAGCTATAATTCTTGCCATGGGTTTATTCTGAATGGCTTTCACCACCAAATGCCCATTTAAATCTCTAAACACTTGGGCGTCTTTTACAAAACTGTGCGATTCCACCCTTTGCTCTATTTCTTTCAAACTCACCCTGCCGTAAGCATCACCTAATACAGTGTCTCCTTTGTTTTCGAAAATGAGCGACATTACATCTTCCTCATCGATAAAGAAATTCTCGAAGGTGTTTACGATGTCCACTTCGATGTCATCAATTCTGTAGCCCAGCTCTCTTTTGTCGATAAAACTGATCATAGATAAAAGAAGCACTGAAGCCCCTGTAATCCCTACGATCCTCCAAATTGTTTCTTTTGCTCTCATGACAATTCAGTTTTTATAGGTTCTACAAATTTATCGATGTCGCCAGCGCCAATGGTTAAAAGCACCTCTGGCTGCCAAGCTTTAATTTGTTCAAGTAATGCTTCTTTTGCGCAAACTGTTTTTCTCTCTGCTGTTACTTTATCAAGCAACATTTCTGAAGTAACCCCTTCAATTGGCTGCTCTCTGGCAGGATAGATATCTAACAAAATCACCTCGTCTGCTAAGCTCAAACTCTCCGAAAATTCTGGAGCGAAATCTCTTGTACGGCTGAACAAGTGCGGTTGAAAAACAGCTGTAATTCTTTTGTTTGGGTAAAGCGCTCGCACCGACTTCAATAGTGATTCAATCTCCACAGGGTGATGTGCGTAGTCATCGATATACACCAAGCTTTCAGACTTAATGATGTACTCAAAACGCCTTTTCACACCTTTATAGGTGCTTACTCCTTCGCGAATAGAGTCATCATCGGCACCAAAGTATTTAGTAACAGAAATGGCTGCCAAAGCATTTTCTACATTATGAAAGCCAGGCACATTCAACCTAATACCTGTAATCGTTTTCTTGCTCGTTTTATAATCGAAAACAAAAGCTGCCTCTTCAATTCTTAGGTTTTCGGCTGTAATATCGGCCGACTCCAAGGCATAACTAGAATGATGAATTCTATTCTCATCACCCAGTATCTGGCTCCCCACTCCTTGCTTTGCGAAGAGTTTACCTTTCTTTTCAATTTTACTTACAAACAGTGCAAAAGACTCTTTCAAAGCGTCTTTATCACCGTAAATATCTAAATGATCTGCATCGATAGAGGTAACCACAGCCACATCTGGACGAAGCGTTAAGAACGAACGATCAAATTCATCGGCCTCAATCACAGCTATAGAATTCGTTTCCTCATTCATCACCATGTTTGTACCGTAGTTGGTCGAAATTCCTCCCAAAAAACCTGTGCAATCAATGCCTGCAGTTTTCATCAAGTGGACGATCATAGAACTAGTAGTGGTTTTACCATGCGTTCCGGCCACGGCCACAGAAATCATGCTTTCGGTAATTAAGCCCAATACTTGAGAGCGTTTCATAATATTGAAACCCTCTGCCTTGAGCCAAGCCCACTCTTTATGATCTTTAGGAATTGCTGGCGTGTAGATTACCAAAGCATATTCCTTCGAACCTTTTATTTTATCGCTAATTTGCGCAGGGTCATCTTCAAAATGAACGGCAATTCCCTCGCCTTCTAATTGATTCGTAAGCGCAGTTGGCGTTTTATCGTAACCAGACACAGCTTTACCGTTGTGCTTAAACCATCTGGCCAAAGCACTCATCCCGATCCCCCCGATCCCAAGAAAATATACGTTATGTATGTCTCTCAGCTTCACGCTATCAATTTTAAAATCTCGTCAACTATTTCTTCAGCAGCATTGGGTTTGGCCAATGCCTTTATTTTTTCACTCAGCCTCTCTTGCTTTTCCTGATCGCGGATCAGCGCAATGGCTTCGTCTATTAATCTCTCTCTGGCTTCTACATCCTTTACCAAAATGGCAGCATCATTATCTACCAAAGCTTTCGCATTTTTGGTTTGATGGTCTTCGGCTACGTTGGGCGAAGGCACAAAAATTGTCGGCTTGGCAGCAATGCTTAGTTCGGAAACAGATAAAGCACCTGCCCTAGAAATTACTACATCCGCTGCGGCATAGGCCAAATCCATTTCCTTCAAAAACTCGAAAAGAAGAATACCGTTTGCATCTCCAGAAGCCTCAAGTTTCTGTTTCATTTCAGCATGATAAAACTTGCCACACTGCCAAATCACTTGAACACCTTCTGCCTTCAATTTCTCTAAGCCTAGAACCATACTATCGTTCAGCGTTCTGGCGCCAAGGCTTCCTCCTAAAATCATCAAAACTGGTGCATCACTCAAACCAAAATGCTTCAATGCAGCTTCTTTCTTTCCTGCTAAATCCACTATATCCTTTCTTACAGGATTTCCTGTAAAAGCGATTTTATTGGCTGGGAAGAATTGCTCCATATTAGGATACGCTACGCATATCTTTTGCACCTTCTTTGCCAATAATTTATTGGTAAGGCCTGCATATGAATTCTGCTCCTGAATCACCGCAGGAATTCCCTTTCGCGAAGCCACTCTTAATAAAGGACCGCTAGCATAACCACCAACACCTACCACTGCATGTGGCCTAAACCTTCTAATAATCCCCGCACTTTTGCTGAGACTATTCACCAGTTTTACTGGAAAAAGAAGATTGTCGAAAGTGAGTCTGCGCTGCAAACCACTGATCCATAGACCGATGATTTTATAACCCGCTTCAGGCACTTTTTGCATTTCCATTTTTCCTTCGGCACCCACAAAAAGAATTTCAGCATCATCGAAGCGCGCTTTAAAAGCATTGGCAATGGCAATGGCTGGGTATATATGCCCGCCTGTGCCGCCTCCGCTGATAATGATTCGATATGGTTGTTTCTTTTCTATGGTTACTATGCTTTAGCTGTATTTCTTAAATCGCCATTGATAGGCGAAAAACTTTCTTGTTCTCCTCGGCTCACGCTCAGGATAATCCCCAAGGAAAGGCCAGTGAATAACAGTGAGGTTCCGCCCATACTAATTAATGGTAATGTTTGACCTGTTACAGGGCCTAAGCCCACCACAACGCCAATATTTACCAAAGCCTGAATTACAATGGCGAAACTGAGCCCTGCTGAAAGCAGTCCTCCAAATGCCCTGTCACTGTTGGCCATTACTCGCATTCCTCGATAGAGCAGTACTAAATAGAGGAACAAAACGAACACGCCTCCAATCATTCCATACTCTTCGATAATGATGGCATACACAAAATCTGAATAAGGATATGGAAGGAAATTTCTTTGATCGCTCTTGCCTGGCCCTTTTCCAATTACTCCGCCTGTGGCGATAGCGATATAGGATTGCTGAGCCTGATAAGGCACTTCTTCTTGACTGATAAAGTCGGTTACCCTGCTAATGGCAGTTCCACCACGCTGACCAAAACTCATCGCAAGAACTCCTACAAATGCTCCAACCACCACCAACATGGCCAAATATTTAGGCGGTACTCGACCAATGAATAAAAGCAACATGCAGGTAAGGAAGAGTAAAATTGCGGTCGAAATATTGGTCATTGCAATAAGGCCGCAAATTGCGCCACACCATGCCAACATTGGAATCAATGATTCTTTGATATTGGCAATATTCTGTTGCCTTTTGGCCAACATACTAGCTAAACCAGCAATCAGGGCCATTTTTGCTAAATCAGAAGGCTGAAACTGCAGACCAATAAATGGCAACTCAATCCAACGAGAAGCTTCATTTACAGTTGAGCCTGCTTGCCATGCATAGAGCAATAATGGCACAGAGACGAAAAGTGCGTATCGTGTAATTTTAGAATAATAGCGGTAGTCGATTTTATGAGCCACCCACATTACCACCATAGCCAAACCCACCATAATGGTATGACGAATAAGATAATACTCGGTATTTCCCCCCATTTGTTTGTAAGCCAAGGAGCCCGTTGCACTATAAACCACCAAAATACTAATGAGAGAAAGGCATAGCACCACCACCCAAATGACGGGATCGCCCTGAAGGTGTTTATCGGTCCATGTTTTCAATTTTACTAACATCGTATTTTTTATATTCTATTTTAAATGGCTAAAACTGCTGTTCTAAACTGATCTCCGCGATCTTCATAATTCTTGAACAAATCGAAGCTTGCACAAGCCGGAGATAACAACACCGTATCGCCCGGTTCAGCCAATTCCTTGGCCATTCTAATTGCTTTAATCAAATCGTCCGTTGCCTGAATGCTGGGCACTATGTTTTCGAAAGCCGTAAAGAGTTTCGAATTATCTTTTCCCAAACAGATCAAGCTTTTTACTTTATTCTGTACCAATGCCTGAATTAGGCTGTAATCATTTCCTTTATCTACCCCACCTGCAATCCAAACAATAGGTGCATCAACCGCATCCAAAGCGTAGTAAACCGAATCTACATTGGTTGCTTTTGAGTCATTGATATATTTCGCTCCATTGATTTCCCTTACTGGCTCCAATCGGTGCGGTGCATTTTTGAAGTTTTTAAAACCACGAATAATGGCTTCATCACTTACCCCCGCCAAACTTGCGGCATAGCCAGCAGCTTTGGCATTGAGCATATTGTGTTGCCCCTTTATTGAGATATCTGCTCTGGGGGCAGATACCTCAACGTTTAAAGGGGTAAAAAACAACCTATCATTGTTTATCTCGGAAGCGTCTCCTCCAAGCGAATAAGGATGAACTTTCAGGCCGCGAGCGGCTTTAGAAATGTTCTTCCCAATTTGGTGGTCATCGTTCCAATAAATGGCATGACCTCCCAGGTGTACAAGGTGAAATATGCGCATCTTCGATGCGATATATTTTTCGAAGTCGTAATCGTATCTATCCAAATGATCTGGAGTGATATTCAATACTACTGCAATGTTTAATTTCAATTCGTAACAGTCGTCCAACTGAAAACTGCTCAATTCTAGCACATACCAATCGTGTTGATCTTCGATCACCTGACGTGCTAAACTTTTTCCTACATTTCCGCCAAGACCTACGTTAAACCCTCCTTCTTTCAAGAGATGATAAGTCAAAAGCGTGGTAGTGGTTTTACCGTTTGTTCCTGTAATACCAATCAACTTTGCGGCCGTATGCCGTGCTGCAAATTCTATTTCGCCAATGATTAAATTTCCTTTGGCTCTGAGTTTTTTGATCAAAGGAGCTGATTCTGGAATTCCAGGACTCTTAATTACCAAGTCACTTTCTAAAATTCGATCTTCTGAATGTTTTCCGCTTTCAAACTCAATATCATTGGCTTCTAACTCCTGAACATAAGCTGCTTTGATCTGCCCCATATCAGACACGAACACGTCATAGCCTTTTGCTTTCCCAAGCAATGCCGCTCCTGTTCCGCTTTCGCCTGCGCCTAGTATGGTTAGTTTTCGTTTCAAGCTTAGTTATCAGTTATCAGTTATCAGTTATCAGTTATCAGTTATCAGTTATCAGTTATCAGTTATCAGTTATCAGTTATCAGTTATGGCTGAGTTTTTTCAGAGAATTGAGTTCCCTGACTCCCAGTTTTTTTAATTCTTTTTCCCGTTTTCTTCCCGATACTTCGGGACCGTTTTCCTGTTTTCTGATCAACTTTTTTACCTCAGTTTAAGCGTTGCCAATGTTATAATCGCCAACAGAATTCCCACAATCCAGAACCTTGTTACAATCTTGGCTTCTGGAATTTCCATTTTTTGATAGTGGTGATGTAAAGGCGACATCCTAAAGATTCTCCTTCCTTCACCATATTTCTTTTTTGTGTATTTGAAATAACTCACCTGAATAATTACAGAGAGATTTTCGATCACAAAGATTCCGCACAATACTGGAATCAAAAGTTCTTTTCGGAGTACCAAAGCCAGCACAGCGATGATTCCACCCAATGACAGACTACCTGTATCGCCCATAAAAACTTGGGCCGGATAAGAGTTGTACCATAAAAAGCCAACACAAGCCCCCACAAAGGCAGTACAGAAAATTACGAGCTCTCCAGAATTTGGAATGAACATCACGTTTAGATAATCAGAGAAAATAGCGTTACCCGATATGTAGGCGAAAATTGCCAGCGTAAGGCCTATAATGGCCGATGTGCCCGCAGCCAATCCGTCAATTCCATCCGTAATATTGGCTCCGTTAGAAATGGCTGTAACAAAGAAAATCACCACCAAAATGTAAATGGCCGCAGTAATCCACTTGTTATCCGTTGGGTTGAAAGCATCGTAATCCAACTCATTATTCTTCACAAAAGGAATTGTGGTTGTAGTAGATTTGCTATCAACATAATTTGGCGCTTCTGTTACTGAAATAGTTTGCTCTTGTGGACCAGGGTTGAATTCCCTTACCACTACATCATCGTTAAAGTAAAGTACAGCTCCTACCAAGAGGCCAATGCCTACCTGACCTACCACTTTAAATTTACCGGCAAGCCCCTCTTTGTTCTTCTTAAAAACCTTGATGTAATCATCCAAAAAGCCAATGGCTCCTAAACCCAAAGTGGTGATAAGTAGAAGGATAACGTAAATATTTTCAAGCTTCGCGAAGAGCAAAGTTGGAATTACAATGGCAGCTATAATGATAAGTCCACCCATAGTTGGTGTACCTTTTTTGGCCATTTGGCCTTCTAAACCTAAATCTCTAATGCTCTCGCCTACTTGTTTGTTTCGAAGCATGTTGATCAGCTTCTCACCGAAAGTAATGGTGATTAACAAAGATAAAAGCACAGCCATACCCGCACGGAAAGAGATGTACTGAAACACTCCCGCGCCAACCAAATCAAACTCTCTATCTAAATAATTGAATAGGTAGTATAGCATTCTATTAGATTTTAGATTTTAGACGCTAGAGTTTAGAAGATCGCTTTTCTGAGCTCTGACATCGTCAATCGTATTTTATTTATGAATCAGGTTTAACATTTCTTTCAATACTTTTCTATCATCGAAATCGGATTTTACCCCTTTTACATCTTGATAGGTTTCGTGACCTTTTCCCGCCACTAGGATAATATCTTTAGGTTCGGCCATAGAGCATGCGGTTTTAATCGCCTCTCTTCTGTCTGCCATTACCAGTGTTTTTCTATAATTGCTCGGGCTCACACCTTTTTGCATGTCTTCGATAATCGCCATTGGCTCCTCAAATCGTGGATTATCTGAAGTGAGTACCACTTTATCGCTTAGTTCACAAGCAATTTTTGCCATTTCAGGCCTTTTGGTTGTATCTCGATTTCCACCGCAGCCTACTACCGTAATTACCTTCTCATTTCCACTGCGGAAAACTTTAATGGTAGAAAGCACATTCTCTAAAGCATCAGGCGTATGGGCGTAATCCACAATTGCGGTGATTCCTGTATCGGTAAGCACCTGTTCAAAACGACCTGGCGCTGGGTTTAAATTCGATAAGGTTTGAAGCACATCTGCGGGTTCTTCTTCTAGCAAAATAGCCGCTCCATAAACCGCCATTAGGTTATAAGCATTGAAATCACCAATCAACTTGAACCAAACATTATGGCCTTCAATATCTAATTCCAAACCTTGAAGGGTATTGGAAAGAATTCTTGCTTTGAAATCAGCCATGGTTTTTAAAGCATAGCTGTGTTTCGTTGCTTTTGTATTCTGAAGCATTATCGACCCACGCTTATCATCAGTATTGGTTAAAGCAAAGGCAGAAGAGGGTAGCCCATCGAAGAGCATCTTCTTTGCTTTGATGTACTCATCAAAAGTCTTGTGATAATCTAAATGATCGTGAGAGAGGTTGGTAAAAACCGCTCCTGTGAAAGTGAGTCCTGAAACACGATGTTGTACCAAGGCATGAGAACTGACTTCCATAAAACAATGAGAACAACCTTTGGCTACCATTTTCGCCATCAACTCATTCATTTGAATGGCATCGGGCGTAGTGTGGGTTGCCACAATTATCTCGTCATTGATTTTATTAACAACCGTAGAAAGCAAGCCAACATTATAGCCGAGCTGTTTGAACAACTGGAATAATAAGCTTACACAAGTAGTTTTTCCATTGGTGCCAGTAACACCTACCAACTTCAACTTTGCACTAGGGTTTCCGAAGAAATTGGAAGCCATGATACCCAAAGCTTCACTACTGTTTTTCACCTGAACGTAGGTAATGGCAGTATTTAGGCTTTCGGGCAATACTTCACAAATTATAGCTACAGCGCCCTTTTCAATGGCCTGTTCTATATAATCATGACCATCGACTTGAGTACCACGCGTAGCTATAAAGGCTGTATTGGCCTCTACTCTTCTTGAGTCGAAAGCCAATGCAGCCACTTCTACAGCTGTATCGCCAGATACTGACTGTAAAGCCACTTTGTACAATATGTCTTTTAATGCAGACATGAATTACCCTAGTTCTATCGTGATGGTTGTTCCTTTTTCTATTCTTCTTCCTGCATAAATCGATTGCCTAAGCACTCGACCTGTACCAGAAACATTAACTTTTAATCCTTTATTTTCCAATATGTAAAGCGCATCTCTAAGCGTCATTCCTTCCACATTAGGCACAAGGTTCGACTGAGAATGATTGGGTTTCCAAGCAATCGCATTATTATTAACACTAGCCCTTACCCACTCTACATTTTCTTCTTCCATATGATTTGAAATACCAAACTGATTTAACAGCTTATTCAATTCATCAAAATTTCCAGCCCTGATTACAGGGAAGGTTCCCTCTTTGGCCAAGCGCTCTCCTTCAAACTTATCGTGTAAGTCAAGGTCTAAAGCGAATATCATATCAGCAATTTCTTTGAAAACAGGCGCAGAAACATCTCCTCCGAAACTATTCAAACCTTTAGGGTCATCAATCACCACAATGCAAGAATACAAAGGCTCATCGGCAGGGAAATAACCAGCAAAAGACGCATAATAGCGCTGCTTGTAATATCGCCCATTAATCAATTTTTGAGCGGTTCCCGTTTTTCCAGCGATCTTGTAATAATCGTTTTTAATGTTTTTTGCGGTACCTCTTTCCACCACGCCCTCAAGCATGATTTTCAATTTTTCTAGTGTAGCTTTTGAGGCTATCTTCTTATCAAGTGTTTTAGCGTCAAACTCTTCTACGATCTGATTTCCCTTCCTAATACTCTTTACAATAATGGGCTGAATCATTTTTCCATCGTTGGCCACTGCATTGTAAAAAGCTAGGGTTTGAAGCGGAGTAATACTTGTTTCATACCCTACTGACATCCACGGTAAACTTGTTCCACTCCATGATTTGTCATCAGCATTTTTAATATAAGGGATACCTTCACCTATCATTTGAAAATCGAGTGGCTTCCCTAAACCTGTTGATTTTATAATGTCTATGTATTTTTGAGGGTCTTTACCAAAGTATTGATCTACCAGTTTGGAAATACCCACATTAGATGATTTTTCGAAGACTTCCTGAACAGTCAATTTACCATAACCGCCTTTCCAAGCACTTTGATCTTCCATGGTGCGGTCATAAAATTTAACAGTACCGTCATTGGTATCTACTGAATCGGTAAGCTCAATTTTATCTGCTTCTAAGAGGGCTAGCATTGAAGCCAGTTTAAAGGTAGAGCCTGGGTCGTTCAACCCTTGTACTGCATAGTTATAATCTTCTACATAAGTACCACTTTCTGTTCTGGTAAGGTTAGACATGGCTTTGATTTCACCTGTTTTCACCTCCATTAAAACTACCGTACCGTAGGCCGCTTCAAACTTCTCTAACTGCCTCAAAAGCGAGTTTTGAGCAACATCTTGAAGGTTGATATCGATAGTAGTGTACACATCATAGCCATTTCTAGGCTTTACATCTGAAGCTACATTTACTGGCATCCAGTTACCGCCTGCAATTCTTTGATACAAACCTTTTCCATCTTGACCTGCCAAATAATGATCGAAGCTTTTTTCTATTCCTACGGTAGCTACACCATCTATATTTAAACCGCCAATTGTACGTTGGGCTAAAGCTTTAAAAGGACGATGTCTCCTATCCTCCTTGTCAAATATTACTCCCCCAATCATTTGGCCTTCCCGAAAAATCGGCCACTTTTCCATCATGGCCTTATCCTGATAATTAATGAGGCGGTTGTTTAGAACCAAATACCGTTTGCGAGACTGTCGAGCTTCCGAGATCTTCTTCCGGTATTCGCCAGGAGAGAGATCTCGAAAAAATTTCGACAATAGTAGTGAAAGGGAGTCAATACCTGTTTTAAAGGTATTATCGTTTGCAAGCGAAGGATCGAATGCAATTTTGTAAAAGGGAAGTGAGGTTGCCATCAGGTCGTTACCATCAGCATAAATACTTCCACGGGTGGCCTTTATTGTTTTATAATCCAACCCAATTTCTTGTGCTTGCTTTCGCCAATCATCGCCTTGCACAAACTGAATGTCTGCAATCCGGTAGATTACTACCAAGACAAAGGCAATCACAGCTAAAAAAGCTATTCTTACTCTCAGTAATATCGACTGCTTAATATTCACTTTCGTCTACAACAATTTTATATGGCGGTTCTTTACTTTCTTCTAATCCTAGTTTCTTTACGTTCTTGGCTACTTCCGACTGCTTACTGCTATACATATAATCTGCCTCTAGCGTGGTAACATCGGCCCTTAAATCCTCAACTTCTGTTTCTAGTTTCTTAATATTTCTATTTGCCTTTTCAGCATAATGGCTGTTCCATACATAAAACACACCCAACACTAGTGCGAAAGCTACTTTCGGCAGGTGCTTCACTGGAAGCCCCGTTTCTAAGTTTCCAGCTATTTTCAGCTTCGACAAAAGACCAAATAAGCCACCACCTGCTGTGCCGGATTTCTCATCTCTTTTCGCTTTGAATTTATTCGCTGCCACTTTCTTTACTTATATTTTTTCGGCAATACGAAGTTTTGCACTTCTTGCCCTGTTATTTACTTTTAACTCTTCTTCATTTGCTTCAATCGGCTTCCTGTTGATCGCATTAAATGGTTTCAACTGATTTCCGAAGAAGTCTTTTTCAACCTCGCCAAACACTTTTCCTTTGTTAATAAAGTTCTTCACCATTCGATCTTCTAGCGAATGATAAGACTCTACCACCAAGCGCCCCCCGGGCTTAATTACCTCAGCCGATTGCTTCAAGAAATCTTCCAATGCTCCCATCTCATCGTTTACTTCGATGCGGATGGCCTGAAAAACCTGAGCATAATATTTATACTCTCTATGCCTTGGCGCCAATCGATCCAATAATTGAATCAGGTCTTTGGTGGTTTTGAAGGGATTAGAAAAACGCTCCGAAACAATAGCCGCAGCCAAAGTTTTTGCATTTTTTACCTCTCCGTAAATACCCAAAAGCTTATGTAATTGCTCTTCTGAATACTCATTCACCACATCGGCAGCAGTAAGCGAACCATTCAAATCCATCCTCATGTCTAAATCAGCTTCTGCACGGGTAGAAAACCCACGCATTGGCTCATCAATTTGATGAGATGAAATTCCCAAGTCCGCCAAAATCCCATCTACCTGCTTTACCCCGTACAACTTGAGGTATCGCTTGATGTGCCTAAAATTGGCTTGTACAAATGTGAAAGAACGATTGTCTATTTTTTCAGCATTAGCCCTAGCATCAACGTCTTGATCGAAACCAAAGAGCCTGCCTTCACTATTTAAATGCTTTAATATTTCGGTTGAATGTCCGCCACCTCCAAAGGTGACATCTACATAGATTCCATTCGGCTTGATAGAGAGGCCATCAACGCATTCTTTAAGCATAACTGGCACATGATACTCTGACATAGTTTAATTATTCGTCTGCCAAAAATTTCTCCGCCATCTTGGAGTACTCACTTGCGTCTTGGATGAGGTATTCCTCATATTGGTCAGGATTCCAGATTTCGATTCTATTTCCCAACCCTACCAACACAACTTCTTTTTCAAGCCCCGCATATTCCATCATCTTTTTAGGGATATTGATTCTTCCTGCTCCGTCTAACTCAACGTCTACATTTCCCCTAAAAAAAGTTCTCTGAAACCTGCGGTACTCCTCACTGAATTCGCTTAGTCCCTTTATCTTCGCATAGATCTTTTTATACTCAAGCATAGGATATAACACCAAGCAAGGCTCGAAACCTCGTCTTAGCACAAGCTCTTCTGATGCATTATCTGGCAGTGCAGCCCTTACCTTTGAAGGTAAAGCCAACCTACCCTTTACATCGAGCTTACAGTCATATTCACTTGTAAAAAAAGCCATTACACACCTGAACCTTTACAAAAGTAAGATTTTTTCCCACACTTCACCACTTTTCCTCACTTTTCCCCACTTTTTATGAAAAGTATCTTTTTCTATACAGAAAAACAAGTGTGATCGAAAAATATCACTAGAAAGATAAAGGAGGTAAAAAGTCCATTTCTGATGAATAAGAAAGGCTTTAACTGTTCGGAAAACTAGGCTTAAAAATGGATTTTAGGTACAAAATTAACATGCATGAGTTTTTTTTAAAGGCAAGAACAAATGACCAAATGGACATAAAAAAAGGCTTAACCAACCCGATTTTAGATCATGTGGAGTAAAGTGGGAGAAAAATCACTAAAAAACATTCGTTTGCGGTAAAATAAGGTTCGGTGGAAGAAGTCAATTCAAACCATCCAGAATTTCTTGATTATGCTGCCCTAATTGGGGAGGCGGACTCAGCGAAAGGCGATCGAAGCCCGAAGCCACAAAAGAGCGTAAACCTGTAATGCCTTCGGCTTCTAAAAACCAATGAGGTTCGCCTTCATCTAGGGCAGCATTTATGGTATTTACCAAGCCAGCTGGCACCTGCTGATTGACCAGCAATTCCATTAATTCACCTGAAGGCCATAGTCGGATTTTATCAGCAAGAATTGTGTTCAATTCATCTCTGTTTACTACTCTTTCTTGATTGGTCGAAAAACCATCCATCTCATTAATGCTCAGAACACTACATAGCTTGTAGAATTGCTTATCATTTCCAATAGCCAACAGCAATTGGCGACAATCTTTGGTCTCAAAAAGTTCGCCATAAGGTGCAATATTTGGGTGAAGATTACCCATTGACTTTGGCTCATTTTTTCCTACCAACCAATTTGCACCTTGATTTACCAAAGCACTGATGGCAGCATCAATCAAAGCCACTTGAACAAACTTTCCTTTACCACTTTCCATACGCTCAACAAGAGCTACCAACAGTGCCTCTTTCAGTTGGTGCCCTGCTAAAACATCAATCAGAGCGACAGGCATTTTTAACGGAGCAGCCCCTTGCTCACCATTAATGCTCATAAATCCCGATTCTGCCTGAATAACAGCATCATAACCCACTTTTGAAGTGTTTAGGCCATACCCTGTAATTTGACCATAAATAAGCGCTGGGTTAATCTTTTTTAGAGTGTTGAAGTCTACACCCAATTTTTCGGCATCACCAGGTTTATAACTAGCAATTACCATGTCTGCATTCTTGACAAGCTTATAAACTATTGCCCTTTCTTCCTTATTGCTCAAATCAATAGACAAAGATTTTTTACCCCAGTTTATCGAAGTAAAATAAGCCGAAACGGTACCATTTCTTTTTTCCCCCTTGAACAGCCATGACCGAGTAACATCTCCGCCAGTTTTAGGGCTTTCTACTTTGATTACCTCTGCACCCAATTCTGCAAAAAACTGCCCAACACTAGGCCCAGCTAGAACCGAAGCCAACTCAATTATTTTTAATTTTTTCATTGGTGCTGAAAGTGGTTGGTGATTTTTTTTTAAAAAAACCGGCTTTTATATAAGGTCTTTTCTCCGACAGGTTGTTATTTTAGCATCTGCCATAGCGTAATTTTACTATTGGGCTATAGCAAAAAACAAATTTACTACTAACTAACTGAACAGCGCCATATCTCAAAATATGGCGTTGTTTTTTTTATTTAGACCGCTCTATTGTGTAGGTAACTAGCTGAGAAAGAGAATCTCTGTAAATACTTGGCTCAAATGTTTCCAGAATCTGTATTGCCTCTTGGTAATACTGATTCATTACTTTTTGGGCATATTCAATTCCGCCAGTTTCTCTTACAAAAGCAACTACTTCATTCACCTTTTTTGAATGATCTCCTTTGCTTTTCACGGTTCGGATTATTCTTCGTTTGGTGCTACTACTGGCGTTTTGTAAAGAATAAATCAGCGGCAATGTCATTTTCTGCTCCTTAATATCAATACCTAGGGGCTTACCCACTTCTTCAGTACCGTAGTCAAAAAGGTCATCTTTGATTTGAAAAGCCATTCCGACTTTTAACCCAAATTCTCGCATTTTTTCTACGTCTTCTTGAGAAGCATTGGAGGCGGTAGCGCCAACAGCGCAGCATGAGGCAATAAGCGAAGCGGTTTTCTGACGAATTACATCATAATAGATATCCTCGGTAATATCTAAGTTCCTGGCTTTGGCCATTTGAAGCAATTCACCTTCACTCATTTCGCGCACCGCTCGGGAAACAATTTTTAGAAAATCGAAATCTTCATTATCTACGGAAAGCAGTAAACCGCGCGAAAGTAAATAATCACCTACCAAAACGGCTATTTTATTCTTCCAAAGGGCATTGATTGAAAAGAAGTCTCTTCTGTAATTTGAGTCGTCTACTACATCATCGTGAACCAGAGTGGCGGTGTGAAGTAATTCTATTAGAGAGGCGCCTCTATAAGTTCTATCTGATATTTTTCCTGTAACCCCTGCTGCCAAAAACACAAACATAGGCCTCATTTGCTTGCCCTTGCGCTTTACAATGTAACTCATGATTTGGTCGAGCAGAAATACTTTACTCTTCATGAATGACCTGAATTTCTGTTCGAACTCAGTCATTTCACTAGCAATGGGGGCCTGTATTTCGGAAAGCTTTAACGCCATATCAGTAGAATGCCACAATATTAACAGGTAATGCTTCAACGGCAAAGTGAGGGCAGTTTTATTTGATAAGAAAAGTAGAAGCCCTTTGTTTAAAAATTTTACGCTGAACTTATTCTTAGTCCTTGTTTTTTAGTCTAAAATCAAAAACGAAAGAAATATAAGCGTCATTTTTTGCTGTTTGTACATCTTTACTCAACCAATGAAACATAATTTTAAATGTCGCTTTTTCATTACCAGTAGCCCAACCCACCCTAAAAGTACTCACCCAAGGCATCTGCCTTTCTGTATGCGGACTTTTATTATTGAATAAACTACCCGAAGCAGTAATGTCATGGAAAATATAGGACACTCCGTAACCAAAAACTACATAGCCTACCCGCTCTAGGCCTTGGCTATTTTCGCCAATCATAGCATTTGCAAATGGCGACTTGTTCAAAACGTTCAATAGCCCCATTCTAAAATCGAAATTCTGGGCAATGTTCGTATGACCTGTTCCTAATGTTGCTGATGATGAACTAATGAAATCCATACTTTTCGGCACCAAACTAAACTGCCGATTATATTCAGCAGTGGCATTTAAAACCAAAGCCGTTCTAATTTGATGCTGCCATCCTCTTGGTTGCTTAAACCCCACGGCATTATGATACCACTTCTGCAAAGCTTCTGCTCCCGAGGCTTTGCCCGTTGTACCTAACTCCAAACCATATTTAAATCGTGAATTATCATTCTTGAACATAGACTTTGAAATTCCAGCATAGAGCAAGCCTGCGTATGGCCTATCCAATTCAGAGATTTCATCATAAAGCAAATCGTCAGGCGTATAGAACTTATGCGTAAGACTTATATCTATAATTTTTTTTGTGTTTAAAGAATCAGGTTTCTTGGGAACATATCTATAATGAAAAAGAAAGCCATTAGAATAGTACTCGTCATCCCTGTTCAGTAAGTAAACATCATTTTCGGTGGTGAATGAAAATTCAGATTTACGGTAGTCTACCTGCCCTAAAATTGGCAACGTATAGAGCAGTGAGAAAAAAATAAGAATCGACTTGATTACAGTGATATTTAATTTGAGGCGCTAAAGTCTCAATTATTTATAATTTTAGCCAGCGTATTATTGGCAAATGGATAAAAAGAATTTAAGAATTGAGGAACAACTAAATAAACGAGCATTGCTGGGCAATAAACGCAGTTTATTATTAGTGAATGAAAAACTGATAGACTTCAGCTCAAACGACTATTTAGGTTTTGCGAGGTCTGAAGATTTAAAAAACCGAATTCTAAACAGCTATGAAAGCCTAGCGGATAAAAATGGATCAACTGGGTCAAGGCTATTGACGGGAAATTCAGCCTTAGCCACCGAGGTAGAATCAGAACTAGCCAAGCTTTTTGGTTATGATGCCAGTCTGGTTTTTAACTCTGGCTATACTGCTAACCTTGGCTTTTTCTCTTGCCTTCCTCAAAGGGGCGATACTATTCTATATGATGAGCTTTCACATGCATGCATTAAAGATGGTAGCCGATTGAGTTTGGCCAAATCAATGCCTTTTAAGCATAACGACTTGGCCGATCTTGAGCGAAAATTAAAATTAAGTGAAGGTGAGGTTTATATCGCTTGCGAAGCCGTCTACTCTATGGATGGCGACTTTGCTCCTCTAAAAGCACTCTGTGAACTTTCAGAAAAATACAATGCAAAACTCATTGTAGACGAAGCACACAGCACAGGTGTATTTGGTAAAAATGGGGCGGGCTTAGTAGCAGAGTTAGATCTATCACAACAAGTGTATGCGGTTGTATACACATTTGGTAAAGCAATGGGCATTCATGGTGCTTGCATAGCTTCAAACCAAACAGTAATTGATTATATGATCAATTATTCGCGACCATTTATATACACTACCGCACCCTCTCCTTTTGAGTTTTTATCAATACAGCAAGCTTTCCAGTTTTTAACCAACCACCCAGATTTGGCTATTCGTTTAAAAGAAAACATTTCCACCTTCAACCAAGCAATTAAGACACAAAGACCTCCGCGTTATTTATCTACTAGCGCTATACAAGTGGTAATTACCGAAGGCAACTTAAAAGCAAAATCTACGTCAAAGCAACTTCAAGAAATGGGATTCGATGTTCGTGCAATTCTTTCGCCTACGGTAAAAGAAGGGGAAGAACGCTTGAGAATCTGCTTACATAGTTTTAATAGTAAAAATGAAGTATTGGGTTTGGCGCATGCGCTGAATTCCTTACTTTGTTAACAGCGGAAGCTAGCGGAAGAATTTTTATCATATCTTTGGGGTTTTTAAAAACTGAATGAAGCCAATCGGCAAAGACTACGTAAAGAAGAAGTACGACCAGGTGGTTCCGGGAGGAATTGACGAGTGGCCGGTCGTGAGCTTGAGCAATAACAGGGATGCTTTTATTAAGGAAGTGACCGCTGAAAGTATTAAGCGTATAAAAAAACTCACCCCAAAGCGTTCAAGCTTAATTGAGGAAATTGAAACCACTCTTTTTAGAGAAAAGCTTAGGGTAAAAAGAAATCCATGGGCGGTTGACCCACCAGACGAAGCTGACTTTCTTCAATCCATCAAAGATAGACTTCTTGAAATATCGACAAATGACGACAAGGAAGACATTGATGAGACTTTAGAAGATATACTTTCAGAAATTATAGAGCGCTACGCCAGTGAAATTGCTGGAAACTTCAAGAAGTCAAGGTACAGAATGGCTCGTTCCATTGTTACTTTTGGTTTTGCTAGGCTTTTAAACGCATCTCGTGCCCGAGGTTTTTGGTCGATTTTCAGTACTCGATATTCGCTTCAAGATAAAATTCATATTACTGGAGAAGTAGAGGAATTACGCACCTTGGCCAAAAAAGGAACGATCATTATGGTGCCTACCCATTTCAGTAATCTTGATTCTATATTAATAGGCTGGGTAATTAGTGCTTTGGGCTTGCCTGCTTTTATTTATGGTGCTGGCTTAAACCTCTTCAACATAAAAATATTTGCCTACTTTATGGAAAGCCTTGGGGCCTATAAAGTAGACAGAAGAAAGAAAAACCTACTCTATTTAGAAACCCTAAAGAGTTATTCTAGTCTTGCAATTCAGAAAGGTTGCCATAGCCTTTTCTTCCCTGGCGGAACCCGTTCACGCTCAGGACAAATAGAAAAGAGATTGAAACTTGGCCTTTTAAGCACAGCTATTGAAGCTCAGCGTGTCAACTATCAGAAAGGGAAAAGAGACGGTCTGCACAAAATATTTATTGTTCCAGTAACTTTAAACTACAATTTTGTGCTTGAGGCGCCTTCTCTTATTCGTGAATACTTAAGACTAAAAGGGCAAGAGCGCTACTATGTAGAAAACGATGAGTACTCTACCTCATATAAAATCTTTGCTTTCTTGCTTAAATTCTTTACCAAGGGTTCAGACATATCAGTGTCCATCGGAAGAGGTTTAGATGTGCTGGGGAATTATGTAGATACAGATGGCAATAGTTATGACAAAAGTGGCCGTCAAATAGATACTCAAGAGTACTTTACTAAAGACGGAAAAATCATTTCGCACGACCAGCAACGCGAAGATGAATATACCCGCATGTTGAGTGATAGAATAGTTGAAGAATTCCATCGAATCAATAAGGTTTTTGCCAGTCATTTGGTGGCATTTGTAGCCTTTGAAATGCTTCAAAAGAAATTCAATAAACTGGACTTGTATAACTTTTTGAGAATTCCGGAAGAAGACCAAATCATTCCTTATGAGGAATTTAAGACGGTTTTCCAAACAGTTTTAAGAAGAGTTCATGAAATGTATAATAAGGGAGAAGTTAGTGTTTCCCCATACCTTACCGGAGACCCTGATAAGATTATTGCGCACGGTTTGGCCAACGTGGGTATGTACCATGCCAAGCGTCCGCTGATAAAGAATAAGAAGGGAGATATTTATACCCAAGATTTAAATTTGCTGTTTTACTATCACAACCGTTTAGTAGGTTATAATCTTGAGAAATATGTCTAAAGAATGTGTTGGAGTCATTGGTTCAGGCAGTTTTGGAACAGCCGTAGCAAATATTCTTTCAAAGAATTCCAAGGTATTATTATATGCCCGAAATGCTGAAACAGTCGAAAAAATTAAGTCGACCAGAATTTCGAACGGACAACACCTCCACGAAAACATAACCGTTACAAATAGTTTAGAAGAAGTTGCGCAAAAGTGTAACGTTATTTTCCCTGTAGTTCCTTCATCTAATTTCAGGGAAATGATGCGCCAGTTCGCTCCTTTTCTACATCCATACCATGTACTCATTCATGGCACCAAAGGCTTAGATTTAATTCTACCTCACGAAACACCAACCGATTTCAAAATGGATCGATCATGCATTAGAACCATGAGTGAGGTAATAAGGGAAGAGAGTGTAGTGGTGCGTGTGGGTTGTATGGCAGGCCCTAATTTGGCAAAAGAATTAGCTTTAGGTCACCCAGCAGCTACTGTAATTGCTTCGCCATTCAATGAGGTAATTAATGAGGGCAAAAGGTTACTCAGATCAGAAAAATTTCAAGTTTACGGAAATCAAGACTTGAAGGGAGTCGAACTTTGCGGAGTACTTAAAAACATAATTGCTATTGCTTCAGGTATCATCTCTGGTTTAGGTTTTGGCGATAACGCTAAAGGATTATTGATCAGCAGAGGTTTAGTTGAAATGATCTACTTGGGAAAAGCCTTGGGTGGAGAAATATCGTCATTCATTGGTTTAGCAGGCATTGGCGACTTGGTCGCCACCGCTTCGAGTCAAACCAGCCGAAACTACACTATTGGTTTTAAATTGGCGCAAGGAAAAAGCATGGATGAAGCCATTGCCGAGATGGAAGAAACCGCTGAAGGTGTAAACACGATTAAAATCATTAAGCAATTAGCAGATGCCCAAGGGATTAAACCTTTAATTACCGACACCCTTTATAAAATTCTTTATGAAGGAATGAAACCACAGGACGGCCTAAGCTATTTAATGAAATACCCAGGCAATATTGATATCGACTTTCTTTAAAAGCCGATATCAAAACATCTCCTTTTCTATTCAATCAGATATCCCCTAATTTCAATTATATTAAGAGAGGTGCGTTCTAACATCACAAGCTATCAAATTCAAGAAACACTATATTATCATTCTTTGCCTGACTTTCTGGTCTTCTGTTTCGCTATATGCCCAACAGAAAAAAATAAACTATGATACTATACCCTTACCCAAAAACACCACCATTATTTTAAAAGATGTACGATATACTTTCGATAAAGACACTATATTAATTTTACCCGATACTGTCTTTTACAAAGTTAGGGGCAATTTTTATCAACGCCTTCAAGGCAAATGGTCTAACCGAAAAATAACAAAAGAGCTTTTCAACCTTTTGTTTTCGCTGCCTTCTGATGATTTCAAGCTCGACACCACTCAGTTTTCTATAAGTGAAAATCCATTTAAAAATTATAATGGAAAAACCATAGGAAACATTGAGCTTATTAAGCTCAAAGCTTTAGGAACTAGAATGGATAAACCCGATGAGAAGCCAAAATCCTTTATTCAAAAAACCGGTAATACAGTAAACTTTAACACCAGAGAAAGGGTAATTCTGAACAACCTGCTTTTTTCTAGTGGTGATATAGTCGACCCACTAATCATTGCTGATAATGAAAGAATTCTTCGTGAACTGCCTTACATTAAAGATGCACGAATTTACCTAAAACCAAGAGAGGATAACCCCGAAATTGTTGATGTAGAGATAATAACGAAAGACGTTTTGGCCTTATCTTTTGACATTGAAGCACGCGATTTTGACTCGGGGGTTTTAAGGGTAAACCACAAAAATATTTTTGGTTCTGGGCACGAAATAGACAATCGTTTTTCCGTAGACCAAAGTTCAGACCAAAGGTACAGTTATCAGATACGTTATCGAGTGCCCAATATTAAGCGTTCTTTTATTTCGTTTGAAGCCAATTACGCCAATACGGTAAATCAAGATTTTAGCAGCATAAAACTTCAGCGTGAGTTTATTTCACCAAAAATTAAGTTTGCAGGTGGTATTGAATTTACGAACCAAAGACTTCGTTTTACTGAACTATCCAATATCATTTCAGACGAAGAGTATGACTTTCAAACAATTAACCAACGTTATGACTTTCAAGATTTTTGGCTAGCTAGGGCTTTCCCTCTCAACTTAAAAGACCCTATTCGAAATGAAAGAACAAGGCTTATTGTTTCAGGAAGAATTTCAAACATAAAATTTACGCTCAGACCAGAAGTTGATACTGAACTTAATCAACCATTCCATAACCGAACTTTAGCCATTGGCTCTGTCGGAATTTCGCAAAGAAGATACTTTAAGGATCAACTCATTTTTGGCTATGGAAGAACTGAGGATATACCTTATGGCTATCAAATTGAATTACTAGGAGGTTATGAATGGGCAGAATTTGGTCACCGCTATTTTCTTGGCGGGAAAGCCGGCCGAGGAGGATACATGGGCAACCTAGGCTATTTCTTAGGAGGTTTTTCGTTAGAAAGTTTCCTTAAAAATAAAATTTTTGAACAAGGTGTATTCAAAGCTGATTTCCGTTTTTTCAGCTCATTAATTGACCTAAACCGATGGAAGTTCAGGCAATTCATAAATGTAAATTACACCTACGGCATCGACCGATTTTCGAACGAGTACATTGATATAAGAGACGGAAATGGCATAAGGGGTTTGAAAAGTAATACACTTAGAGGGACTCAACGTTTCTTAATTAATATTGAAACGGTAAGCTTTACCCCATTTGAAGCCGCTGACTTTAAATTAGCTGTTTTTGGTTTTTACGACCTTGGCATGGTAAACAATGGTAGTAAAAATATTTTTAGCGAAAAGGCTCAATCCGGAATGGGTTTAGGCTTTAGGATTAGAAATGACAACCTTACTTTTAAGGCCATTGAAATTCGCTTGGCCTATTACCCCGATGCCCCAGTTGGACTACCAATGACAGACCTGAGCCTATCTGGGAATAGCGGGTTTAACTTTTCGGATTTCCTGATTACAAAGCCATCCCCGAGCCTGTTTAAATAAAGACTATTCTGGTTTCTTGAACTTATCCATATGCTTTAATCGCTCAAGTAATGGGGGATGTGAATAGTTTACAAAAACATAAGCAGGATGCGGTGTAAGGTTATTAAGACTATCTACTGAAAGTTTCTTTAGCGCAGACTGCAATGGAACAGGATTGTAGGTTGTAGAAGCATAAGCGTCTGCTTCGAATTCGTTCTTTCTGCTAATCATGTTCATTAAAATACCTGTAAGTTTCGAAATTGGCGTATAAAGCAGCGCAAATGCAACAAGGTTTAAATGAACCGATAGATCTTCTGCACCCAAGGCCATGGAAAGATTTTCATTAAAAATAAGAAGAGATAAAACATATAATGTTATCGCCATTTGCACTACAGATATAGCCATGCCAACCATAACATGTTTCTTTTTAAAATGGCCTACTTCATGTGCCAAAACAGCCACAAGTTCATCATCTGATTGTTTTTCAATGAGCGTGTCGTAAAGCACAATTTTCTTTTTCTTCCCCATTCCAGAGAAAAAGGCATTTGCCTTACTAGACCTTTTAGAGCCATCAATTACAAAAATATTGTCTAAAGGGAATTTAACGCGTTCGGCATAGGCGTTAATCTTATCCTTCAATTCGCCCTCGGCCAAAGGAGTCAGTTTATTGAACAAAGGCAAAATAAGTGATGTATAAAAAACACTCATAAATAGTGAGAATGCCGTAATAACGATTAGCGCATAAATCCAGAATTGCTCTTGCCATTCAAAAATTAGCCATAGCAACACATAGCCCAGACCTCCACCTAAAATAACGACCAACAAATAGCCCTTTAGCTTATCTGCCCAAAATGTTTTCAAGGAAGTTTTATTGAAGCCAAACTTTGCTTCAATAACAAAAGTAGAATACAGTTCAAAGGGTATATTAATAATGTCAGAAACCAAAAACAGAACACCAAAGAAAGCCAACGAATGCAGCATTGGGCTTGTAAAATGGGCCGAAAGCCAAATATGTAAATCTCCGAAAAGCCCAAAAGCAAGAATCAACACAGTAAGTGTTGTATTAAACGCGGTGGTAAGAAATGAGAATTTCGATCTGGCTTTTAAATATCGTTGTGATTTAGCGTACTCTTCTGGGGGATAAATATCTTTGAGTTCCTCTGGTAATTTACTTTTAGCTGATTTCATATTGAGGAAATCGAGTAATTGATCAAAGAAATAATCAACCAAAACAATTCCTATAATCAGGTATAGTAGCTGTACCGAAGACATGCTAATTTAGTTTTTCGGGCAAGGAATACTCCACTGGTCGCGCGGAAGCCTCAAAGGTTTACCCCATTGAAATAAGTAAGATATGGAGATTTCATGAGCTCCTCCACTCGCATTACTCAATTCAGAGAGCGTGTAATCGTAGCTATAGCCAAAGTTAAAATCACTAGTAGTAACTCCAAAAGAGAAAATTAACGCCTCATTATTAGGGAAGTTCTCGAAAGTTTTAATTGGCAATCCTCTGTATTGTAAACCCAAATTGATTGGCTCTAAGTGTAAAAAGAAACCGGCATCTAACTGACTAAATTCTCCTTGAGTTTTGTATTGAAAAATTGGAGTAATGCTTCTTTCCTTTCTTGTATAGGTAAGGTCTCTTCTTAGTGCCCCTTCCTTCAGCATAATTTTATACCCTCCATGAATACTAACGCGCTGATTCAATGGGCTATCACCATCTAAAAGCGACTGATTTGGTTCTGTTAAATGTTGAACAGAAGCACCCAGAAATAAATTTCTTGAATACAGAATTCCCCCAACTCCAAGATCTAAATAGTTAACATTCAAATTACTGCCCGTTACTCTTGGGTCGCCTGGTAAATTAGGGTCAAAGCCAGTAACTGGGTTAATCTGACTGGCGAAAACTAGGTCTGAAAAATTGGCATTCCGCATAAAATAATTGGCTTGAATACCCGGACGAAAAACGAGATTATCAGAAACTTTCAGTTGATAAGCGTAAGTAAGCCCTACATTTGTGCTTTGTAAACCAGCAACACCTTCACGATCAGTAGTTACGATAAACCCTACACCACTATTATATTTTTCCAAATAATGGTCGGCATAAAATGAAAAGGTTACAAATGAGGCATCGAGCGATGGCCATTGGTTTCGGTAGTTAATTCCCAATCGGGTAAACCCCGAAGCACCAGTAAAAGCAGGGTTGATATACAAGGGTGCAGCATAGAACTGTGAGAACTGCGGATCCTGAGCTTTAACCTCTCCCAATCCTATTCCCAAAATGGCAATCAACAAAAATAAAGTTTTGCGCATTTAAACTTTTAACCTTTAACGCTTGAGTACCCTCAAACTATTGTGAAACGTAAAGTTATTTTTTTTCCTCGAAACCCAACACTCAAAGCTTACCTTACTAAGAGAATTCCCTTATCTTAGGGCTGACTTTAAGGAGCGATGAATATAATAAAAACTCCGTTAACCACGTAATAGGGTTATATTTTAGCTCCAGTGTTTTATTACTAGACATCATTTAGCGTGGTAAGAAAAACTCGCATTTTACTCCTTTTATTAGGAATCACTTTCTCGGTACTGACACAAGCTCAGAACTTTACACGTCATAATTGGTATTTCTCCAACAATGACCAAGCCCTTATTTTTGGTAAAGAACAAGCCGCAAGATCTTTTATAGCAGACGGAAAAATAGCTCAAACCAATGCAGGTGAAAAGCTAACCGCCACCGACCCTACTACTGGAGACCTATTATTTTACTCAGACGGAATCAATATTTATGACGCCAGCCATGCCATTATGGAAAATGGAACTGGCATAACCACAGACCCAAATGCCATTCAACCGTTGGCTTTAAGCCCAGTACCAGGTGTGGGAAATGAATCACGCTATTACGTTTTTCATCGTAATGTAACAGGTGAAATTCTGTACACTTTGGTGGACATGAGTGCTCAAGGAAACAGGGCAGTTGGCCCTCCTGCTGGAGCTGTTGTAATTGGAAGTAAAAATCAACCAACAGGAATTATTAGCCGAGGCGATGGTATGCTTACCGTAGCTTCAGGCGATATGACCCAGTTTTGGTTGGTAACTCAGAATAGCACCAACGGAAACTTCGAAATCCACGAAATACCGGTAGCAGGTCAGCCATTCGACCCACAAGGCGCACCAACAGTATTAACAACCAATGTTCAGGCTGCGCATTTATCACTCAACCCAATGGGTACCCAAATTGCAGTTCGCCCAAGCAATAATGTCAATATTCAAATTTTAGATTTTAACCGCGACACCCCAGAGCTGATGTTCAACCGTTCGGTAGCCAACTCGTTTGTTCCGAACCAAACCCTAACTGGTTCTATTGGCTGGTCGAATAACGGAACCAAACTTTATTTCAGTAGAAACTTAGCTAATTCAACTTCTGGCAACTTATACAGAATAGATTTATCTGACCCTATGGCTTCAGTAGAGCCCGTTTTCGGTAATCCAATAGGCGCGAGCCAAAGTGTAATGCTTGCACCAGACAGTTCGCTCTACCATATATATAAAGAAACCGCAGCTGGCCCTAGGTTATTGGCTAGAATTAACCAACCTGATAGTGCGCTTACTGCATTAGACTACGAGCAATCACTTTTTGAAGGAGCAGACCCTGCTTCTGATTATTTCCAACAGTTTATGCCACCTGCAGCCATTGGCCCAACGGTAACTATTTCAGAGGATGGAGATTACTGCATGAACACTCCTGTTCAGTTCTTTGTCAATATTGACCCCTCGACAGCTATTCCAACTTCATATTCTTGGGATATTCAGCCTTTTGGAATTACTTCAAATGCCATTGCCCCTATTTTTACATTTGATCAAGCCGGAATGTACATGGCCACTCTTACCGTAGAATTTGATGGCATTGGCACAGTAATGTCCAATACCCTCATGGGTGAAATCATGGAAAACGACATTCAGGTATCGCTTCAAGACACCACTATTTGTGAAGGAGAAACCTTAACCTTAGACGCTGAACCTCAGAGCGGTGGTCAAGGCCAGCAAGGCGGAGCAACTGGCGGCCCATTTGAATACCGATGGAACACAGGAGAAACCACTTCTTCTATTGACGTAACAGACGCTGGCAATTACTGGGTCGTGATTACCCCTACTACAGGTTGTCCGATTTACGAAACGGTTGAAGTAAAAGTATATGGTGACGAAAACCCAACGGCCAATATTTGGTATTTTGGGAATGGCGCGGGAATAGACTTTAATGAAGTAGATGGGCTGGCTCCGCCTCCTCGAAGTATTACAACGGCACACGCCATGAACGCACCAGAAGGCACCTCCACCATATCCGATGCCAACGGCCAAGTACTTTTCTATACCAATGGAACAACGGTATGGAATGCTGACAATGGCATAATGCCAAACGGAACTGAAATTGGTGGCGATTCTACCTCTACTCAAGCTGTGGTCATTGTTCCGTTTGAAGATGACGAAACACTCTTCTATGTATTTACAACAGAAGAAGTGCATGGTGACAACACCTATATGCTCAAATATTCTGTTGTTGACCTCAAAGAAGACAACGGATTAGGTGCAGTAATTTCAAAAGACAATGTACTCTTTACCAGAAGCACAGAAAAACTGATTGCCTTAGAAGGTGCTGGTGGTTACTGGTTAATGGCACATGAGTATGGTACAAATACCTTTAGAGCATACCCCATTACAAACCAAGGGATTGGGCAACCAATCTTATCTTCTGTTGGGTCTGTTCACAGCATTAACGATGCTTTAAGCGGTCAAGCAGGAATGAAGTTTTCGGGTGATGGTTTACGTATTGCTGTTGCTTTGATTGAAGGTAATGAAGACTATGTAGAGCTTTTCAGTTTTGATGCCAATACTGGAGAAGTAACTGATTTATTGTATCAAATTGATTTAGGAGAAGGCGGACCAGCGCTAAACGATCAAGTTTATGACGTCCATTTTTCAACAGGAGGCGACAAACTTTTTGCTACCATGAACAACCGCAATGGCGGAGCGCCAGGAGGCAGAATATTAGAATACAGAATTGACTCTGCTTCGACTGAAGTTACGCGACTGGCTTCTAAAACCGATATTTCAACCAGTTCTACTGTTACCGTAAACTACGGTGCTATTCAAACTGGCCCTGATGGACAATTGTATGTAGCTATGGAAATTCCGGGCAACCCAGCAGGAACGCCATTTATTGGTTCCATTAATGTGAATGAAGACACTGCCGCGGTTTCTTCTTTCAACCAAATGCAAGTTCCATTAACTACAGGCAATTCGCGATTAGGGCTACCTAATTTTGTTCAGAATAATGTGAACCCTCCAATGGAACCTTCAATGTCGGCTCCAGACAGCACTTGTGTAGAAGAGAGAATTGAACTTTCGGGAGTAGGAACTTCTGATATTGACGAGTTCTTATGGACGATTATTGACGATGCGAACACCACTGTATTTAGTGCTTCTGGACAAGATACGGCCTATGTTTTCCCTCAAGGACAAGCAGGAAGGTTTGACATTTCGTTGAACATCTCTAACCGCTGTGGCTTCGATACTACATTCGTTCAAACCATTGATGTATTTGATATTCCACCTAGGCCAGCCGTACCTACAGCCGTTGTGCTTTGCGAAGGCTCTAGCCATGATTTAGATGCCTTAGACGGTGGCCCTGACGATCCGACTTTAAGTTTTGAATGGACGAACAGCCAAGGCGCAGTAGTAAGTAACTCAAGATATTATTCGGTGACTGAAGAAGAAATTTATACCATCACCATTACCAGTATTGGTGGAGGGGGTTGTGTTTCCAGTGCCGAAGTTTACGCTGCACCTCCTTTCGAAATTGAATTACCCGAAACCGCCAATCTTTGTGAAGGCGAGTCGCTGACCTTAGATCCAAACGTGAACGCCAACAACTACATATGGACTAGAATCAACCCCGATAATTCGACAACTACATTACCAAACCAAAGAACTGCAGAGGTAGACAGTAGTGTTCCGGGCATATTCACATATGTAGTTTCTATTGAAGACCCAATTGAACCAGGCTGTTTTGCTAATGATTCGACTGTAGTTACCATTAATGGATCACCAAATTTGTCATTGGTGAGTTCTCAAGATGCTAGTTGCCCACAAGTAGGGCCAACTCCTGATGGCGAATTTGTATTCAATATCGCAGGAACAGGAAGTTACAGCTATACCGTAAGTAATGCCTCTGGCGCTACAGTAGCCCAAAACAGTTCGGTAAACGGACCAAATGATGTATCAGTAACGGGTTTAGACGGAGGTATTTATTCTGTTAGTGTAACAGATAATAGTACAAACTGTACAGATGAACTTACAGGCATTGAAATTCAGAACAACAATTTCAATATTATTGAACCCGTGGTAACTGCTGATGCCTCATGTGATACTGCCGATGGGAGCATCACCATTACTTTAGATGATGCTAGCGTTTTCCCTGTTTCCTACGTGCTCACTAGAGATGAACCTGGTTTCAACCCTCGAGTAGTGCCAGTTGAAAACAACAACGGCTTTGTAATTTCTGGCCTCGAAGGCGGTACTTATAATATTGAAGTAACCTCGACAGCTTTGGGTTGTACTGCTACCGCTTCGGGTATTGTGGTAAACCAACCAACAGATGTTCAAAACTTGCAAATATCTGGAACTACAGAGGTATGTGATGTAAACCCAAGCACAACGTTGACAGCAAGTTCAACTGATGGAACAAGTTATGTTTGGCTAAGCCCAAGTGGAGCTACGTTAAATGGTGCAGTCATTAACGCTACCGAATCTGGCACCTATACCGTTACAGCAGATGCTCCAGGTGTAGCTTGCCCTACTTCTGAGTCGGTTATTGTAACGCTCACCGTTCAGCCAGATGTAGAAATTATTCAGGTTGGAGACCTTTGTGATGGCACTTTGGTTTTGGAAGCGCAAATCAATAATGAAAAACCCAACACTACCTACAACTTCGCTTGGTCGACAGGTGAAAATACGAAACGAATTACTGTAACCGCTGACGGCACTTATGATGTAACCGTAAGAGAAGCAGGAGATTTAACTTGTACTGGAACCTACTCAGAAACGATTGATTTCCCTGAAGAATTGGAGGCTACTTTAAGCTCAAGCCCAGCTTGTGATGATGGCCAGCCAATCACACTTACTGTGGATGTTTTATCTGGAAATGCCACTAATTTTATTTGGACCCGCGATAACAGTCAAGTTGCCGTAACAAGCGTCCCTTTCTTAGACGTCAATGATGAAGGATCCTATACAGTTACTATTAGCGACAACAGTGGTTGCTCAATTGAAAGAAGTATTTTGATTCGTAGAAGTGCTATTCCAGAAGGGTTATTGCCTGACTTGGAATACTATTGCCCAACCTCTTCTAATGTACTTACAGTCACTGCTGGTATTGGTTTTGAAACTTATGAGTGGACTTTAGATGGACAACCTTTAGCTCATTCAGTCCAAGACTTGGTCGTTGCTGCGCCAGGTATTTACCAAGTAACTATGACTACAGCTACTGGCTGTGTAAGAGTGGATCAAATGGAGATTATTGAAAGTTGTGATCCAGTTATTTTGGCTCCAAATGTAATTATACCAGAGGGCAATCCGCCAAACAACGTATTTTCAGTGGTTCCAAACGGTTTTGTCTCCGACTTCCAGATTTTCATTTACAGCCGTTGGGGAGAATTGATTTACCAAAGTAGCGCACTAGAGTTTCAATGGAATGGTACTTTTAATGGTCAGCTGGTTCCAATAGGCACCTATCCCTATGTGATTAAATTCAGAAGTAGATTCCAACCAGAAAGAGGTGAGTTTGAACAAAGAGGAGCAATAACCGTAGTTCGTTAGTCCGTAAATAATTACTATTTTCGGGAATGACACGCTACATTTTCGCCCTATCATTTCTATTTCTTTTTACTTTTTCTAATGCTCAAGAAAAGAAAAGGGCAAGAGACTACGGAATTGAAATTGGGGTAATGGCAAGTGGAAACCTCAATGCCATTACGGATGTGCCAGGGGTAAAAGTTGGTCATCAAACACTCATTAAAGGTGATAGTGTTCGAACTGGCGTAACCGCTATCTTACCCCATTCAGGAAATATATTTCAGAACAAAGTGCCTGCCGCCATATACATTGGAAATGGCTTTGGTAAACTGGCCGGCATCAGTCAGGTGCAGGAACTAGGAAACCTAGAAACGCCCATTATTCTTACAAACACATTGAGTGTTCCCATGGGCATACAGGGCACCGTAAAATACGCGTTGGCTTTAGAAGGAAATGAAAATGTTCAGTCGGTAAACGCAATTGTTGGCGAAACCAATGATGGTTACTTAAATGACATTCGAGGAATGCATGTTTCTGAAAATGATGTGATTGCCGCTATTGAAAATGCAAAAACAGGCATCGTTCCTGAAGGAAATGTTGGCGCTGGAACAGGCACTGTCGCTTTTGGTTTTAAAGGGGGAATCGGCACTTCGTCAAGAAAATTACCCGAATCCTTGGGTGGATACACCGTAGGCGTTTTGGTACAAACAAATTTTGGAGGTGTACTTACCATCAATGGCGCACCAGTTGGAAAAGAGTTAGAGCAGTATCCATTTTCAAGTGCGATCAAAAAAAGTGATGGTTCCTGCATGATTGTAGTATTAACCGATGCCCCACTAGACGCTCGCCAACTAGAACGAGTCGCTAAAAGAGCCATGATGGGCTTGGCAAAAACAGGAGGCATTGCCTCAAATGGCAGTGGCGATTATGTTATAGCAGCCTCTACGGCAGAATCCATGCGAATTCCTTACCAAACCAGAGAAAAATTTGATACTGGTGATGTACTAAGAAATGACCACATGAGCTCTATTTTCATGGCAACAATTGAGGCGACAGAAGAAGCCATTATTAATTCGCTATTTATGGCCGAAACCTCTAAAGGAAAAGGTGGGCATACGATTCAACAATTACCGATGGAAAAGGTAATACCCATACTCCAGAAATATGGGGTTATTAAGTAAACCAAAAGATTCCGACTGTTTTATATGATGGTATAATAACGAGCCAACCTCACACTAAAACTAGACCTTGTATTTCTTTCTTTTCACTCACCACCTTCTCATAAGTATTTTTCAATCAAATAATATTCTTTTGAGATGACGGTCGATTCCATATCTTTATCAGTTCAATCGGATTCTACTAGTGCTATTATTGAGGAAAACATATGTATTGTTTCTTCTACTCCTTTTAAACCATACTGCTTTTGCGCAGAATGACAGTTGGGGTAGAGAATTCTATGTAAGTCTGTTTCCGCATGACGAACCTCAAAAAGAGGTTTATTTCCATTTTAGAGCCGAAAAGCCAAGTACAGTTGAAGTCAACTTTGCCAATAAGCAAAGTACAAGCTATGACCTTCCTGTAGGTCAATCGAGCTTTAAACTAACTACCGAACAGATCAACCTGATTACGACTTCAATTTCAAATGGAGAAAACCCGAATACCTCTGCGCAGATTATCTCTGACAATAAAATAATATTTGCTTTTAGTAATTCAGGCAGCTTCAGTGCCGATGCTACCATTGCCACTCCTTTAATTTCAGCAGGGCATCACTATATCGTTGCTGACGACTGGGAAGGTATTATCGGTGGCCCTCCTCCATACATTAGTCAAGTAAACATAATCGCCACAGGCGGTAAATCCGTATTGAAAATAATTCACCCCGATGGAACCGAAAAAGCTCTTTTTCTTGACGCCATGTCTACTTATACCATCGAATCAACCAGCGATCTTTCCGGTTTAGAAATCATTGTATCAAAAGATCAAACCATTGTTCCTAGCAATGGACCGCCCCCACCACCAGGAGGAGTAGGGCTTCCACCTATATACTGCAACCCTGTAATTGTTTATACAGGAAGTCAAAAGCGCCCTTTCGGTTTTTGTCCATTCCCAGCTTCTGGTAGCCATATAGTAGAATCATTACCTCCGCTCTCCGCAATTGGAACAGAATACGTTTTAGCTCCATTTATTGGAAGAGAAGAAAAAAGATACATGTATAAATACATGGCTACCGAAGACAATACGACCATTCAAATTACTAGTAACCTTACAAGCTCAACTGAAGTACTGAACAAAGGTAAATTCAAAATCATACCTTCTGGTTTAGCCTTATCATTTGAAGCAGACAAGCCTATACTAGTAACCCAACAAGCATTTTCACAAGATGGTTGTGATGCCTTCTCCCCTTTTAGGTTAGGTGAAAATATGGGCTCTCCTTTTTCAATTACCTTATCCCCTTTTGAGCAAGGCATTGAAGAAACTGTGGTAGAAATTGTGGAAACCGAGAACATCGTTAATCAGTTTTTAAACATTGCAATTCCAACAGCAGATGCTCCAAATTTCAGTATTTCGCCAAGCCCTGGCGCAGTTAATTTTACCCACATAGGAAATAGCGGTTTTTCCTATGCTACAGTAGCAGTAGAGCCTGGCATTACCTATCGACTGAAAGCTGGTACAGGTAAATTTACCGTAACCGAATACGGGTTTGGTCCCGGAACCAGCTATGGACAAAACCCTTTTCAGAACTTAAATAACCTGAATTTCGAAGTAGCCATCAACGATCAGCAGTTAGGAGTGATACGAGAAGACGCCTGCCTAAATACTGAATTAGAATTCAATTTAAATTATCTCAAGCCAGGGCTTGAAAACACATACAACCACATTGAATGGGATTTTGGTGATGGCACTACGGCTGAAGGGATCAATGTAAATAAAACCTATAGTGAAGCCGGACTGTACAGAATTTCGGCTAAGGTGTTTACTGATGAAGATATTTGTTTAACTACCCACACTCTAATTCGGGAAGTAGAAGTACATGAAATAAAAGCCGAGCGTATAGAGGGACCTACTTCACTATGCCCTTTCTCTGAAAATATGGTTTACACTCTCATAAAAGACGGTGACTATTTCTATAATTGGGAAGTGGTAGGAGGTACAATCGTAGGTCCTGATAACCAAGAAACAGTAACCATAAACTGGGGAGCTCCCAACCTGCAAGCCAAAGTGAGGGTATATGTGTCGGATGTGTTTAACTGTACTATTCCCGTGATCGAGCTGCCAGTAGTATTGGAAGCCAAAGACGAATTAAGTCCTGACAAACCTTTTGGTAGTACCGAAGTATGCTTTCAAGAAAAAGCCAACCAAACTTATTATACTCCCCAGATTACAGGCGCTACTTTTGAATGGCACATAGTAGGTGGCACAATTACTTCAGGCCAAAACACGAATCAAATTGAAGTGAATTGGACAGAACCAAACGGCAAGATATCCTATACCCTATTTCAAAACTCTTGCTATGGAACTTCCGAAGCACTAAATGTTTTGGTTTACGAAGATATATCCTTCGACATTCAAACCACTGACCTTTCATGCTTTGGAGCCGATGACGGCAAAGCCAGCGTATCCATTCAAGGAGGAAAAGCACCATACACCATTTCCTGGAGCAATGGTAAAGATTTAACACCGAATGTAAGCGATTTGGCCGTTGGAGAATATGAAGTAACTGTAACAGACGCAATTGGCTGTAGCTTAACCCAAACCTTTGATATCTCATCTCCTCAGCTTTTAACAGCCGATGTGCAAGAATTTAAATTTTGTAACGGAGAAGCTGACGGTATTGTGAGCATAATTCCCAAAGGAGGCACTGCTCCTTTCACCTATCATCTTTTTGCTAGCACTAGCGCTAGCAATTACGATGTAACACAATCAGAACCTCTATTTGATAAGCTCTTTGCTGGTATTTATACTTTAGTAGTAACGGACAAAAATGGTTGTACTTCGAATCATTATGTGGAACTAGCAGACCCTGCTCCGCTTCAATTACGGGTAAGCGACAATGTCGCCATTTGTCCACAGCAACAAGACGGAACCATAACGATTAGTGTAACTGGCGGTACCGAACCTTATACCTATCAGTGGTCGACACAACCAAACGTAAACGCCCCAACCATTTATGATTTGGGCAAAGGAACTTATCAGGTAGTTGTAACTGATGCCAATGGATGTACTATTTCTAAAGAAATCAAAAAGGAAGAAACTTACCCTAAGCTATTTGTGCCCAACATTTTCACCCCAGATGGTGATGGAATTAACGACACCTTCAAGCCGATATCTCCTTGCATTGTCAATTACCAAATCACCATTTTCAACCGATGGGGGCAGCCCATTTTCATTTCTGAAACTGGTGGAGAATGGGACGGCACACAAGATGGAAAAGACCTCCCCACTGGCACCTACATCTATAGAATTGATTACTCTGACCCTATCAACCCCGAACTAGCCGCCCAAACCAAAGGCAGGGTGGTGATGTATAAGTAGGTCAGTTTTCCTATTTCTTCGAAGAAAACACATCAAATACTAACTGATCTTCATCTGGCTGATAATCAATTTGACGTGCCAAGTGTAGGCCTTCTCTGCTTACAAAGGAAGTTTGATATTCATATAACCCTTCAGTCAATTCAAGTTCATCAAGCTTCTCAAAATTTGAGTCTACTACAATTATTGAAAGCCTAAAACCACTTTTACCTTTTTCATATTGTTCAGACGTTCTTTCATGAAGCGCTACCCGATAATAAACATCCTTATAAGGGTCATAAATGTAGTTCATATAAAAACCTTGCATATTAGTAAGGTCGGAAAGTTCATTAAAACTATAGCCATACAAAGTAGGCGTATCGTTACGCTTAGGGAGCGGCTTCATCTCTCTCATGTATTCAGATTTTACCGACTTACTTTCTTGAATGCTATCCAAATTTGAAATCGAAATAATATCCACTTCTGGATTTTTAGTGTAACTCAAACTGAACTGTTCCTTATTTGGGTTAAAGGCCAAAGAAGAGGCAAATGGAGTATAAACTCCCCAGAAATTATTCAGCATTAAAGGTTGTGGAAGCGAATGATACTCTCGTTCTCCAGTCCTTAAATTCAACTCAATCATATAGATCAGTCGCTGATCATCAAAAGGATTTGCTCCTGCATTCTGGACAGAAATAAAAAGTCGATCACCATTTTTGAAAGCTTGAGAAATCGGTGACACCATCATGTGAAACCCTTGTTTTGACTGTTCTTCACTATCATCCCCTATTCCAACATCATAGGAACGTAACTTCTCACCTTTTGCATTCATTAAGTGTACCCTGCTTTGCCAATGATTGAAAAAGAATATGGAATCTGAATTCTGCATAAAGTGCCCCATATTTGAAATAGGGCCGATTCCATCTGGGCCGTCTTTCAGAAAGCCTATCTGCTTTTCTATTTGACCAGTTGAATAATCAAAAACATTTACACTAACATTCAAATGATTAAAGATGGACAGTTTGGTAGTTCCGTCCTGTTCAAAAGTTAAGATGGACTGGTTATAGGGAGCCAACGTACTGTCCAAATAAAAAACCTTTTCCCCTACTTTCTCAAGTTCAAATTTACCTAAGGCATCACCATTTACATTTTCCTTCTGTGTTGAACAAGCCCAGAAGAGCAGCAAAAACAGGATTAAAAAATATTTTTTATTTGAGTTAGTTATTAACCCGACTCTATTGATTACTAAATACATTATGCTTTTTTTCAAGAATCAACTATGCCTCAAGTTAAGCAATACCATATAAATCCATATTTATTTTAATTAATAATTTGCTCATTTCTATTTTCTAATCATGCTATGTATTTGTGGTATTTGAGTCCAAAATTTCCATTACGCTCAGCCAATTCTGCCACCCTGTCACCCATTTTCGCTTGGTATGGCCTTTGTCTTGTTGCACTTGGATTAAAAAAACTGACAATAAGCCATGCAAGAAAAAGGTACAATCTCGATTCACACCGAGAATATTTTCCCAATCATCAAGAAGTTTCTCTATTCAGATCATGAGATCTTTTTAAGAGAATTGGTATCGAACGCAGTTGATGCCAGTCAGAAAATGAAACGCCTTGCCGCATTAGGCGAATACAAAGGCGACCTCGGAGAGGTAAGGGTAGAAGTAAGCGTAAACAAAAAGAAAAAGACGATTACCATCAGCGACCGAGGAATCGGGATGACGGCTGAGGAGATCAAAAAATACATCAACCAAATCGCCTTCTCTGGCGCCACTGAATTTGTAGAGAAGTTTAAAGATGCGGGCGATGCCAAAGAAATCATCGGTAAATTCGGTTTAGGTTTCTACTCTGCCTTTATGGTAGCCGATAACGTAGAAATTGACACCCTTTCTTACCAAGAAGGTGCAGAACCAGCCAAATGGATCTGTGACGGTTCTACGGAATTCGAAATTACTAAAGGCAAAAGAAAAGAAAGAGGTACAACCATAACACTTCACGTGAACAAAGATTCTGAAGAATTTTTGGAAGAGTCTCGAATTCAAAATGTGCTAGACAAATACGCCAAGTTCCTTCCTATCGAAGTGAAATTTGGAGAGAAAGACAAGCAGGTTGAAGACGGTGAAGACAAAGAGGGCAAGAAGAAGTGGAAAACGGTTAAGGTGGATAACATCATTAACAACACTACGCCACTTTGGACGAAATCACCAAATGACTTAACAGACGAAGATTACTTAAACTTCTACAAAGAGCTTTACCCATTCTCTGAAGAGCCATTGTTCTGGATTCACCTCAACGTAGATTATCCGTTCGAACTTACAGGTATTCTTTACTTCCCTAAACTGAAAAAGGATTTCGAAATTCAGAAAAACAAAATCCAGCTTTACTCTCGTCAAGTATTTATTACTGACGAAACGAAGGATGTGGTGCCTGAATTCTTGATGTTACTTCATGGTGTAATTGACTCACCAGACATCCCATTGAACGTTTCACGTAGTTACTTACAGTCGGACGGAAATGTGAAGAAAATCAATACTTACATTTCTAAAAAAGTTGCTGACAAACTGAGCGAACTTTTCAAAAAAGAGCGTGAATCTTACGAAAGCAAATGGGAAGATATCGGTCTTTTTGTGAAGTACGGAATGATCTCTGACGAGAAATTCTATGACAAAGCAAAAGACTTTGTATTGGTGAAAAATACTGCGGGCAAGTACTTTACTATGGAAGAGTACGGAACGCACATTGAAGCCAATCAAGTAGACAAAGACAAGAATAAAGTTTGGCTTTACGCTACCAACGTAGCCAAGCAGGATACGTTTATTACAGATGCCGTTGACAAGGGTTATGATGTGATTGTATTGGACACTCCAATCGACAGCCACTTTATTAACCACATGGAAACCAAGTTGGAGAACACGCAAATCAAGCGTGTAGATGCCGACAACATCGACAAGCTGATTGACAAAGATGAAAAGCGTGAGTTGGTGATTAATGACGAGCAGAAAGAAGCCGTAAAAGGCATCTTCGATAAGGCGATCAATAACAAAGCGTATACCGTTGCTGTTGAGCCTTTAGCGCCATCAGATGCGCCAGTTTCTGTAACCATGCCTGAGTTTATGCGAAGAATGAAAGACATGCAAGCAACAGGCGGAGGCGGTTTCAATATGTTCGGTTCAATGCCAGACAACTACAATGTAACCGTAAACGGAAACCATAAATTGGTAGATAAAATCATCAAAGCTACAGAAGAAGGCGACAAAGAAGGTTTGGCAAAACAAGCATTCGATTTGGCTTTACTTTCTCAAGGCTTGCTAGAAGGCAAAGCCCTTACCGATTTCATCAAAAGAAGCACTGCCATTTTAGGCGAGTAATTCTATTCAACATACAACAAATCAGAAGCCTCAATTCAGCAATGGATTGAGGCTTTTTGTATCTATAGATATGGCTAAAGACAAGCTCAACATGACTGCTAGAGTTGAACATCAACACTTTAATGAACCTCGAATATACCCCGCTGGCGGGGCTGGGGTGGATTCTTTCCTGTTGCAGGTTCTCCGAAATTCTCACAGAGAAATTTATGCGTATCATAGTTAGGGATGCTGAGTCAAGCTCAGCATGACTGCTAAATTTAACTTCAACTCTTCAACACCCAAACACCTCAACACATCCTAACTTCAACACACCCCCACCGTCCGTCACCGCACACTACTGTTCTCTAGGGCACAAAACAAAAAGCTATGTGCTACAGAAACAGCCATTTCAGCTATTAAACCCCTACTTTCTTTTGGCACTCGTTTTGGAAACAAACCAACAGAAATACCTAAATTCATTCCCATGCTGAAGAATATGTTCAAGGTTGCCTGGCGCAACGCCATCGCAAACAAACAATTCACCATTCTCAATATTCTTGGGCTTTCCATTGGCATTACCGCCTGCCTACTAATTAGCCTTTATGTTCAAGAAGAATTGTCTTATGACAACTTCCACAAAGATGCCGATCAAGTATATCGAATTAACCAACCCTTAATTTGGGGCGATTGGGATGCGGAGTTTGCCTCCACTGCCCCTGGAGTAGCGGTAGCACTTCGCGAAGATATTCCGGAATTTACGGAGGTACTGCGCATTCATGATTCTGGTGAGAACTTAGTCACTTATGAACCAAAAAATGGTGATCCTGTTTCGTTTAAAGAAGCAAGAGTTTATTCAGCAGAGGCCAATTTCTTCAAGCTTTTCTCTTTTCCTGTTTTAGAAGGAAACCCTGAAACGGCCTTAGTAGAACCCTTGAGCATTATCATTACCAAAAGCATGGCCACCAAGTATTTTGGGGAAGAAGACGCAATGGGTAAAATTTTAGAAGTAAGACAAGGCGAAAACTCGGGGTCGTTTAAAGTAACGGCTGTTTTAGACGACATCCCATCTAACTCCCATATCCAGTTCGATATGATGACTTCGATGAGTACTTACCGTCATATCGAGGCGCGTCAATGGACATGGGTTTGGACAACCTTTGTGACTTATGTGAAAGTCGCTCCCAGTGCCGATCTCTCAAAAATCAATGAAAAACTACAGGCCATTCCGCCAAAGTGGGCGGCCCCAGCCGTAGAACGTGCCTTTGGCGAATCCTATGCAGAGTTTGTTCCTGATGGTAAAAAGTGGACACTCACCATGCAGCCCATTCGCAAAGCCTACTTGTATTCGCCAATTACAGGAAATAGAATAGGGCCTTCGGGCAATATCGCTTATGTCAAAATATTTGGCGCTGTAGGAATCCTTGTACTTATGCTTTCTTGTATCAATTTTATGAACCTTTCTACCGCACGATCGGCAGGAAGGGCCAAAGAAGTTGGCGTTAGAAAAGTGCTCGGTTCAGGTAGAAAATCAATCGCTAACCAATTCATTTTCGAATCTGTAATTTTTGCTCTAGCAGCCACAACTATTGCACTCATTCTTTGTGAACTGTTCATTAATTCGTTCAACACAATTGCCAACAAAACCCTTTCACTTCAAGCCGAACTATCTAACCCGTTGTTTTTAGGGGGAATATTAGTGTTTATTTTGGGTTTGGGTCTTATAGCGGGCAGTTATCCTGCCTTTTACCTTTCCTCTTTCAAACCTATTCAAGCCTTAAAAGGCAAAGTTAGCAATGGCTTTAGAGGAAAAGGAATTAGAAATACCTTAGTCGTTTTTCAGTTCACCATTTCCGTAGCCCTTATTATCACCACGTTTTTTGTTCAGAAGCAACTGACCTATACCGCCAATTATAATGTTGGTTTCGAAAAAGAAAATATTCTTCAGGTACATAATCTGGAGCTCATGGATCCTTCGAGTATTGTGGCTTTGCAAAACAGATTGCAACAAAACTCCGCATTTACCCAGGTAGGTTATTCAGATTTAGTAGCCCCAAATATTTATAATGAGGATAAATACAAAGCCGAAGGCCCCGAAAATAACCCTACTACTCTTAATCGTTTGATTGTAGACGAAGACTACATCGACCTGTTAAATCCGAAATTTATTGTAGGACGGAACTTTGACGATAACATGGCGAGCGACAAGTACGCCATTATTCTGAATGTTTCTGGTGCAAAAGCCTTAGGTTTTGGTGGCCCCGAAACCTATGACATTGATAGCCCGCTTGGCAAACACCTTACCTTCCCAGGTTCAGAGAGCCCAAAGTTTGAGGTGATTGGTGTGGTAGAAGACTTTAATTACAACAGCCTAAGAATGAGCATCAGTCCATTAATGATTGCCCATAAAGGCAATGGTGAACTCTACAATATTGGCACCTCCTACCTTTCTGCCCGGGTTGATCCAACTCAGGTAAATTCTGGAGAGAAAATGTCTAAGCTATTAGATGAAGTAAAAACCGAATTGGCCTCCATAAAACCTGGGCTTCCCTTTGAGTACAGCTTTATGGATCAAGATTTCGAAAACAGTTTCCGTACCGAGCAACGCATGACATCTGTGCTCAATATCTTTACGGTAATGGCTTTATCAATTGCCTGTATTGGTTTATTCGGACTGGCAGCCTTTACTTCAGAGCAGCGTACCAAGGAATTAGGGGTAAGAAAAGTATTGGGTGCTAGCGTAAAAGACATTGTGCTCCTATTCAGTAGTGAATTCACCAAATTGGTAATCATTGCAATCCTAATTGCAACGCCTTTGGCCTATTATGCAGTAAAAACTTGGTTGTCCGATTTTGCTTACCAAACCCCAATAACCGCTACGGTATTTATTATTGCTGGTGGTTCCGCTTTACTTATAGCGTGGGGAACCATCAGTTTCCAGTCTTTAAAATCGGCTTATAGGAATCCAGTTGAGGCATTGAGGGATGAATAGGGAATATCCAACTCTCCAAAAGTTTAAAACTTTTGGAGAGTTATAGCGACAACCCCACCTTTATCGATATTATTTATTAGCCAGAAGCACCTCTTTTTCCTTCTTTTGATCATACTTCCAGCGCTTATGCGACCATAAATAGTCAGAAGGATTCTGGCGAATGGTTTCTTCAAGCAGTTCCGCAAATTTCTGAACAATTTCTTGCCCTCCTTTCTGGTATGGCGGGGTCATTACGGGAATAAATTCAACCTCATAATGCCCTTCTGATGTTCTTCTGGTAGCCGAATAGAAGACTGGGTAATTCACTATTTGAGCAATCTTTTGAGGCCCAGTATAAAAAGCCGTAGGCTGATTAAGAAAGTCAATCCAATACTTATCTGCTCCAATTGAAGGCAGCTGATCGGCCAATATACCTATGATTCTTGGTTCATTTTTACGCTTAATGATTTGCCTTAATGCGGAATCCTTAGGTAGCGCACGGCCTCCATGACGAGTTCTCAGGTTGATCATTAACTGATCAAATTTTGGGTTTTTAACTGGCTTGTAAAGAAACTCCATTGGATACCCTATCTGTTGCCCAATAGAAAAAGCTGGCCACTCCCAATTGGCAGTATGGCCCGAAAGTAGAATCACTGGTTGCCCTTGAACTAAATATTCAAGCATCGCCTCAGCATTCACTAGCGGCACACGCTTTTCCCAATCCTTCCTTTTAAAACGATAAGCCTTAATCGACTCAATAAAAACCTGAGTGAATTGAATATAAAATGCCTTTTCAACTTTGAAGCGTTCTTTATTCGATAAGCCTGGGAATGTTTTGCTTAAATTTTCACGAATTACAGACCTGCGATAGCCCACAGTATAGTAGAGCAAAAAAGAAATCACCTTCCCAAGTGCGTACAAAAACCAAAACGGAAGCAATGATATAAGCCTGATTAAAAACATCGCGCAAAGATAGAGAAATGAGAAATTGGAGACTTCAAAAAAAGCTTATAAAAGCAATCGCAACAACCTTAATAATTGATTTAAAGAAACTTAAAATTATTTTCCATTCTGCTAAATCCACTAGTGAACAATACATCGTAAGTTAAAGTGGTATATAACAAAGTGTTTTAGTTAGTTGAAAAACCGAGCAATCAGAAGGATGACTCGGTTTTCTTTTTTGCCCATCACAGAAAGATGTTCTACCTTCATTCTAAGGACAAGAACAATGGAAAAAGATCAAATTAAAAATAGGCTTAGCACTGCTTATTCAAACTTTATAAACAGCTGTAATTCACTCACTAAAGATGAGTTTGAATATGCCCCAGAAGGTAAGTGGTCGGCTGGGCAGCAAATGGAACATTTGATAAAAAGTACTTCTCCGTTAAATCAGGCTATGGGTTTACCTAAATTTCTGGTCAAATTTAAGTTTGGCAAAGCCAATCGCTCTTCAAAAACCTTTGATCAATTGGTAGAGCGATATAAAGAAAAACTGAGTTTGGGTGGCGTAGCAAGTGCTGCTTTTTCTCCTCAAAAAGTTGATTTCAATAAAAAAGAAAAACTCATCAATCAGCTTCAAAGCAATATCGAATCCATTAACCAAAAACTCGATAAATGGACCGAAGCACAACTAGACGAGTTCATTCTTCCCCATCCATTATTAGGTAAAATCACTGTACGTGAAATGATGTATTTCACAATTCATCATGCAGATCACCATCGTAACCTGATCAAGATTTACTTAAAAGGAGTTTGAGAAAATACTCAAACTCCCCTTTATAGCTTTTTCAAAACCTGTAAAAGATCCGTCAAATGGTCTTGGGTAAAATCATAGTGGGTTACAAAACGAATAAGCTGAGGGCCAAAACCAAAAGCCAAAACACCATGCTCCTTAAGTTTCGCTAAAAACGATTCGTTGGTATATCGGTCACTTATTCTAAAAATCAAGATGTTTGTTTCACAAGGATAAATCTCTTCCACATAATCTAAGCCTTGCAAAGTATCGGCTATAGTTTGGGCGTTTTTATGATCCTCTGCCAAGCGATCAATGTGGTTTTCTAAAGCATACAAACCAGCCGCAGCAATGTATCCCGCTTGCCTCCAAGCCCCGCCCATTACCTTACGCACACGTTTGGCTCGTTTAATTTTATCAGCAGATCCCAATAACAATGAGCCCACCGGAGCGCCTAAACCTTTTGAAAGACAAATTGAAATCGTATCGAAAGCTTTGCCGTAATCTTCTGCCTTCTGGTTTTTAGCTACTAAGGCATTGAACAGCCTGGCGCCATCTAAATGGAAGGCCAAACCATTTTCGGTACAGACTTTTTTAATGGCTAAAATTTCGTCAAAGTCATAACAACTTCCCCCGCCCTTATTCATGGTGTTCTCTAGCGAAACCATTCGCGAAACCGGTGAATGAATGTCGTCTGGCTGAATGGCCGCCTTCACATCTTTGGCCGTAATTCTACCTTGATCACCCTCTAAAAGACGAACAGAAACCCCAGAGTTCGACATAATTCCACCACTTTCATAAAGATAGATATGCGAATACTTATGGCAGATTACCTCGTCTTGTAAAGTGGTGTGTAACCGGATTCCAATTTGATTGGTCATGGTGCCAGAAGCACAATAGAGTGCAGCTTCCATCCCAAACATATAGGCAGCCTTTTTTTCTAAAGCAGCTACGGTTGGGTCTTCACCAAACATATCATCGCCTACTTCTGCGGCCATCATAGCAGCATGCATTTCAGGTGTAGGCTTTGTCAGAGTATCGCTTCTTAAATCTATCAAGTGAGTAATTTTTAGGATCGGAATCTATGATGAAAAGGGAGGAAGTGCAAATGTTTTTATTCGAGTCATTTCCCGGTCAGGAACCTTATGTTCCTAACCGGATTATCTCCGTTTCAACCTAAACATTAGAGACTTGAAGCTGAACCAGCTCCAAAATGACCTGACCGTCTGTCATTATTTGGGTGTGTAATCTCCTAGCATTGTGCGCAGCTTTACTAGCTCTTGCTTAATACTGTAATTCGTTTGTGCGGGCACACTCTTTAAAAATTTAGCAAAGTGCACCTCCATAGACTTCATCATTTCTGCCTTACTCTCCACACCACGCTGAGTAAGTTTTACCCGAAAAGACCTTCCGTCTGCTTCATTCCCTTCTTTTACAATCCAGCCATTACGCTCCATTCGCACTAGCATGCGCGAAATTGAGGGTAAATCCTGAAGTGTAACCCGACTGATTTCAGTTGGAGTTACACTTCCGTGATTCCAAAGCATAATCAAAACCTGCCATTGTTCAGGAGTAACCGAATACCCCTTCAGCGCCCTTATCAACTCTCTGTGAAAGAGCAGGTAAGTACGGTAAAGATTATAGCCAAGATTGCTATTCAGGTGAAAGAGAGTCTTACCGAATTCCATAAGTAGATGGTAAATCTAATTCAATATACTTAAAATAGTTGTTCAGACAAGTATTTTAATAAAAAAAATGAGCACAAATTTTCAATCACGCAAAAAACATGGAGTCAAACCCTGATTAAGCAAGTATTGAGAATAGCTAATACGCTTCTGCCCTTAATGGTTTATAAGACACAAGAAATGAGAATTTAATCCGGTTTTCAGGAATTCAATCAGGCTAAAAAGGCACTCTATACCTTCTTGATAGACTTTTTCTCTAAATCGCTAAGCTCTAAATTTAGGGCTTTGGTAGAAATCTGGGTTTCGATAAAGGAAAGTGTTAGTGAAGCAAGTAGAAGAAAAAGGCTGGCTCCAAACACAAGGTCGGCAGTTTGTTGTTCGCGCAAGTACATGAGCACCATACTTAGCACACAGCAAAAAAAACTAGCGATTCCGAGCGCCTGCATGTTCCGAATTAGCAAAAGGCGCACTTTTAAATTTTTAATCTGGCCAAGTATTGTTGCGGGCGGATCATTATGATCTAAATACCTTTGCCGTAAACCACGCGCAAGGGTAGCTAAGGCTACAAAACGGTTAGTGAAAGCCAAAAGCAAAAGCGTAATGGCAGGAAAAAGTAATGCTGGAGTTGAGATATCTATATTCAATGTTCGCGTTTTAAGTCTTCATGTCTCTTTTTACGCTGCTCTTTCCCCTCTATTTTTTTATCTAAAGTGAGGCGCCAACCTAGGATCAATACTGCCAATACTGAAGGGTAAAGAACAATTTCTATCCAGTATTTGGCCATCACGGGATCAGAGAAGTTATCGACTCCTACTACATATTGTAGCACCAAACAGATACTAGTGACGATCACTAGAACTACCATTATTCGCTTCTCTATCTTAGATTTCATATTTCAAAGTTAATGAAGAATGTAACGACATACACATAAAAAAAGGAGCCTCGATGAGACTCCTTTAAGTTCTATGTATTCGGACTATTAACTTTACTGATTCGCAGTGGCCGAAGCTTTGGCACTTGCCTTTGCTCTAGCGTATTCCTGCTCCTTATCAGCAGCCTTTCCTAAAGTCTTTTTAGACAAATCAACCACAATTGGTGATGCGATAAAGATTGAAGAATAAGTACCTACAATAATACCGATCATGAAAGCGAAAGAGAAGCCTCTTAGTACCTCTCCACCAAAGATGAATAAGACAACTACCACAATCAAAGTAGTCATTGAAGTAATCAATGTACGGCTAATGGTACTGTTGATCGACTCGTTGAAAGTACCCACTAGGTCTTTAGAACCCTTAAGCTGTAAATTTTCACGAATTCTATCGAATACAACCACGGTATCGTTTATTGAATAACCCATAATGGTAAGCAAGGCACCAATAAATACCTGATCTACCTCGAAATTGATTCCGAATAAGCCCGCAATCGCAAAGGCAGATAATACGATTAATGAATCGTGGATCAAGGCGATAATTGCACCTAGCGAGAATTGCCATCTTCGGAACCTAATAAGGATATAGAAGAAGATGGCCAAAATAGCCAAACCGAATGATTCAAGAGATGAATTCTTAATGTCATCTGCAATGGTTGGAGATACTTTAGATGAACCACCAATGATAAACTGGCCAGCTTCAACATTATCAACCGTTCCATCCACAAATGTCTTATTCGTAATTTGACTCAAGGCATCTGTCAATGCTGCTTTAACGGTAGCATCAGCTTCTACCGACTCATCTTCGATCATATATGAGGTAGTGATCTTAAGCATATTCGGAGTATTGTAAGTTTTCACTTCAATACCTGAATTAGCGAAAGTTTCCATTCCAGAAAGTGATGTTTTAATGTCAGAAGCAGTCATTGCCTCATCAAAATTCACTACATAAGAACGACCTCCTTGGAAGTCTACACCAAGTCTCAAACCATTGGTTGCCATCAATACAATACCAATTGCAATTACAATGCTCGACATTACATATGCCAATCTTCTTTTACCTAAGAAATCGAAGTGAACATTGGTTAACCAACCTTTTGACAACGGGGTATCAAAGCTAAGCTTGCTATCATTTCCTTTCTTAGTCATGTAGGTAATGATAACTCTAGTAATAAATACCGCTGAAAAGAATGAACAGATAATACCGATCATTAAGGTTACGGCAAATCCTTTCAATGGACCTTGACCCAGAACGTAAAGAATAACACCTGTTAGGAATGTAGTTACGTTGGCATCAATAATAGAGCTGTAAGCTTTTTGGTAACCCGAAGATATGGCTTGCAAAACAGGAATACCGTTTCGCATTTCTTCCCTAATTCTTTCGAAAATAAGTACGTTCGCATCAATCGACATACCAATGGTCAACACGATACCTGCAATACCCGGTAAAGTAAGGGCCGCACCTAGGTTGGCCAAGATTCCAAGAATAAAGAAGATGTTGAAAAGCAAAGCTACGTTCGCTACAATTCCACCCTTAGCATAATAGAAAATCATGAAAATAACCACAATGGCCAAACCTGCCAAAATTGAAGTTACTCCTTGTTTTTGAGCTTCTTTACCCAAGGTTGGTCCGATCACAGCTTCTTCTACAATTTTTGTTGGCGCTGGAAGTGAACCTGCTTTTAGAATGTTTGCAAGATCTTCTGCTTCTTCGATAGTGAAGTTTCCACTGATTTGTGAGTTACCTGCATCAATCTCCTGATTAACATTTGGTGCAGTGTATACGTAGTTGTCAAGGGCAATCGCTACTCTTCTTTGAATATTAGCCCCAGTAATGTTTCTCCATTTCTTCGCCCCTATGGCGTTCATTTGCATACTTACCGCTGGTCTTGAAAATTGATCTAACGACTGACGAGCATCAGTAATTACTTCACCTGTTAAAGGAGACTCTCCTCCTCTGCCCATTTTAATTGCAAAAAGCTCAAGTAATTCAGTTCCCTCAACAGGTTTTACTCCCCATAAAAATTTCAAAGTACTTGGAAATAGTCTTGTAATACTTGGGTTCTTAAGCACCCTGTTAATTTGAGCAGTATCTTCTAACGAGTAGTAAAAGCCTTCGTAAGGCCCTTGCTTCATTAGAGCAAAGAACTTTGATTGACCTGGAGTAGCCAATTCTTCTTCAGCAGTATTGGTAGTGTCGCCCGACAATTCATTTTCAAGAGAGTTTTCTTGTCCTTCAGCACTTTCAGCTTTCAATTCAGAAGCCAAATCAGTTGTAGGCTTCGCGGTTTTGTCAGCAGCTTCGATTTTTAATAGCGCATCGTTGATGGCAGAAAGAGTAGGAGAAACTTCACTGATAGAGTATACTTCCCAGAATTCCAATTTCGCTACACCTTGTAACAGTTTTCTTACCCTTTGTGGATTGTCGACACCTGGTAATTCAATTTGAATTCTACCTGTTCCTTGAAGTCTTTGAATGTTTGGTTGTGATGTACCAAATCTATCAATTCTAGTTCTAAGAATTTGGAAGGCACGATCGATGGCATTATCCACCTCTTCGTTAATAACCTTCATTACCTCTGCATTGGTAGATCCAAATTCAATTCTACCTTTATTAGCAGCGTTCGCAAATATTTTACTTAACTGGCCACCTGAGGTAACTTCGGCATAAGCTGTTTCAAACAAACTAGCATATGGTGTTTGAGTGTTTGTTTTATGCGCTTCATCGGCCTTTGCTAATGCTTCTCTAAACTGTGGATCTTTGCTGTTTCCTGCAAGCCCTTCAATAATCGCTACTGGAGAAACTTCTAAAGTAACATGCATTCCACCTTGTAAATCGAGACCAAGGTTCAACTCATATTCTTTGATTTCTTGGTAGGTAAATTCTGCACCTAGAATATTAAGCACAGGCTCTCTCCAAATAGAGTCAAGGTATGATTGTTTCTTTTGCTGGTCTATTACACCCGCTTCATTCTTAGCATAATTAACTGCGTCTTGCTGGATTCCTCTTGAAAAAAAGGTGATTCCTAAGTAATAAAGACACAGAGCCGTAATGATCACTGTCAAAAAGACTATGGTATTCTTATTTTTCATTTTAGTGTATGTTAGTTAATCGTTTGAAGGTTTTCTGAGTTAGTTATCAAATGAATGACTACCAATTTCAGGCACTCCTGATATAATAAAGTTTATTGTATTTGTGAGGGGTTATCGCATCATTTTGATGCAACAAAAGAAAGCCTATGGGGCATTCGGGGAAATTTTCTTTCGGAAAAGAGTTTTATAATGAGGTGAATCGTACAAAGGAACGCTCGGGTATTGAATCTCCTTGTCTTCCGATTCTCTTATTACTGTTCCTATAAAAACAGGAATAAACGCTTGAAGCTGAACTACCGTAGATGGTAATGCCAATTCGCAAGTATATTCATATACCGCTTCCTTTTCATCGCCTTGATCATCGTTTTGCTGCTGATCTGTAGCTTCTGACGCAAATTCAATCTTTAAACCCTGATAGGTTATTAGTTCTTGTGCCACTACAAATACAGCCACTAGCACCCCTAGTATATAGAAGAGGGTACTTTTGATGCCCGATATTTTTGGTGACATTTTCATTTAGCGTGTCAAATTTATAGAATAGACTTTAGAATCATACAGTATACTCATTTATTTTCGATTGAATAAATGCCTTAAGCACATCTAATGCTACTCCAAAGTCAGTATTATTAGGTACTACAATGTCTGCATGTTCTTTATGTGGTTCGATATATTTCTGATACGATGGCATAATATGATTCTCATATTTATAGAGCACATCATCAGCATCATACCCTCTTTCTACCCTATCGCGCGTTAATCTTCTCTGAAGTTTTATATAGTCCTTCGCATCTACAAAGACCTTTAGATCTATTAATTCAGAAATTTTTTGATAGTGAAAGATAAAAATTCCCTCCACCAAAATTACTGGCGCAGCCTTTATCAGTATGTTTTTGGGTTGAATATTCGGGTTATTGAAGGTGTATTCCTGTTTTTCAACATCGTTGCCTTTGCTTAGAGCCAAAAGGTCACTTGCGAAATGCTCATAATCAATAGACTCTGGTCTATCGAAATTGAATTCTCCGTTTTTATCTACCAGTTGATGTTCACGTGGCCTATAATAATCATCTTGAGAAATACTGGCAACACCTGAATCGAAGCTTTCGATTAACGAACGAAGAAAACGTGTTTTTCCCGATCCACTCCCTCCAGTGATTCCAATGATATACGGCTTATTTTCAGACATTTTGCAAAAATAGTAACCTAAACTGATTTACCTTCTTTGCCTTTTAAAAAAATAATAAGTTTATCGAAGGCTCTTTTTCTGTGGCTGATTGTATTCTTTATTTCTGACGATAATTCACCAAAGGTTTTATCATAGCCTTTTGGTTGAAAAATAGGGTCGTAGCCAAAACCACCTTTACCACTAACCTCTTTGGTAATATCCCCTTCTACAATTCCTTCAAACTGAATAGGCTCACCATTTTCTATATAAGTAATTACTGTTCTGAATTTTGCAGAGCGATCATTAGCCGTTTTTAGTCCTTCCAGCACTTTTGCCATGTTCATACTTGAATCCCTTTGTGGCCCAGCATAACGGGCTGAATACACCCCTGGCTCGCCATTTAAGGCATTTATCTCTAAGCCTGTATCGTCAGCGAAAACAGGAATGCCATAATGCTTAAAAACATAGGCAGCTTTTTGCAGTGAGTTTCCTTCAAGGGTTTCTTGGGTTTCTTCCAGCTCTTCAGTACAGCCAATTTCTTCTAAAGAAACTAGTTCAAATTGGTCTCCTAAAATCTGAGAGATTTCATCAAGCTTATTTTTATTATTTGTGGCAAAGCAAATTTTCATGCCGCAATTTAATGGAATGAAACAAAAAGAGCCGTCTCAAATTTAATTAAGACGGCTCCAATAATTTTTTAAACTGAACAATTATTCAGGGGTTTTCTCATCCGGGAATTCTTCTTTCATTCCTTTCCAGTAATCCGCAATGGTGCTCTTCATATCTTTTCTTAATAAGAAAATACCCAACAAGTTAGGCAAGGTCATTACGGCAATGGCAATAGCGGCCACTGTCCATATAATAGTAGTATCTGCAACAGCAGCGATGAAGAAACCTGCCACATACACAATTCTATAATATTTAACTGAACCAGAACCCCATAAGAATGTCATGGCTCTATCTCCATAGTAAGACCATGAAATTGCTGTACTGAAAGCAAACAATAAAATCCCAATAGACACAATGTACTGTCCGTATTCACCAAACCAACCTTTGGTAAAGGCAATGGCCGTAAGCGGAACACTGTGAATTAGTGATTTACCGTAGAAAGAAATACTGCCGTCTACCGGTTTTCCATTAGATATTTCCACTTCACCCGTGAGCGGTGCACCTCCAAAAGATTCATTTACAACGATATCTTCAGCTAAAGATCTAGCGTGAATTACCGTAACATTGCTGGTTATTTTTCCATTTTCTACCTGAAGCATACCATCAAATACGGGTAGTGGATTTTCACCAGACAAGTGCTCTTTCAATGCTACTCGTCCTGCTTTGTTATCATCAGTATAATCATGCCCAGCGAGAATCGACATATCGGTTACTGCAAAATCATTTAGGTGTTTTTCTTGCCAAACGCCTGAAGAAAGCAGCGTAAGGCCAGTGATAGAGCAAATAACAATGGTATCGATAAACGGCTCCAAAATAGCAACCATCCCCTCAGACACAGGCTCGTGTCCTTTGGCCGATGCGTGCGCAATTGGCGCAGAACCCTGACCCGCTTCATTTGAGAATAAACCTCTACCTACCCCTACATTGAAAGCATACATTACCGTGGCTCCCAAGAAACCACCAGTAGCGGCTGTAGTTGTAAACAAGCTCGAAAAGATTGAAGCAATAGACGGTATCAGGTTTCCGATGTTTGCAAAAATTACGGAAAAACAACCCAAGAAATATACAATGGCCATAGCTGGCACTAGCTTTTCAGTAACTGATGCAATTCTTTTGATTCCTCCAATAATTACAAATGCCAAAATAAGTGACAAAACGGCTCCTGTCATCCAAGGCTCAATAGCGAAAGTAGATTTTAAGGCAGAAGAAATACTGTTGATTTGAGGCATATTACCCGTTCCGAAAGAAGAAAGAACAGTAGCAATGGCAAATACAACCGCCAACCACTTCATATTCAACTTGTTTTTCATGTAGTACATCGGTCCTCCAGCCATCGTACCATCTTCGGCTACTTCACGGTATTTATGAGAAAGCGTAACTTCCACAAATTTGGTACACATACCAATAGCGGCAGTAACCACCATCCAGAACAGTGCTGCAGGCCCACCTAAATGAACAGCTAGCGCAACACCTGCAATATTACCTGTGCCTACAGTGCCTGAAAGTGCTGTAGTCAAAGCCTGAAAGTGAGAAGTATCTCCTTGATCTCCTGCACGGTCAAATTTTCCACGTACTACCTTAAAAGCAAATCGGAAATATCTTATTTGAGGGAATTTTAGATAAATAGTGAAAAACAGACCCACGCCCAATAAAGCAAAAGGGAACCATCCTGCACTACCAATGTAGCTATCTATTGTAGAAAGAAAATTGTTGAGTTGCTGCATAATCCAGTTTTATGGTTTTAAGGAATCCACAAAAATAGGGATTAATGCTTCTGAACAAAGCTTGTATCGTGTATTATGCTAATGATTCCTGTTAACGGTAAACCTATCCGTAATGGCAGATTATGAGCACTTCCCAACCAAAGTGCTATCCTCATTGGTAATTTTAAAGGCTATAAATTTTATCACTTTACCATAATTTTACCCGCAAAGTAAGTGGCTGACATCATTCCCAAGTTCTATAGAACTTGGGTTTTTCAGTATTAAAAAGCATTGTGCTTTATTCGCCCATAAACATTGGTGGCCAACCATATGCTCTAGAAACTGTTCTTACAATTTCATGGATAAGAGGAAAACCGTTATCTGAATTAGTCATAATCACAACTCCCCGCCCTGTGTTGGCAAAAGATATTGCGTAGCAAGTGAAACCTGCATTCCCACCCGTATGTCTAAAACGAAAAGCCTTTCCCTCTCCGTCTATTCCTATTCCGATTCCACCTGCGTTTGGCACTCGGGTCATCATGGTTTCAGCAGTGCTTTGTTTCAATAAACCAGTGTCCTCTCCTCTATACGACTTCCCTAATGCTATCATAAAACGAGCTAAATCAGATGGACTAGCCCATAAGCCTGCGGCTGCTTTCTCGGGGTAGATATGATAACCACCACAAACTACATTTCCATTTTCGTCATATCCATTAGAGGTCAGTTTACGGAGCGCTTCTGGAAGAGGAAATTTAAATGAGCTACTTTTCATACCAGTAGGGCTTAGCACTAAATCATCAAGTAGTTGATGAAATTCCTTTCCGCTTACATCTTCCATTAACATTTGTAATACTTCCATTCCGCCCCCCGAATACAGCTCAGACTCTCCAGGCTTTTGGACAACCCTTACAGGTTCTGAATTTGTTATTTCACTACCCCTCAATATTTCTATCAATGTAGGAATTGAATCTTTTATACAGTAACCTTGAAAGCCAGAAGTGCCTAAGCCAGAAGTATGGCTCATAATTCTACTTAATGTAACTTTCTCCTTTTCTGTAAATTCATTGTCTGGTACTTGCCATCTTTTCAATTTTAAGTTTACATTTTCGTCAAGCGTAAGCTTATGGTTTTCAATAAGTTTAAATGCCGCAACGCTTGCAACTGGTTTAGAAATTGATGCCGCTTGAAAAACTGTATTCTCGTTTACTTTTTCTCCCGTCTCTTTATTTTTCAGACCATACCCTTTGGACCAAAGTATTTGGTTGTTGTCAAAAACCGTAATGCTGACACCAGGGATATTTAACTCTTCCATTCTTGACTCCAATGTAATAGCGCTGGAGTCGTTGTTTCCATCTTCATTTATTCTGTAAAAGTTGTTTTCGAACAGTACTTGAGCAGAAATTTCGTGTTGGGATGATAAGCTGTTGTCCTTTTTTGATTGACAGGCCCATATTATCATTAAGATGAGTAGAGGACTATACTTTACTATTTTCATAATTTTCACCTTTTTAGTTGATGCTGTTTCTTTTGCTCACCACCAATAGCAGCGCCTTTATACTTTCAGGAAGGCATTTGATACAATTCACCCATAGGAATCAACTTCTGACAAGGTAAGGGGTATAGCCACAATGACTATTTACCTATCCATCAGGTATTTATAAGGCTTGAAGAAGCAATTCTATAAGCGTAAACTCCAATACTCGAATAGATTTATAAAGAAGGATGCCAATCCTGCTGTTAAAGAAATCTCCTAATGTTTTACGAATAATGATTTCCTTATTTCTAAGTATAATTTCAGGTAATACCTAGAAGTAAAAAAATGGTTACAAAAATCTTGTAGGTATTTGACTCTCTTGTTCGGAATACTTTACAGAACTTAAAGTCTCAAATATTTTTGAGGAAATATTCTTTGTTCATTACTTAGTATACAAGTCTGACGTGCCGTCCGACTTTGATCTAATTCTGAGTTAGGTCGGCACCGTAGGTCAGACCGAATGATCTGAAACATAAAGGCCTATATCTTTTAAGGAATATTCATAATTTGAAGGATTATGGAATTACAATCAGACAACATCTATCATGTCTACAACCAAGGAAACAATAGACAAGCTATTTTTGAAGGTTACAATGACTATCTAATGTTCTTAAAAAAGGTGAGACAATTTGTAAAACCCCATTGTGATATTTTGGCCTATTGCCTGATGCCAAACCATTTCCATTTTCTTCTTAATGTAACAGAAAAGTCAACTGAGCTTGTTGAGCAAGGAAATATAGAAGTTACCCGACTTAGTAATAGCTTTAGGTTACTACTGAGTCAATATGCTTTAGATTTTAATAAAAAGCATGATCGTTCAGGATCATTATTTCGGCAAAAAACTAAATCCAAATTAATGGTTGATTCGAATCAAGCTTTTATCTGTTTTCAATACATCCACCAAAACCCCTGGAAAGCTGGCTTGGTCGGTAAAATGGAAGATTGGGAGTTTTCATCTTTCAGGGATTATTCACTCATGAGAAACGGCTCGCTTTGTAATAAGGAGATTGCCTTTAATCTCATTAATGTGAATGAAAAAACCTTTGTAGAAGATTCCTACGGAGTGGCGATTCATGAAGAATCAAGAAAGGCTTTATTTAACTAAAGCTAATATCTAAGTCTGACGTGCATTCCTACTTTGATGGAGGAGCGTATTCTCAATAATTGCAAGGTCGGCACCAAAGGTCAGACCTGATATTATAGTACTTAAAGCCTCCATTTTTTTAAGCAAATATTCGTAGTTCATTACCTAGTATACAAGTCTGACGTGCTGTCCGACTTGGGTAAAACCCTAAAGGGTTTCTCTTTAAACGCTGAATTACTTCTTACTTGGGAATCGCATTCGGTAATCTGCTTTTACCGAGCCTTTTGAGATATTGAGCAATTTTGCTCGAAGCATCTGCTTTTTCAACCCTTTTATGTAGTCCGTAAAAAGAACGCCATTGAGGTGGTCGTATTCGTGCTGAATTACTCGGGCGGTCATAGAGTCAAACTCCTCTTCGTGTTCGTTCCATAACTCATCGAAATAGCGAATGGTGAGTTTTTCAGGACGAAGGATATCGCCATGCACATCTGGAATACTCAAGCAGCCTTCTTCAAAACTCCATTCTTCACCGTATTCATCTAGAATTTCAGGATTAATGAAAACGCGCTTAATGCCTTTTCCTTCTTCCTCTTCCATTTTAGTAGAGTCAATTATAAAAAGTCTTTTAGACAACCCTATTTGTGGAGCTGCCAAACCCACACCATTCGCATTGTTCATGGTGTCGTACATAGCTTCAACTAGCTTGGTAAGGTCTTCAGAATCTCGATGAAATTCTTCAGCTTCTTTTCTTAAAATATTGTCTCCGTAAGCTACTATTGGGTAAATCATGCTATCTGCTTTCCAAAAAGGATTGTAAAATAATGGTTGCGCTTATTTTATCTACATTCCCTTTTTCTCTTCTATCCTTTTTTTTCATCCCTCCGGCAATCATCGCATCCATGGCCATTTTGGAGGTAAATCTTTCGTCTTGCAAATAAACGGGTTTTTCTGGAAAATGCTTTTTAAGTAGGTTCTCAAATTGTTTTGCACCTAGTGTAGCATCTGTAGGTTGGTTATTCAAGTTCATGGGCATTCCTAACACAATTGCTTCCAGGTTTTCAACCTTGTCGTAATCCTTTAAGTACTGAATCACATCTTTACTGTGTACGGTTTCTAAAGGAGAAGCGATAATTTGAAGTGGATCGGTAACGGCCAAACCAACGCGTTTTCTGCCATAATCTATGGCGAGGATTCTACCCATTAATTCTGTTTGATAATATCGTAAAAACGAAGTTTAACCAGTTTTTCTAATTGAAGTGCCTTTGGTAAAAGAATGTCATCTTCAATTTTAGCATGTAAAAGTAAATCCTCTTCAAAGGATTTCAGCTCTTCATAAAGCACTTTAATATGCAAATCGGCTTCTTCGCAATAGGTGTAATTATTGGTGATTTTTCGAAGCCCATCCATTTCATGTTCATGCTCTTCATGGTCTATTGCAAATTCATGAATGGATATTTTTTCCATGGTATAGAATAGCTTGGTGCCATGGTTTTCTCCCGAAAGAAAATCTCTAAGCTGTTGAATGTAAACAAAAAGTGAATCTTCTTCTTCGTGAATATGATGAATAAAGTCTTCTACAAATAAAGGAAATACCGTTTTTAGGTCGTTAGCCAAACTTTGGTAACGATAGTTTACCGCTCCCAAACTGTCAATTAACTGAGCAATGTAAGCCAAACGCCTTTTTACAAATACAGAGTGAGAATGCTTTAAATATTCTACAACAAGGTCGATTGGATAGGCCATTAGCCTGAGCTCATTAACATCGGTTTTCTTTGGTTCAGCCTCTAAACTTTTGATTACCGTTTTAATATTTAAGCCGCAAGAAGTGCATACTTCTTTCAAAGTACGTTCCTCGTTATCATAAAAATTTACCCCGAAGTAGTACAGTACCGAAGCCCTGACATGGTTTTCGGCCACTAAATCATTGATCGTTCGTTCTTGTATACCCTGCATTTGAAATTGACTATTCAGCTAAAATAATAATTTTTGAGCGATCTATATATCGATATACACGCTTAAATTTTAATTTAAACACAAACCAACGCATTTCGTTTCTATGTTACTATGCTCAAACGGAATATTTTGTTTGACCTAAATAGTTAATTTTACCGAATTCAAAATTTTACAACACCGTGAGTGATACCCATAATTCTAAAAGTCAAATACGTTTACCCCTTTTACTTGCTGCTGCCGTTGTTTTAGGCATCTGGATTGGTTCAAGCTTTTCTTTCCCAGGAGTAAATAGCAAATACAGCGCTTCTATTCAAAAATTCACGCAACTTATGGACTACATAGAACATGACTATGTAGACTCGGTAGATACAGAAGAATTGCTCGAAGAATCTATCAGTCAAATGCTAGATAAGTTAGATCCACATACAATTTACATTCCTCCACAAGACAGAGAGCTTGCCGAAAGCCAATTGCGCGCAAGCTTCGATGGTATTGGAGTTGAGTTCAATTTACTTAGAGACACTCTATATGTTGTGACTCCCTTGGCCGGTGGCCCTTCAGAAAAAGCTGGGATTTTGGCTGGAGATAAAATTATAAAAGTGGATGGTGAAAACATTGCCGGAATCGGAATGGACAACAACCAAGTTTTTAACTTACTCAGAGGCCCAAGAGGTACAGAGGTGGCCATTACTGTTTTAAGAAAAGGAGAAGATGAGCTACTCGATTTTAATCTAATCAGAAATGCCATTCCGCAATATTCTGTAGATGCGGGTTATATGATTGATGATGAAGTTGGGTACATTAAGGTGAATAAGTTTGCCGAGAATACTTATGCTGAATTTAAATCGGCACTAGAAAACCTGAAGGAACAAGGCATGCAAAAGCTGATCTTGGACTTACAGAATAATGGTGGTGGCTATATGAGTGCTGCCATTGGCATTTCTGACGAACTACTCTCAGACGGCAAATTAATTGTAAGTCAGAAAGGTCAAGGGTCGAAATATGATTCTGAAGCAAGAGCTACCAAAAGAGGTATTTTTGAAGAAGGACCGGTTACTGTACTCATGAACGAAGGAAGTGCTTCTGCTTCGGAAATTGTGGCTGGCGCTTTGCAAGACAACGACAGAGCTTTGATTATTGGAAGAAGGTCGTTCGGCAAAGGTTTGGTGCAATTGCCTTTCGACCTCAAAGATGGTTCAGAATTACGAATGACCATTGCCCGATATTATACTCCAAGTGGTCGTTCTATTCAAAAACCTTATAGTGAAGGCGAAGAAGCTTATGCGTCTGATTATTATCAACGCTTTGTTTCTGGTGAACTCTTCAGTCAAGACAGCGTGCATTTTAATGAAGACTTAGCCTACGAAACCACTTCGGGAAGAACTGTTTATGGCGGTGGCGGAATTATGCCCGACTACTTTGTTCCATTAGATACGACTTACGCTACGGCCTATGTAAACCGATTATTCTCAAGCAATTCTGTAAAAGAATTTACGCTAGACTACAGAGACAACCACAAGTATTTAAACGAATGGGATTTTGAAAAATTCAATAAAGAATTTGAAGTTACCGAAGCCATGCTGAACCAAGTAATTGAAATTGGAAAAACCAACGGGGTTAGGTTCAGAGAAAGGGAATACATTAAATCGAAAGCGTTTTTAGTCTTCTTAATTAAAGCTCAATTGGCCCGCGATATTTATGACGATAACGCCTTTTACAAAATTTACAATCAGACTAACGAGGTATATAACCAAGCCGTATTGCTCTTTCAAAACCCAAGTTTATTGAAAGATAAATCAAACAGTTTATTGCTACAAAAGCGCTAGGTATTTACTAAATCCGACTTTCAAGCCAGAGTTATTTAAGTGACTCTGGCTTTTTATTTCCTAAAAGCCAACGATCAAAGCAAGATTCCAGATTCCTCTCCGTTGCATTTGTAAGGTCATTAAATTATGAAGAAGATATTACTCGGAGCCATGCTTGTTATGTGCTGCTCCAATACATTTGCACAGTCGGAACAAAACAAAATCAACAAAGACGTTTGGTATAATTTTATGCAGGCATATCAAGATTTGAATGCCAGTCTTTTCAATTACATTCACACAGATGATGTACTCAGAATACCCATTGATCAAAATCAAATACTAATAGGCAGGGAGTACAAAGATTCTAATCTCAATATGTTCAACTTATGGAATGAGCGTAAAATCAAACAGCGGATTCAGTTCGGTTTTATTAATCGAGTACAAAAAGGAGATTGGGCTTATGAAACAGGCATCTATAGGCTTACACGTTATAATGGCTATACCCCAGAACACCACTATGGCAAGTTTAATGTCACCTTAAAAAAAGTGAATGGCACTTGGAAAATCTATATGGATGCGGACACTAGCGAAAAAGCTACGGTTAGTGAAAGTGATTTTCTTAAAACAAAAGCACTCCAATAACTAAAAACACAGGCTTTTAAACCAAAGCAAACTCAAATCATTAATTGATCTATTTTTAGATCAATTACTTGTTAACAGACAATTACTTCCGCTAAAATAATTATTTACCCAGTAGCATTAAAAGGAAGATTCTCAATGCTTACAAATTGTCTAAAGGTTAAATCATTTTTAAAACTCAAAAACAAAATCATGAAAAAGTTAATTTTTACAATGGCAATTCTATTGGTGAGTACCATGGCTTTTGCCCAAATTCAAAAAGGAGATATACAGATAACTGGAAATGTTGGAATTCAAAAAACAAACAATTCAGGTACAGAAACATCTAGTTTTTCGCTGTTACCAAAAGCTGGTGTTTTCGTATCGGAGACAACTAGTTTAGGAGGTATTGTTGGGTACACAAGCGGTAAATTTAATGGATCTAAATCTGATAGGTTCAGCCTTGGTGCCTACGCACGTTTTCACAAACCTATGGTTGAAAACTTCTATCTGTACTTAGAGCCTTCTTTAACTTTTGGTTTTGGGAATAGAGAAGTAGGTGGAGGCGATGCCGATATTAACTCATTCGATGTAAGGCTTGCTCCAGGAATGACTTACTTCTTGTCTCCTAAATTTGCTTTAGATATGAACTGGGGAATGTTGAACTATTCTAAAGAAACCACAAAATTCGGTACTGTTGAAACCGTAAATGAAAACTACGGCTTGAACCTTAACATGAGCAATATTAATTTAGGGGTTAGTTTTTATATCCGTTAAACTCTGTAATCAACAAAAAAAGCAAAAGGTCGAGAGCTTAAAGAAACTCTCGACCTTTTGTGTTTTTAGGCATTCATCAATGCTATTTATCAGAAATCAGTTTTAAACCTAACCCATTCACATAGCTTTTGTAAGCCGCAAAGTCATTGGCTAAAAGCACTTTTACCTTGGCTTCCATTGGAGGAATAGCAGCTTCGATAAGCTTCATGGCCGTTTCATCGTTTTTGGTGATTGGCAATTGTACCGACTGCATTGCTCCTCTTACCAAGCCTAATTTAGCAGACAATACCGTTCGGTCACTGTAACTTCCTTGAGGTGCAGGTTTGCTGTTAATCTGGTAATACAATTCGTCAATGGCTTTAATCATTTCTTGTCCACGTTTGATTACTGGGTCTGCCACCGATTTTTCTTCTTCTCTCACCCTTGCATTCACTTTTTCAATAGCAGCTTTTGCATTTCGCAAATCGGTGGTCATGGAACTCACTTGACTTTGCAACTGATTATACTTCTCCATAAATGCTCTTTTGGCAATCATGTCTTGCATGTTCACTTCCATTCTAGGGTCTGCAAAAACATTCACTTTGGCTTCGCTTTGTTCGTTTTTATAGCTTACGCGAATGGTGTAAGTACCTGGGAAAACATCTGGGCCACGAGAAAAACGACCTGCTGATGGATCCCCATCAGAATCTAGCCTCCACTCTAATCGGTTCAAACCATTCTTTGCGTTTTGATTTATGGTTTTCACCACCACTCCTTTGTCATCAAGAATTTCAATCTTAACGCGCTCTGTTTTATCGTCTTTCCCTTTAAAATAGAAAGAGATCATGGCGTTAGGAGAGCGATTGTCGCCTTCAAAAATGGCATCACCAACTAGGTTGGCGCGGTAGCCAAAAGACTCACCAATAAATGCCTTGTATGCATCTGGCGCATCGAAAGCCTGTACCTGCTTATCAAGTAATTTTTTCATTCCCATGGCCGCCATTGCCCGTAGCGGACGAATATCGTCCAATACCCAGAAAGACCTGCCAAAAGTAGCAATCACCAAATCGTGTTCTCTAGGGTGAATCACCATGTCTTGAGTTGGAAGTGTACCGTAACCATTGGTCCATTGCGACCAAGTTGCACCAGCATCTATACTTACCCAAAGACCAAACTCAGTGCCTGTAAACATCAATTTTGGTTCAATTGGGTCTTGTACAAAACTCAAGGTTGCGCCTCTCATATTGGTATCATCCACAAGCCTCGTCCAGGTACGGCCAAAGTTCTTGGTATGATAAACATAAGGCGTCCAGTCATGCATTCTGTGGTTATCTATAACCACGAAAGCCTCTGCGGCATCGTATTCAGAAGGTTGAACTTGAGTAATCCAAGCATTGGCAGGAAGTCCTTTCATGTTGCTCACCACATTGCTCCAGGTTTTACCTCCATCTTGAGTTACTTGAACATTGCCATCATCTGTACCTACCCAAATTACACCTGCTTGCTTCGGGCTTGGTCCAATAGCCGTAATCGTTGTGTGGTTTTCAGCAGCGGTATTATCATAAGTAAGTCCTCCTGATTTGTAATCTTGTTTGGCAGGATCGTTAGTAGTTAAATCCGGAGAAATGATTTCCCATGATGCACCACGGTCGTTGGTTTTATGTAAGAACTGACTGCCGTAATAAGCGACAGATTCATCAATTTTATCTACTTCTAAAGCAGCATTCCAGTTAAAGCGTAAAGCAACACCTTCTGGGTGAACCGGACGAACTTTATTCATTAAGCCCGTTACTCGATCATAATAATTCAAGTTTCCGCCCTGCCCCATTGACCAGCCGTAGCGGTTATCTCTTGGGTCGGGTGCCATGTCAAAGCCATCGCCAGTACTCAGTCGCTGCCAGTAAAAATTACGTATTCCGCCTCTGAACCACGATTGGCTTGGGCCTCTCCAAGAACCATTGTCTTGCGCTCCGCCATAAATATTATAAGGGATGTCATTATCTACTCGAACATGGTAAAACTGTGTAAGCGGAAGGCTCTCTACAAAATGCCAGTTCTTACCGCGATCTCTGGTATAAGTAAGTCCGCCATCATGGCCATCTAAAATATAAGAAGGGTCTTTTGGGTGAATCCACCATGCGTGGTGATCGGTGTGTACTCTTCCGCCAGAAACAAAACTGCCCCAAGTTTTTCCTCCGTCTTCAGAAACCGTAACGGTAGAATGGATACTGTAAATTCGATTTTCATTAATCGGATCAACATAGATATCGGCATAGTAAAAAGGTCTTCCACCTATATTTCTGTCCCCATCTTTCGAAACCTGTCTCCAATTAAAACCGCCATCATCTGAACGGAAAATTGCATTCGATTTTGATTCTACATATGCGTAAACCCTGTTGGGATCTGAAGGGGCAAAAGCCAAACCTATACGACCTAAATCGCCTTTTGGCAAACCATCTTCTGCTGTTCTTCTATTCCAAGTGTCTCCGCCATCTAAACTCACAAATATACCAGAACCAGGTCCGCCTGAATTGAAAAACCAAGGCCATCTTCTGTGTTCCCACATGGCAGCAATGAGTTTATTTGGATTTGAAGGATCGACCACCAAGTCGGCAGCTCCTGTTTTTACATCTATGTACAAAGTCTTATTCCAAGTTTTACCGCCATCTGTGGTTTTATAAATACCTCGTTCTGGATTTTCTCCCCAAGGTGTACCCGTAGCTGCAACTACTGCTATTTTGGGGTCATTAGGGTTGAGGATAATTCTGTGAATACCATTGGTTTTTTCTAATCCTAAAAATTCCCAAGTTCTACCTTTATCAATGGTCTTATAAATTCCAGCACCATTGTTCATGCTATTTCGTGGGTTTCCTTCGCCCGTTCCTACCCAAATTTCATTAGGATTATTTTGATTAATGGCAATAGAACCGATTGAAGCTGACTTGCCGTCATCAAACAACACATCCCAAGTGGAACCTCCATTTTCAGACACCCATAAACCGCCAGCAGCTGTGCCAGCGTAAATTATATCGGGGTTATTAAGCTCTACATCAAAGGCGGTTATCCTACCACTTGCTCCAGCTGGACCAATGCTCCTTGGCTTCATGTCTTCCAAAAGTGACATATCGATTTTTTGGGCAGAAACGGAGCCTAACAGCCCTATAAAGACCATTAGTGTAAGTAAAATTTTCTTATTCATGATATACTAATATGGTTGATCAATGGAAAAGTAGTAAGCCCATTTAAACAATGGAAACAGTATCGGATAGAAGGAGATTTGCCATTAATTAAACCATATTCTAAAACTTCCGTATATTTGGCCAGCTTGAAAAAATCAGTTACCATATTATTCACTACACTTTACTTGCTAGCCAGCACAGGAATATTGATTGGTCAGCATGTATGCATGGGTAGAGTAAAGGAGACTGCACTATTCAAACAACAGGAAAAAAAGTGCAACATGTCTGCCGAAATGCATAAAAGCATGAAAGACTGTTGTGAGGATGAGTGGTCTTTAACCAAAATCGAAGACACACAACAGGCCTCCGCACTTAACGGCATTCCTAATGCCAATTATCATCTTCTTTATGAAGTGCCATACAGCGAGTTACTTGTTGTTATGGACGAGAAAGAAGAAAAAGTAGAAGTTAAGAACACAGGCCCACCCGATGTCCCCAAACTTGACCTCTATATCGCATACCATTCTCTTAAAATTCCTGCGGCATTACAGTCTTAATCAGCCTTATCATAGGTTAGATTTAGCTGTGCCTTTTTAGAAAGCCATCTTATTCCATTTTTAATCTGGAATAAAATCTAATTGAATTGATTTGTGCTGATCTGCCCTTCCCTTGGGCAAAACCGTCATTTTCTGATTGTAACGCACATTTCAATGATCAATAGACTAATTAAATTCTTTTTAGAAAACCGACTTGTCACCTTTCTTTTTATGGTGGCCTTTGTGGGATGGGGCTTAGTAACAGCACCATTCGATTGGGATATCAACCTACCCAAAGACCCTGTACCCGTAGACGCTATTCCTGATATTGGTGAGAACCAACAAATCGTTTTTACCGAATGGGCTGGAAGGTCGCCACAAGACATTGATGACCAAATCACTTACCCGCTTACCTCTTCCTTATTGGGTATTCCAGGGGTGAAAACCATTCGGAGTTCCTCAATTTTTGGAGTTTCTTCCATTTACATCATTTTCAATGAGGACATAGAATTCTATTGGAGCAGAAGTAGAATTATAGAAAAACTGAATTCGTTGCCCAAAGGCCTTTTACCTGATGGAGTACAGCCTGCCTTAGGGCCTGACGCTACAGGGTTGGGTCAAATTTTTTGGTATACAATTGAAGGAAGGGACGAGAATGGCAACCCTTCTGGCGGGTGGGATCCACAAGAAATTAGAACGGTTCAGGACTACACTGTCAGGTATGCTCTGGCCTCAGCCGAAGGTGTATCGGAAGTTGCTTCTGTGGGTGGTTTTGTCAAAGAATACCAAGTGGACATTGACCCAAATGCCATGGAAGGTTATGGTGTTTCTTTAGATGAAGTGGTCAAGGCTGTAAAGGAATCGAACCAAGATATTGGAGCAAAAACTTTAGAAATTAACCGAGCAGAGTATCTAGTAAGAGGGTTAGGCTATGTTAAAAGTCTTGCTGACTTAGAAAATGCAGTTGTAAAATCAAATTCGAATACACCAATTCTAGTCAAAGATTTGGCCCATGTTTCTTTAGGGCCAATGGCCAGAAGAGGTGCTTTGGATAAATCGGGAGCAGAAGCTGTGGGCGGTGTGGTAGTGGCTCGTTATGGAGCTAACCCAATGGCAGTGATTGATAATGTGAAGCTAAAAATTGAAGAAATCAGTCAAGGCCTTCCTTCAAGAACATTGGCAGACGGTACCGTTTCCAAACTTACTATTGTGCCTTTTTACGATCGCACCAAGTTGATTAAGGAAACCATCGGCACTTTAGAAGAAGCGTTAACGCTAGAAATTCTAATTACGGTTGTGGTGGTATTGGTGATGCTCTTTAACCTAAGAGCCTCAATTCTGATTTCCAGCTTGCTTCCCATTGCTGTACTCATGTGTTTTATTGCCATGCGTTATTTTGGTATAGATGCCAATATTGTTGCGCTATCAGGAATTGCCATTGCCATTGGCACTATGGTGGATGTGGGGATTGTGCTCACCGAAAACATTACCCAACACTTGAATGAGAAGAAGGATCAGCCACTTTTGAAAACAATTTTAGAGGCTAGTCAAGAAATTGCCTCAGCTATTATCACGGCTGTTCTAACTACAATTGTCAGTTTTATTCCCGTGTTCACTTTGCAGGCTGCGGAGGGCAAATTATTCTCTCCTTTGGCTTACACTAAGAGTTTCGCGCTCATTGCGGCCATCATTGTTGCCCTAATCATTCTGCCCACAATGGCTTATTGGTGCTTTGGCTTTAAACCTAAAGGCAAAAACCTAAAGTTAGCACTCAACATTGGGCTGATTGCTTTTGGAGTTTGGGCCTTAACTCTATCCTATTCTTTTGCCGGCTGGATATTGATTGCCTTCGGTATTTTAAATATCATTCGCCATTTTGTTCCCTCTCTTGGCTTCTTGAAATACGGGACTATTGCCATTTCTTTATTGGCCATTACCATACTACTAAGTCAAGAATGGATGCCACTTGGGGCTCAAGTAAGTGGCTTGGTTAACTTTATTTTCGTTGCGCTGATCATAGGAATTACTTTAGGCTTCTTTAATCTGTTTATTCACTTCTACCCAAGAATTCTGGATTGGTGTTTACAAAACAGGTTGAAATTCCTACTTGTGCCGACTTTCATTGTTTTATTAGGAATTACCATTTGGCAGGGATTCGATAAGGTGTTTGGTTTTATTCCCGCCACTTTCGGTGACTCAGTTCGCACGAACAAAACCTATTCAAACCTGAGTCATACTTTCCCAGGTATTGGAAAAGAGTTTATGCCTTCATTAGACGAAGGTTCTTTCCTTCTTATGCCTACTAGTATGCCTCACGCAGGAATGGCGCAAAATCTTGAAGTGCTCAAAACTCTAGACATGGCGGTAACTGCTATTCCTGAAATTGAATCTGTAGTGGGGAAATTAGGAAGAACGGAAAGCGCTTTGGATCCTGCGCCCATCTCGATGTACGAAAACATCATCAACTACAAAAGTGAATACCTCACCGATGAAAACGGAAGAAGACTTCGCTTTAAAAAGGAGGGTGGAGAATTTATACGCGATGAAAAAGGCAACTTAATTCCCGATGAAGATGGTTCTTACTTTCGCCAGTGGCGAGACCATATTTCTTCCCCAGATGATATTTGGAATGAAATTGTAGAAGCTACTCGTTTACCGGGCGTTACTTCAGCCCCAAAATTACAACCCATAGAAACTCGTCTTGTGATGTTGCAAACTGGCATGCGAGCCCCCATGGGCATAAAAGTGAAAGGCCCAGATTTGGCCACCATTGAGGCATTCGGTCTACAGCTTGAAGATATTCTGAAAGAAGTGCCTTCGGTAAAAACGCAATCGGTTTTTGCTGAACGAATTGTAGGCAAGCCTTATCTGCTTATCAACTTAGATCGAGAAGCACTGGCCTTATATGGTTTAAGCGTTGTACAAGTGCAGCAATATTTACAAGTAGCGGTTGGGGGCATGGAACTCTCCAAAACGGTTGAAGGCAGAGAGCGATATCCAATTAGGGTTCGTTATCCTAGAGAATTGAGAGATGACCCAGAAGCACTTAAAAATATTCTTATTCCAACCCCTTCAAATGGCCAAATTCCTCTTGGGCAATTGGCCAGTATAGAATACACTCAAGGCGCTCAAATGATTAAAAGTGAAGACACTTTCCTTGTGGGTTATGTGATCTTCGATAAGAACACGGGGTATGCCGAAACTGATGTGGTGGAACAAGCGCAAAACTTAATCGACCAAAAAATTGAAAACGGTGAGTTGAAAGTTCCTTCTGGCGTTTCCTTCCAGTTTGCTGGAAACTATCAAAATCAACAAAGAGCAGAAGCTAGGCTTGCCATAGTTATTCCAATTGTGTTGGCCGTTATTTTCCTAATCCTCTACTTTCAATTCAAATCGGTACCTGTTACGCTTATGGTGTTTTCTGGAATTGCAGTAGCCTTTGGCGGAGGATTCCTAATGTTAGGCCTATATGGTTGGGATGGCTTCCTCGACTTCAGTTTGTTCGGCACCAATATGCGAGAGCTGTTTCAAATCAGCCCAATCAATTTAAGTGTAGCGGTTTGGGTAGGTTTTATTGCGCTGTTTGGAATTGCTACGGACGATGGTGTTTTAATTGCCACTTACCTAACCCAATCTTTTGAAGGAAAGGAGAACCTAAACAAGGAAGAAACAAGAGCCTTAGTCATTGAGGCAGGCAAAAGAAGAGTACGCCCTTGTTTAATGACAACCGCCACTACCCTACTAGCATTATTGCCTGTTTTGACTTCTTCAGGAAGGGGGGCTGATGTGATGATCCCAATGGCGATTCCATCCTTTGGAGGAATGCTTATTGCCTTAATTACACTGTTCGTGGTACCTGTACTTTACTCTTTTTACAAGGATGCACAGTTCCGATCAACATTAAAAATGAAATCGCTATGAACCAGCCATCATACAATTTAATATATCAATTAAACAAATATACCGCTCTTACCATTAAGCTTATTCAGTTAGTGAGTTTTCAGTTACTTTCAAACATTCAAACTATTGAATATCAACTAAAAAGCGTTGTTAATTTTCGCTTAAGAAAAAACATTTTTTATATCTGTGGTGTATGGATATTGATGGGAATGGGCCTTCGGGCTCAATCCCCTCTTAATGATTACCTCATGATTGCCGCTGAGCAAAATCCAGCTCTAAAAGCCAAATACAATCAATACTTAGTTGCCTTAGAAAATGTTAATCAACAAGGGGTTTTACCAGACCCAAATTTAAGTTTTGGTTATTTCATTTCTCCAGTAGAAACCCGTGTAGGTGCTCAACAGCTTAAATTGTCCATCTCACAGATGTTTCCGTGGATGGGTACGCTCAAAACCAAAGAGCAAGCCACAACAAGTATTGCCAAGGCTAGGTTCGAAGAGTTTGAAGAAGCTAAAAACCTTCTTTTTCTTAACGTGAAAACCAAATGGTTGCTTCTTTTTGAGGTTCAAGAAGAAATAAGGATCACCACAGAAAACTTAAGAATTCTGCGTTCCTATGAACCTATCACCAAAACAAAGTACGAAGCCAGTTTAGTCTCATTAACAGACTTAGTGAGAGTTCAGATTACCATTGAGCAGTCGCAGACAAAACTAGAATTACTTGAGCTTAAAAAAGCCAGCCTACTTGGAGATTTCAATACCTTACTCAATCGAGACTTAAATACCGAGGTAATTATCAACGAGTCGTTAGAAATTAATAACCAGCATGGTGCCTCATTAGATTCAGTATTGGTTAATCAACCAGGAATTAAGGCTGTTCAAGCAAATTTAGAAGCCGTAGACAGCGAGGTTATTCTTGCTCAGCTTAAAAGAAAGCCCAATATAGGCGTAGGCTTAGATTATGTAATGGTAAACAAGCGCAAAGACATGACCATGGCCGACAACGGTAAAGATGTGTTAATGCCCATGGTAACCGTTAGCTTACCTATTTTCGGTAAAAAAAATCAATCTGTTATTAAAGAAGCAGAGCTTAAAAAAGAAGTGATTGCAGGACAGTATTACGGTTTACAAAATCAGCTACGAAACACCTGGAACACTACCGAGTTCGATATTCAAGCTGCACTTAAAGAATTGAATCAAATTAATAGTGAGGTAAATAAAACACAGACTTTACTAAGTATTCTGATCAGCGAATACACCAATGACAACCGCAATTTCGAAGACTTATTGGCCACGCAACAAAAGCTATTGCAGTTACAGCTAACCAAAATCAAATCTAAAATCAAACACAGAGAGGCGCTTTACAAGAGAGAGTACCTCACTGGTTCAACCTTAAACCAATTCAAATGAAACCGAAAACTATAACCTTACTTTTTAGCATTGCGCTAAGTTTTATGCTTTATGCATGCGCTGGAGAAAAGAAGCAGGCTGAAGAGCTTAAAGAGCCTACAGCCAGTGAAGAAGTAGCTAAGCCCAAAAGCCCAGCAGCTTCCGCCAAAAACACGATTGGAAACACTCAGGTACAAATAGACTATTATTCACCAGGAGTAAGAGGAAGAAATATTTATGGAGGCTTGGTTGCCTATAATGAAGTATGGGTAACAGGAGCGCACAGTGCCACTTCTATAGAATTTTCTACCGATGTTGAGCTTAATGGAAATAAGGTAAGCAAAGGCAAATACGCCTTGTTTACCATACCGGACAAAAATGAATGGACGTTGATCATAAACACCGATTACAACCAGCATTTGGCCGACAACTATGACCAAGCTAAGGATGTTTTAAGACTACAGCTGGTGCCTGAAAAACTAGAAACTATTCAGGAACATTTACTCTACGAGGTTAATTCTGTAGATAACAATACCGGAGAAATTTCAATCAGTTGGGCTGAAATAAAAGTATCATTCAAAATAGCTACATCATGACCTACATTCGATATATAGTGAGTTTTGGTCTTATCGGACTACTTGTAGGCTGCAATAACGCTAAAGAAGAGAAGCCATTTTTCGATAAGCTAGATTTAAAAACCATGGACGGTAAAGCACTGACCGTAGCAGATTTAAACGGAAAAATGGCCTTTGTAAACGTTTGGGCCACTTGGTGTGGCCCATGTTTGAAAGAAATGCCTTCAATAGAAAGGGCTAAAGCAAAATTGGAAAACGAAGGCTATGTATTCATTGCTGTTTCTAATGAAGAGCATGATAAAATAGAAAGCTTCATTGCAAAAAATGATTACACATTTGATTTTGCCAAGTTAGGAATGGGGCTTGAAGCGCTCAATATATACTCTCTTCCAGCCTCATACATTATAGATGGAAACGGTAATCTCGTTTACGAACACATGGGTGCCAAAGAATGGGACAGCCCAGAAAATATTTCATTGTTCAAATCCCACCTTAAAAATTAAACCATGAAAAAGATTTATTCAATTTTAATCATTGCAATTGTTGCAGCCTCTTCCTGCCAGTCGGCAAAGGAAGTAGAGCCTACAGTTACCAATATTGATAGTCCTGCCGCAGAAGGAAGCCAAGAACCAAACCTCTTTACGGATAAAAAAGGGAACGTTTATTTATCGTGGGTTGAGAAAAAAGAAAAAAAAGCGATTCTCTCGTTTTCTAAATTAGAAAATGGCCAATGGACTTCTCCTAAAAAGATAGCAGAAGGAGGCAACTGGTTTTTGAACTGGGCCGATTTCCCTTCCATTGCTGTCAATGAAGACTGGATGGCCGCACATTGGCTACAAAAAAGAACCGAGAGTACTTACGATTACGATGTGCATATCACCACAGCTAGTAATTCTGGAAATAACTGGATGGAATCGTTTATTCCACACAAAGACAACATAGCCGCAGAACATGGATTCGTGAGCATGATGCCTATTGATAAGGACAGAATGATAGCGACTTGGCTTGACGGAAGGTTTACCAAAGGTGAAGGACACGAAAGTGCAGATGGCCATTCAATGGGAGGTGGAGCCATGACACTAAGGGCTGCTATTTTTGACAGAACAGGAGAGATATCAGAAGAATGGGAGTTAGACAATCGTGTATGCGATTGTTGCCAAACATCTGTTACCATGACAGACAACGGCCCTGTAGTAGTTTATAGAAATCGTTCCGAAGAAGAAATTAGAGATATGGCCATTGTACGCTATGTAAATGGCGAATGGACAGCACCGCAAATCATTAATGCAGACGATTGGAAAATAGCAGGTTGCCCAGTAAATGGCCCATCTGTAACCTCAAGCGGTCAAAACACTGCAGTAGCTTGGTTTACCGCCAGCGGAGGCGTTCCTACTGTTAAACTTGCCATTTCAACCGATGCAGGCGCTACATTCTCAGCCCCAATTGTAGTGAGTGAAAAAATAACAAGCGGAAGAGTAGATGCTACTATGCTGCCAGACCAAACGGTATTGGTAAGCTATATGGAAACCAAGAATGACGCAGCACAAATCATGTTAGCACAATACAATCAAAAAGGAGAGTTGCTTCAAAAAATGGAAGTAGCCAAATCATCCTCATCAAGAAGCAGCGGATTTCCTGTGCTCACCAGCAACAAGGAAGATGTTTATGTTTCGTGGACAGAAATTGGTGAGACTTCAATGGTGAGAACAGCAAAAGTTAATTTATAAGCCGATGAAAATAAACAGATCAATAGTAATAACAGGCTTAGTAACCCTCGGTTTAGGGCTACTTATTGGAGCACTGTTTTTAGGAGGAAGCCCCAACCCCACCGCTCAACTTGATGGACATGAAGGTGAAGGTCATGAGCTAGAGCAAACTGCATCTGGGCTATGGACCTGCTCAATGCATCCTCAAGTTCGGCAGCCAGAACCAGGCGATTGCCCCTTCTGCGGTATGGATTTAATTCCTTTAAAGGAAGAAAGCGGTAGCGACAATCCGAAAATGCTGAAAATGTCGAATGCAGCAATTCAGTTGGCCAATATTCAAACTTCCATCATTGGAAGCGGGAATCCTGAAGCAGGGTTAACATTGAACGGAAAAGTAAAAGCAGATGAACGCAGAGTAAATGTACAAACCACTCACTTTGCTGCCAGAATTGAAAAGCTATACAAAAACTTTGAGGGTGAAACCGTACGCAAAGGCGACAAAATAGCTGAGTTGTATTCACCCGAATTGGTTACCGCGCAAGAAGAGCTCATTGAAGCCAAAAAGGTTGAAAATTCCAATCCTATTTTGCTCGAAGCTGCGCGTAAAAAACTTCACCATTGGAAGTTGAGCATGGAGCAAATTCAGAAAATTGAAAGCTCTAATACACCCATGCGCACCTTTGATTTACTTGCTGATTATGATGGAGTTATAAGCAAGAAAATGGTGAGTAATGGAGACCACCTTAATGAAGGTGGAGTGCTTCTGGAAATCACTGATCTATCTAAAGTTTGGGCGGTATTTGAAGTATATGAAAGAGACTTAAAAAACTTAAGTGTCGGCCAGCAAATTGACTTCACTGCTAGATCAATTTCAAGTCAGCAGTTTTCAGGAAAAATAGCCTTTATCGAGCCGGTGTTAAATGCAAGCAGCAGAGTTGTAGAAGTTCGAGTAGATGTTAATAACGCGAATGGGGCACTAAAGCCTGATGTTTTCTTGAAAGGTAAAGTAACCATGAACTCAGAAAGTGGTGGTCTGATGGTGCCTAAATCAGCTGTTTTATGGACAGGCGAACGTTCTGTAGTTTACACCAAAGTGAATGAAGAAGGCAACGAATACTTTATGTTGAATGAAGTAACCTTAGGCGATGCTTCAGGCGACTATTATCAAGTAAAATCTGGCCTGTCTATCGGTGACGAAGTGGTCACCAATGGCGCATTCACTTTAGACTCTGAGTCGCAGCTCAAAGGCAAAATAAGCATGATGAATCCTAGAAAAAATACAGCAGAAGCCTCTAGCTCTGGTTTTCCTGTAGTCACTTTACCCGAATCAAAAGATTTCAAAAGTCTTGTGGCGGCTCCTTTCCAAAAACAGCTTGGAACAGTAGCCACAGCCTATATCGACTTAAAAGATAAAATGGTAAAAGGTGAGCCCAATAGTATTAAAAGTGCAGCTGTAAAAGTGAAGGAACTGCTGTCTAAAGTAGATATGAGCCTGACCAAAGGTGAAGCCCATACACACTGGATGGCCATGCTGAACCCAATGGATGAAAGCCTTAAGAAAATAGAAGGAAGTAGCAACAGAGACCAACAAAGGCTAGAGTTCATTAACCTTTCTAAAGCCTTAATCAATGCGGTTCAATCGTTCGGCACCGATATTAATAGCCCGCTCTATGTTCAGTTTTGCCCTATGGCAAACGACAACAAAGGAGCGACTTGGATAAGCAAAGACGAGAACATTATTAACCCATATTTTGGAGACATGATGCTGACCTGCGGAAGCGTGGAGTCGGTGATTGGTCAATAGTCAATAGTCAATAGTCAATAGTCAATAGTCAATAGAGAAAAACGAAACAAACATAAAACGATAATGAAAAGAGCAATTCTATTAATCGCATTGGTAGCCACAGTGGTTGCCTGCGGTGGAAACAAAGAAGAAAAATCAACAGCGAAAGTAAACTTGGTAGAAAACTACTTGGCTCTAAAAGATGCCTTAGTAGCCACCGATGGTGCTAAAGCTCAAAAAGCCGCCAACGATTTTCTTAAAGTAAACAACAACGATGCTTTAACAGCAGACTTGAAAGCCATAGCTGGTAGCACTGATGTGGCTACTCAACGCATTGCATTTGAAGGTCTATCTGCAAACATGTATTCAATCGTAAAGGCAGGAGGTTCAGAAACTGTGCTCTACAAGCAGTATTGTCCAATGGCATTTAACAACAAAGGAGCCTATTGGTTAGCAGCCGAAGAGCAAGTAAATAATCCATACTTCGGTGATAGAATGCTTCACTGTGGAAGTGTTCAAGAAACTATCAATCAGTAAAATCAATCTCAAAGATCCGGGATAAAGTAGATAACTCTACTTTATCCCAAAATAACCACGTTACTTTTCCAACCGCTCAATAATTCTTTTCATTTGAGCAATTTCTCTTTCTTGGGCCTCAATAATCTGCTTTGCCAATTCAGCAGTTTCAGGATCTTCAAACGTTGCATTTTCACTTACCATGATGGCCGAAGAATGGTGAGGAATCATGGCCTTCATATACTGTACATCCTTAATTGGAGTTTGCGTTCTCAATGCAGTTAATACAACAATAAACACGATTGCAGCCCCTGAAATAATCACTGTATTAAGTCTTTTATTCTCATACATTCCCCACATAAACAACATCATACTAATAGCCATTGGAGCTACCATCAGTAAACTCATGTAGGTTCGGGTGGTGCTCAGCAAAATATGATCAATTTCAGCCACGTTTAAAAACATGATTCCGTACATCATCATAAATGAGACGAGCATCATAAATAGAAACTTTAAGTAGGGTGACAACTTTTGGTTTGGGTTATTCATAACAACATGATTTAGTTTAAAAACAGCAGGTTAAAACAACCTATCTATCAGATAATTAAGTCAAAATACCATGCCGAAATCATCATTCTTGAAAGAAGTAATTCCTAAGCAATCTGCCCTCCCTCTTTTAGTCTTTTTGTAGAAAACGAACCTCATGTTTAAGGGAGAAAAAACCACAGAACACCCAAATATGCCATTCCATTTTAATAAATTGGGGTCATGAAACTGCACATAAAAAATATGGTATGTAACCGCTGCATTATAGCAGTAGAAAACGCAGTTTCTAATACGCTTGGCATCCAAATAAGCCACATTCAACTTGGAGAAGTAGAACTCACCTCCCCTATTTCAGATGAAGAAAAAAAGCGACTTGACACCCAACTCCAATTACTTGGTTTTGAGTTGCTCGACAATGAAAAATCAGAACGAGTAACACAAATCAAAAGCCTCATTATTAATGAAATTCATCATGGCGTAGGTTTAAAACAAGAGAATGAAAATTTCTCTGTTTTCATTGCTTCTAAAATGGGATACGACTACTCCTACTTAAATGAGTTATTTTCTTCTTTAGAAGGAAAAACCATTGGCCAATACATTACACTTCAAAAAATTGAGCGCGCCAAAGAGCTCATTATTTACGACCAGCTAGGCTTGGCCGCCATTGCCGACCAACTGGAGTATAACAGTGCACAATACCTTTCGGCACAATTCAAAAAAACCACAGGCATGACACCCTCGGAGTTTAAAAAATTAGGGCTTCGAAAATCTATAGATTACCATTAGCTAGAAAAAGCGTACATCCAATCTGATTTTGTGTACGCTATCATTTTCTCCACTTCACCACCTTTGTTCCAACAAATTCTAAATCAAAAATGGAACATCAATATCAAATTACCGGAATGACTTGTGAAGGCTGCAAAGCTAAAGTGCGTAGAACTTTAGAAGCTTTCTCTGAAGTAACAGAAGCCAACATCAACTTGGCAGATGGCATTGCAACCATCAAAATGAATAGTCATGTCAACACCGCTCAATTTCAATCAGCATTATCAGAAAAAGGCAATTACACCATCTCCGAAGTACACTCAAACCCCATGAACACAATGACCATGGAAGAAGAACCAAAAGGCTTTTTTGCCACCTATAAGCCGCTTCTCTTAATTGTTACTTTTATAGCAGGAGTAAGTGTTTTGACTCAAACCCCTTTAGATTCATTTTCTGGAATGCTATGGATGCGCTATTTTATGGCAGGCTTCTTTATTGTTTTCTCATTTTTTAAACTACTCAACCTTCAAGGCTTTGCCGATTCATATAGAATGTATGATATAGTTGCTGAAAAATGGAAAGGCTGGGGCTACATCTATCCTTTTGTTGAGTTAGCCTTAGGCTTGGCTTATCTTACAAATTGGAATCCCAATATTACCAATTGGACCACTGTTATAGTACTGGGAGTAAGCACTATTGGCGTAGTAAAAAGTAACTTGAACAAACGAAAAATTAAGTGCGCTTGCCTTGGCGATGTATTTAATCTTCCTATGAGCACTGTAACTGTTGTTGAAGACGTTACCATGGTGGCAATGGCCGCATTTATGTTGAATGTTTAAATCTTAATTCCTGAGTTATGGAACACACAAATCACGAAGGCCCTCACATACACCATGACCATTCCATGCATGAAAATCATAAGGAACATCATAAACATGCAGGCCATGGTCACCACGGTCACGATCACGGCAACATGATTGAAGACTTTAAAAGACGCTTTTATATCTGTCTTTTAATCAGCATTCCTGTTTTAGTGCTTTCCCCCATGATTCAAGGATTCTTCGGGTTTGAACTCACATTCGGTGGTGCTTCTTATGTTTCAGCAACCCTATCGTCATTCATTTTCTTTTATGGAGGGTGGCCCTTTTTAAAAGGCTTGAAAGATGAGCTTTCGAAGGGAGGGCCTGGCATGATGACACTAATAGCCATAGCCATCACCGTAGCTTGGGCATACAGCACAGCAGTTGTTTTCGGTTTATCAGGAAAAGTATTCTACTGGGAATTGGTTACCCTAATAGATATTATGCTTTTGGGTCATTGGATCGAAATGAAATCTGTAATGGGTGCTTCGAAGGCGTTAGAAAAGCTGGCCGAGCTTATGCCTTCTGAAGCCCATTTAGTTACAGAAGATGGGGTTAAAGACATTAAACTGAATGAGATACACAAAGGAGATATTATACTTATTAAACCCGGAGAAAAAATCCCAGCAGATGGGCTTATTGTTGAAGGTGAAAGCGAATTGGATGAAAGCGCACTTACTGGTGAAAGTAAGCCTGTTAGTAAAACCATTGATGATCAAGTGATCGGAGGTGCAATCAATATTGATGGATCGCTTAAAGTAAAAGTGAATACCGCTGGCGAAGACAGCTATCTGAACAAGGTAATTAAACTGGTAAAGGAAGCACAGCAAACAAAATCGAAAACACAAAACCTAGCAGATAAGGCAGCTGGAGCCTTAGCCTATGTGGCTATAATTGGCGGTCTAACCACCCTGATTTATTGGTGGTTCTTTAGCGATCAAGATTTCAACTTCGCTTTGGAACGCATGGTCACGGTCATGATCATTACATGTCCCCATGCCTTGGGGCTTGCTGTGCCTTTGGTATCAGCCATTTCAACTACCTATTCAGCCAAAAACGGCCTGTTGATCAGAAACCGAACTGCCTTTGAAAACTCAAGAAAGATTACCGCCATTGTTTTTGATAAAACAGGCACTTTGACCAAAGGTGAATTTGGTGTGAAAGAAATCTGTGTAATGGATAGCAACATAGACAAAAATGAGTTGTTAACTGTTGCCGCAGCAATAGAGCAAGAATCGGAGCACCCTATTGCTAAAGGTATTGTGAGGCACGCCAAAAAACAAAAACTCAACTTGCCTTCCATTAGCAGCTTTAAGGCAGAAAAAGGAAAGGGGGTTGAAGCTCTAATTGATGACATACAATTCAAAATAGTTAGCCCTGGATACTTGAAGGAAGTTGGTCTTGAAATACCGAATGAAGCATTTGACAATTCCTCTGAAACTGTAGTTTTTATATTAAAGGAAAACACTTTAGCAGGTTACCTTAAACTGACCGATAGCATTAGAGATGAAAGTCAAGATGCCATCCATCTTCTTCAGAAAAAAGGAATTAAAACCTATATGGCCACTGGCGATAACAGCCAAACCGCCAAGTCTGTATCCGATCAATTAGGGCTTGATGGTTATTACAGTGAAGTATTGCCACATCAGAAATCCGAAATCATAACCGAGCTTCAACAGAAAGGAAACTTTGTAGCAATGACTGGCGATGGAGTAAACGATGCACCGGCATTGGCCAAAGCCGATGTAGGAATAGCAATTGGGTCAGGTACCGATGTGGCTGCCGAAACAGCAGATATTATTTTAACAGAAAGTAGCCCTAAAGACATCACACGTTTGATAGAATTTGGACAAGCAACTTACCGTAAAATGATACAAAACTTGGTTTGGGCCACTGGCTACAATGTGGTAGCAATACCATTGGCTGCCGGAACACTTTTTAACCAGGGCATTATGATTAGTCCAGCCGTGGGGGCCGCACTAATGAGTTTAAGCACCATTGTATGTGCAGTAAATGCACAGCTTCTGAAAAAACAGATCAGCAATAAAGAAGGTTGAAATAATTAAGTTCAACTAAATAAATATCCATTTGAAACACTATTGCAAGGTATCTTGAATTAGATTTGTGACATGCAGTGGTCAAAGACCTTCATGGCCTTATTAATTCTCTTTTTTAGCCTTATGCCTTGTGCCGAAGGTTGGGAAGTAGATAATTGCGCAAACGAGAATGGAATTCACGCAGAATCTGAGCCAATAGATTCGCATGAAGAAACAGACACTTGCACTCCATTTTGTGCTTGCGCTTGCTGCCATATTCCACTCACTTCAACCTACTTATTTCTAGAAATGCCTGAAAACGACCCACCTGTTGATTTCATAGTTGAAGTATCGGGAAGTATTACCCCTCCGCTATTTGAAATTTGGCAGCCTCCTAAAATCTAGTATTCGTTCAGAATACAGTTAGATTTTCAATTCAAATTCAATTAAAAAATGATCAAAAGATTCTTTTTAGCATCTGTATTAATGATGCTTTTCACCCATATGGCCATTGGTCAAAACAGCATTAGGTTTCAGGTTTTTGATGAAGAAACCAACGAACCACTTGTCGGAGCTACAGCTTTTGTAAGCACTACCAAAGGCGGAATATCGGATAGTCAAGGGTTTGTTACGCTCACCAATTTAAGTGGAACACAAGTAGAAGTTCGTTTTTCTTTTGTAGGTTATGAAACACAAACCAACACTTATGTTTTTAGCGAAGTAGGTAACGAAACCATCAAAATTATGATGGAATCGGCTACTGAAGAGCATGAGGAAGTAGCCATTGTTACAGCCACCCGTTCCAGTAGAAGTATTGAGGAAATTCCAACGCGAATCGAGTTTTTAGGAACAGAGGAGTTGGAAGAAAAAGCAGTGATGAAATCGGCCAACATTGCCATGCTGCTTCGCGAAAGTACGGGTATCCAAATGCAGATTACTTCACCAAGCTCGGCCAATCAGAGCATCAGAATTCAAGGTTTAGACGGACGTTACACTCAACTATTAAAGGACGGATTTCCACTTTATGGTGGTTTTTCTGGCGGTTTGAGCATTATGCAAATCCCACCTTTAGACCTAAAACAAGTTGAAGTTATCAAAGGCAGTAATGCCACTTTGTATGGTGGTGGTGCCATTGCGGGTTTGGTAAACTTGGTAAGTATTCAGCCCGAAGACGAAGCAAGATTTAGGTTAATGCTAGATCAAACTTCGGCCGGAGGTACAACCGTGAACACTTTTTACGCCAAACGAAACGACAAATTTGGAATGAGTTTATTTGCTTCTGGCGGTTTACAAAAAGCTTACGATGTAAACGATGATAATTTCTCCGACATCCCTGAATCAAAAGCTTTAACCTTCAACCCTACTTTCTTTTATTACCCAAGTGCCGACAGTAAAATCAGACTGGCCCTAAGTGGTACTTTTGAAGATCGACTGGGTGGAAATTTAGACGCTATTGATGCGGAACAAAGTAACGCAAACGCTTATTTACAAGAGAATAACACCAATAGGCTTTCTTACCAGTTGAGTTATGAGAAGAATTGGGATGCGAACAGGTCGTTCACAATCAAAAACAGTTTGTTGAGTTTTGACCGCACTATTCAGGAGCCAAGCTTGACGTTTAATGGTCAGCAATACGCCACTTTCAGCGAGGCGGCTTATTCTTTCGGAAGAGACAAAAGCAGATGGATTGTAGGTGCAAACCTTTATTCTGACAACTTTACGGAAGACAGTGGCACAAACAATAATCGTAATTATGAGCAAATAACTACTGGTGCTTTTATTCAACAAGTAGAACAAGTTTCAGAAACATTCTCAATCGAATCAGGCGTTAGACTTGACTACAACAATGATTATGGTTGGTTTGCACTTCCGAGAGTAGCACTTTTCTACAACCCTGCTTCTAAGTTTTCTTACCGACTGGGCGGTGGACTTGGATACAAAACGCCAACCATCTTTACAGAAGATACCGAGCGGTTATCTTTCAGAGGTTTAGATGCTTCGAACTTAACCAGCCTTGATGCCGAAAAATCTTTTGGTGGAAACTTCGATATCAACTACAAAACCGCCATTGGCGAACGTTGGACTTTCAGTGTAAATCAGTTGTTTTTCTATACCCAACTAAACGATCCATTGGCGCTTCGTCAGGTTCCACTTACGAGTTCATTCAGGTTCGAAAATGCTAGTGACCATATGCGATCTCAAGGCTTGGAAACCAATTTAAAACTGACTTACAATGATTTCAAATTGTTCTTCAATTATGCCCTAATTGATGCGCAAGAGAAGTTTGACAACCGAAACGACCAAAAGCCATTGACGGCCAAACATAACATTGGGGCGGTTTTGGTGTATGAAGAAGAAGGGAAATGGAGAATTGGGCTTGAGGCCTACTACACTGGCGAACAATACCGAAGAGATTTGACCAGAACGGACAATTACTGGATTACTGGCTTAATGGTGTTGCGTAAATTCAAGCACATTAGCCTCTACAGTAACTTCGAAAACTTTTCTGACACACGTCAATCTAAGTTCGAAAACATCGATTTGGGTTCCAATATGAGTCCATCTGACCTTGACATCTGGGCACCACTAGAAGGCTTTGTGGTGAACTTTGGAGTCATAATCGACTTTGGTCATTCAGAACATCATTAAACAATAAAGCCACGCTCCAATATTATTGGAGCGTGGCTTATTAATTTTCATCAAAAATGGAACAAAGGCTAGATCAATTCTTAGTGACCATGACCTCCGCCCTCGCTGTTCTTGGCTTTTCCCAATAAGGCATAGGCACCATTAATAATTAACTGCACTTCCGACATTTCGATAGAAGGGTCAGTGAAAGTAACTTCGGTATAGCCTTCCTCCGTATTGCCTTTTACTACCTCTAGCATCTCAAATTCGTGCATTGTTGTACCCTCCTCTTCCTTTTCTTCACCATAAGCAAATACATAATGTTTGCCATCAAAACGCACTATGGTGTTGTCTGGCACCACCCATGCCTCGTGACTACCTAATTCAATATTAGCGGAAACATACATACCAGGTAATAAGCCTTCATATTTCTCTTCCATATGACCGTGCACGGTCATGGATCGGTCTTCTCGCACCCCGCTGCCTACCAAAAACACTTCCGCATCGAGGGTTGGCCCATTTGAGTTGGTAAGGTTAAAACGAATGCGTTGACCTTTTTTCACTTTAGGAATATCACTTTCATACACCGTGAGTTCAACATGCAAATCTTCAGCATTTGTAATGTCCATGATGGCATCTTGAGGCGACACATATTTACCAATGTTGGTGTATACATCGCGCACGGAGCCTGACACTGGTGAATATATTTTAACGGAAGAAGTTACCTCGCCCCCTACAATTTTCTCTGGTGAAAAGCCAATGAGTTTTAGCCTCTGCTCCATGGTTTTAAGTTTGGCCTCATTCATTAGGTACACACTTTTAGCTTGCTGAAAAGATTTACCTGATGCTACATTTTCTCCATAAAGGGCTTCCTGTCTATCAAATTCTGTTTTTAGAAATTCGCGGTTGGCCATACTCTCCAAATACTCTTGCTGAAATTGAATAAACTCTGGATTTTCGATCTCCACCAATAACTGACCTTTTTTCACTTGCGTGCCAGGCAACATTTCTGTGTACTTCACAAAACCACCATAAGGCATATTGATTGAAACATTACTTTGTGGCGGTACGTCAATCACTCCATTTACGCTTAATTCGGAACCAATAATTTGCTTCTTGATACTTCCTATTTGAATATCGGCCTGATCGTATTGGGCCTGCGTAAATTCAAGGTGCTCTTCACCTTCTTCTCCAATTTCTATAGACTCAACTGAATTATTACCGCAAGCCATCGTAAGCACAACAAGTGCTAAGAGGAATGCATTTCTGATATATTTATTTGTTGTCTTTTTCATCTCTATATATTTTGATTATTGAACCCCAGAAATGAATTCAATTTGAATAGTAATTTGATTGTACTGATTAAGGATTTCTAAGTGATTGAAACCAATGGAAAGCGCTCTGTTGAGTCCGTCAATGTATTCTACATAACCAATTTCACCACTTTCAAATCCCCTTTGTGCCTGCTTCAAAATAAGCTCAGATTGCGGTAAAGCTTCTTTTTTGTAATACTCAAGGCTTGTTAATGCCTTTTGGTATTGTTGAAAAAGTGAACTGAGCTGACTCTGTAGTTCATTGCTTTTGGCAGCGAGTAAAGCACTAGATTGTTCCTTTCTCAACTCGGCAGCTTTTACATTGGCACGCTGCGCTTTCATTCCGAAAAGAGAAATCCCAAGACCAATTTGAACGCCCGAAAAACGGTCGCTAGAACTGAAGTTGGTAGGCACACCAGCCCTCGTTTCGCCAGGCCCATTAAACGATTGGTTGAAATAGCCGAGGTTTATTTCGGGCAACATCCTTGAACGCTCCACCTGCTTTTCATTTTCAGCTATTTCTATCTGCTGTTTAAACCAAGCCAAGGTGGGGTTATTTGAAACTTGAGGTGATACCAACATTGCTTCAATGTTTCGCTGATCAAGATCATCCTCCGCAATTTCAATTTCTTCCGACACATTGAGTAAAGCTTTTAGCTGATGTTTTAAAATCTGAATATCAGCCTCATTTTGGGCAATCAGCACTTTGATTTCTGCCACTTGTGCTTCTGCCGTAGCTTTCTCTAACAAATTACTTTCGCCTGTTTTAAAACGTAATTCTGCTGCGCGCACAAAACGCTCATAAATTTGGTCTTGCTCAAGCAGTAAATCTCGTTTGTTTTTCTCCTTCCACAATTCAAACCAAGTAGATTTAACACGTTGTACCAGTTCGTTTAGGGTAGCCGTTTCCATCCATTCGCTACCTTTTATTCTCGCCTCAGCCAATTTGCCTTGGTTGGTATATAGGGTTGGAAAAGCAAAGCTCTGACTAACGGATATGCGGCTGTCATTGTTAAAATCACTGTTGGTTTGGCCGTACTCTAAGCCAAAATTAGTCTTCGACAAATTCCAACTGCCTTTGCGCAAGGCTTGCTGTTCTTGCGTTTCTATTTGGGCAGCTCTTAAAGTTGGGTTGTTCTTAATGGCTGTGGCTATGGCTGAGTCAACGGATGGAAAAACCAATGGTCTTTCTTGCGCCTGAATATTGACAGGTGATAACATGCCAAGCCCCAGAATAAAGAACAAAGCCACGGTACTCCTTCTTACTTTTACCGTTCGTTCGAAATAGTAATACAAAATAGGCAGCACTACCAAAGTAAGGAAGGTGGCCGTAACCAAACCACCAATCACTACGGTGGCGAGTGGCTTTTGTACTTCGGCTCCTGATGTATTGGAAAGCGCCATTGGAAGAAAGCCCAAAGAAGCCACAGAGGCCGTCATAATTACCGGGCGAAGCCTTACAAATGTGCCCTTATAAATTCGCTCAAAAACATCGGTAACTCCTTCTTTTTTAAGGCTGTTGAACTCAGCAATCAATACAATTCCGTTGAGCACCGCTACCCCAAAAAGAGCAATAAAACCAACCCCAGCCGAAATGCTAAAAGGCATTCCTCTAAGCGATAAAGCGAAAATTCCGCCTATTGCTGAAAGTGGTATAGCGGTAAAAATCAGAAGGCTTTGCTTTACCGAACGGAACGTAAAATATAGCAGTACAAAAATTAAAAGTAAAGCCAATGGAACCGCCACGCTTAGACGCTTCTTGGCTTCAACCAAATTCTCAAACTGGCCTCCGTAGGTGATTGTATAACCCGTTGCTAGTTCAACAGAGGTATCTACTTTTTCTTGAATTTCGGTGACTATGCTCTGTACATCACGGTTTCTTACGTTAAAACCGACAATGATTCTTCTGCGTGTATCGTCTCGTTGAATTTGATAAGGCCCTTCTTTTACTTGCACATCGGCCACTTGATAAAGTGGAATTTGATGTCCATCTGCCCGGCTTATATAAAGGTTGCTCACATCCGACAGCCTTTCACGTCTGTTTTCTTCTAGCCGAATCACCAAATCATAACGCTGTTCGCCTTCATAAACTACGCCTGCGGAGGCTCCAGCAAATGCTGTCTGTACGGTTTGATTAACCTCTTTTACGCTCAAACCATATTTTGCCAACTGGTCTCTTTTATAGTCAATTATAATTTGAGGAACCCCAGTAACCTCTTCAATATACAGATCTACCGCACCTTCAACGGTATTGGCGATCTCGCCAATTTGATTGGCATATGCTGAAAGTTGGTCTAAGTCTTCACCATAAATTTTAATGGCCACATCTTGCCGAACGCCAGTCATTAATTCGTTAAAGCGCATTTGAATGGGCTGAAGAAAACCAAAAGTTACTCCGGGAATTACCTCCAAGGCCTCTCCCATTTTATTGGCCAGTTCCTCCCTGTTGGTGGCTGAAGTCCATTCATCTTTGTTTTTCAAAATGATCATCATGTCGGCAGCTTCAGGTGGCATTGGGTCTGTTGGAATTTCCCCTGCTCCAATTTTTGACACTACTTGTTCTACTTCTGGAAATTGATCGAGAAGAATCTTCTCTGCTTGAGTAGTTGCCTCAATTGTAGTTTGAAGCGAACTGCCCGTTAACACTCGTGTTTCAACGGCAAAATCACCTTCTTCCAACGTAGGAATAAATTCACCTCCCATATTAGAAAACACCCATAATGCGGCTGAAAACAACAGTACAGAAAAGCCGATAATCAATGGGCGTTTGTGCATTACCCACCGAATCACTGGATCGTAAAGTCTGTGTAAGAAAGCCATGATATGGTCAGAAACATTCTTCTTTTGGCTCGGCCTTTTACTCATCACCAAAGCCGACATCATAGGCACATAGGTAAGTGAAAGAATGAATGCTCCAAGAATGGCGAAGGCTACGGTTTGGGCCATTGGGCCAAACATTTTACCTTCTGTTCCCACCAATGCTAAAATTGGTAAGTATACAATCAGGATAATGATTTCACCAAAGGCAGCTGAGGTTCTAATTTTACTAGCGGCCTTGTAGACTTCATCATCCATTTCAAACTGAGTGAGTTTTCGATTAACCTTAAGCTTGGTTAAATGATGCATTGTGGCTTCTACAATAATCACCGCTCCGTCTACAATCAAACCAAAATCAATAGCTCCTAAACTCATCAGATTACCCGATACCCCAAAGAGGTTCATCATGGAAAAAGCAAAGAGCAAAGCCAGTGGAATTACAGAAGCCACAATAATGCCTGCCCTAAAATTGCCAAGCAGCAAAAGGAGAATGAAAATTACAATTAAGGCTCCTTCAATAAGATTCTTGGTCACAGTGCCAATGGCATGATCTACTAATTTACTTCGATCCAAAAAAGGTCTAATCTCTACACCTTCTGGAAGTGTTTTTTCAATTTCGGTAATCCTATTTTTAACATTCTTGATTACTTCTGCCGAATTTTCACCTTTCAGCATCATAACAATGGCACTGACCACCTCGCCTTCTCCATTACGGGTGGTTGCTCCGTAGCGCACCGCACTTCCTAACTGTACCTTTGCTGCATCCTTAATAAGGATTGGAATTCCTTCATTGTTGTTCTTAATGAGGATGCTCCGAATGTCATCCAAATCATTCACCAAGCCTTCGCTTCTAATAAAGAGTGCTGTTTCGTTCTTTTCTATATAAGCACCGCCCGTATTTTGGTTATTATCTTCCAGTGCCTTAAAAATTTCGGCAATGGAAACATTCATGCTTTTCAAGCGGTCTGGATCAATTGCGATTTCAAACTGCTTTAAGTAGCCACCAAAACTGCTTACATCAGCAACTCCGGGTGTTCCCAGCAGTTGTCTTCGCACTATCCAGTCTTGAATACTGCGTAATTCTCTGGCGTCATATTTATCTTCATAACCGGGCTTAGGCTCTACCACATACTGATAAATTTCGCCCAAACCTGTGGTTACTGGCGCCATACTTGGCATTCCAGCCCCAGCAGGAATTTGCTCTTGGGCTTCAACCAATCGTTCGTTTACTTGTTGACGTGCCCAATACACATCTACTTTCTCTTCGAAAACAATAGTAACTACCGAAAGACCAAACCTTGAAAAAGATCTTATTTCTTCAATTTGAGGTATCGTGGCCATTGTAATTTCAATGGGAAAAGTAATGAGCCGCTCTACTTCTTCGGCTGCTAAAGCAGGCGAGGTAGTAATTACTTGTACCTGATTGTTTGTGATGTCGGGCACTGCATCTATGGGGAGTTGGGTTAATGAATAACCACCCCAAATAATCAGACCTAGGGTAAATAACCCAATGATCAGCTTATTCTTTATGGAAAATGAAATGAGTTTATCCATGCTTTTACATTGATGATTTGCTTTGAGCGAATGGATCTAATGAAAATCGGGCATGCCGATAATCAGCCTTGCTTTAACCAAGGCAATAGATTACTGCTCAAAAATTTGAAAAATTCTTAATGAAATTTGAAGTATGCCTCTACCACACTACTGTATGTAGAAACATAAAATCGATATGAAATGCTAAAGCTTGGGTGGTTGAAAAAAGCCAAAATCAGGCGCTACCACACCTTTACTCACACCTTCTTGATAAAATGTAGAAGGCTTTTCAAATACAAAATTAGCTACAATTGAAGTAGCCATATGGGTATGACAGCAATGGCAACTGCAAAACGGAGAACATAAATCTAAGTGAGGCAATGGGGCAGCTGTTAGCTCCAAGTATGAAACGGAAGCCTCTATTTGTACTTCTCCGCTTACAGGTGCTCCATCCCCACAAGGGAAAGTAGACAACCCGAAAATGGTAAGCGCCAAAAAGAGCGTTATAAGTTTCATTAAATGCAAATGTAGGGCAAAAGCATGTGCAACTGGATTGCAAAGGTCAGGTAAATTACCAGGTGTATAGATTCAGGCTGAGATCACTAACTTTGTTATACCTTAGCCGTAAGCCCATTCATAATATTAAATAAATGAACCTTAAAACATCTGCCCTACTTCTATCTGCCTTTGTCATGGCCTGTTCTTCGCCACAAAAAACGGAGAAAGCAAAACCCAAATCTAAAGTTCAAGAAATTGTAGATAAAGCCATTGCATTTCATGGTATGGAAGGCCTAAACAAGGCTGAGTTTTCACTCACCTTCAGAAATATTGATTACACTTATAAAAACAACAACGGGATGTTTGAGTACACCCGCACCCAAACCGACAGTATTGGCCAAACGGTTTTAGATATAATGAATAACAATGGTTTGGTAAGGCTAACTGATGGCGACACCACAGAAATTACGGAAGAGAAAAGAGCTGCTTACACCCGTTCTGTTAACTCTGTTATTTACTTTTTTCGATTACCCTTTGGGTTAAATGATGCCGCGGTAAATAAAACTTATGTGGGCGAAAAAGAAGTGAAGGGCAAAACCTATTACGAGGTAAAAGTCACTTTTGCCCAAGAAGGTGGCGGTGAAGATTTTGATGATGTATTTCTTTATTGGTTTGATAAAGAAGATTACAGTATGGATTACTTGGCCTATTTATACCATACCGATGGAGGAGGAATGCGTTTTCGCGAAGCAATTAATGCACGAAGAATTGAAGGAGTTCTGATTCAAGACTACGTAAACCTAAAGCCAGAAGATGAGCGAATGGACATTATGAATATAGCAGAACTGTATAACGCTGGCGAACTTGAGGTACTTTCTCAGATCATAAATGAAGATGTAAAGTTTACGCTCAATAAGTAAAGTTGAAAGTGGTTAACCTCCCAACTAACCTTTCACCATAAGTTTTAAACCACCTCGACAAAAAGCTGAATACGCTAAAAAAATAAATCAATAATTTAAGACATATAATTCTATTGCTATGTCTTTTAATTTTTCAGAATGGTGGGATACCCTTGAAACTACCCATAAAATTTATTGGGGTTTGGCCATTCCATTTTCCATCATTTTCATTATCCAAATGATCTTGACCTTTGTTGGAGGTGAAGTAGATGTTGATGGAGACCCAGATTTTGACGTAGACCATGATGGCGGTGCGGGCTTCCAGTTTTTCACCTTAAAAAACTTTATTGGCTTCTTTACCATTTTTTCTTGGGCAGGAATTGCATCAATAGATTCGGGCTATAGCGGCCTGACAACGCTAATCATCGCTACAGTATCAGGCCTGATTATGATGACCATAATGGCCTCACTTTTCTACTTTTTCAGTAAACTTACCGACAGCGGCACCATGAACATCAACAATGCAAAAGGCGGAATTGGTGAAGTGTATATGCGTATCTCAGCAGAAAGAGGTAATGTAGGTAGAGTATTGATTAAGGTGCAGGGCTCTTTAAGAGAACTGGAAGCCATAACCGATGACGAAATAGACATCCCAATGGGCTCGGTTGTCAATGTAAAAGACGTCATCAACAACAATATACTTTTAGTATCTAAAAATTAACCTAATCAATATGAGCGAAACTTTTATCATTTTAATTGCCGTTGTCACGGTCTTTATTTTTGTAATGCTGATTGGCCTCTTTAAGAGGTACAAACGATGTCCTTCAGATAGAATTTTAGTGGTTTACGGAAGAGTAGGGAACAATGCCGGCACCGACACTGGCCGCTCTGCAAAGTGTATCCATGGAGGTGCGGCATTTGTTTGGCCTGTAATTCAAGACTATGCCTTTCTAGACCTCACTCCTATTTCTATTGAAGTAAACTTAACCAATGCACTGAGTAGACAAAATATTCGTGTGGATGTTCCTTCAAGGTTTACGGTGGGTATTTCTACTGAAGAAGGTGTAATGACCAATGCTGCCGAAAGACTTTTAGGTCTTTCTCAACAAAATATACATGACCTAGCCAAAGACATTATTTTCGGTCAGTTGCGTTTGGTGGTTGCTACTATGGATATTGAAGAAATTAATTCTAATAGAGATAAATTCTTGGCCAACGTAGCTTCTAATGTTGAAGCGGAATTGAAAAAAATTGGTTTAAAGCTGATTAACGTAAACGTAACCGACATTAAGGATGAGTCGGGTTATATTGAAGCGTTAGGTAAAGAAGCCGCAGCAAAAGCCATTAACGATGCTCGCCAGAGTGTAGCTGAGAAAAACAGGGATGGACTTATCGGTGAAGCAAATGCTCATCAAGATCAACGTACTCAAGTAGCAGCAGCGGTAGCACAGGCAAAGATTGGTGAGGCTAATGCGCAGAAAAATGAAAGAATTGAAATCGCAAATGCTGAAGCGCTGGCCAAAATGGGAGAAGCTGATGCTCAAAAAGACGAAAGAATAAAAATTGCCGATGCAAATGCTCGAGCAGTTGAAGGTGAAAACACCTCTAGAATTATTATTGCTAAATCTGATGCAGAAAGAAGATCAGAGCAAGCAGAAGCAGAAAGGTTGGCCATAGCCGCAGAAAAAGTAAAAGAGGCCAAAGCATTAGAGGAGGCCTATAAAGCTCAAAAAGAAGCAGAAAATGCTAGAGCCGAAAGAGACCGTTCTACGCAAAACGCTAACATTGTTATACCTGCCGAAATAGGCAAAAAGAAGATTGAGATTGATGCTGAAGCTGAAGCTGAGAATGTAAGAAGAAGAGCAAAAGGTGAGGCGGATGCAATATTCTTAAAAATGGACGCTGAGGCACGTGGTATCTATGAGATATTAAGTAAACAAGCAGAAGGCTTTAAACAACTTGTTCAAGCAGCAGGTGATGACAGTAAAGACGCTGTAATGATTATGATTGCAGATAAACTACCTGAATTAGTAAGACTTCAAACTGAGGCCATCAAGAACATTAAAATTGATAAGGTTACAGTATGGGACAACGGTGGTGGTAATGGACCAGAAACAAAAGGCTCTACTGCTAATTTTATTTCTGGACTTTACAAATCAGTACCTCCTTTACAAGAGATGTTTAATATGGCTGGAATGCAATTACCTGAATATTTGAAAGGTAAAAATGTTGACGAAATTCAGGAAATGGCCGAAGAAATTAAGGCCAAAGGAGAAACTGAAGAAGAGTCTAACTAGTCACATCGGTTAACAATAAGATCAAAAGTCAAGTCGAAAGGCTTGACCTTTTTTATTGCAGAACAGTCGCTCGGCTGTGCCGGGTGATAGATAGTTTACTGCGTTTTGCCCACTATATAGTTAATCCCTTAAGGAATAGATTTCCGTCACTCGCTACAAGCGAGCGACTGAGTTTTGAATCTAATTATCTTAACAGTCGCTCGGCTGTGCCGAGTGACAATTAGCGTTTTGGCATCTTGCCAACATTACATTCTGCTAGTTCTCAGTGGTGAATTGGGGTTTGCACTTGAATACTGCCAAAACTCCCCATCCGTCACCAAGCCTGCTTCAACAGGGTTATTTCGAATGTATTCAGTTTTCTGGTATTGAATATGGGCAGAATTAAGTTCGATTGGGTAGTTAGTTTTTTGCCAGAACATATATTTTGCATTCTGCCGATAGTATTTCGCATTGAACTCAAACATATGCAAAAGCCATTTCGAACGACTCTCATATTGCTGATTCTCTCCTATTTCCTTTATGATTTGTTTTGCAGTAAAGCTCTTAAAATCACGTAATATGAAATTCAAATTTCCATCTAAAGATTGAGCAATCATATGAATATGACTGGGCATAATTACATATTCAAAAACTATCAAACCTTTATTCTTAATACAAAAGTTAAGGCTCTCAACAATTTTATCGCAATAGGCCTGCCTAGTAAATATATCAATCCAATCTACAACGGTTAGTGTAATAAAGTAGGGCAGATCAGTATTCGACTTCCTTAATTCTGACATAGATTTAATCAAAGTATTCTTTGAATATAATAAACCCTAGTTTTAAAAACTACCCGTCACTCGCTACAAGCGAGCGACTGAGTTCTGAGCATTAATATTTTAACAGTCGCTAGGCTTTACTGAGTGATAGTCCAACTAGTCACATCGGTTAACAATAAGATCAAAAGTCAAGTCGAAAGGCTTGACTTTTTTATTGCAGAACAGTCGCTCAGCTGTGCCGAGTGATAGATAGTTTACTGCGTTTTGCTCACTATATAGTTAATCCCTGAAGGAATAGATTTCCGTCACTCGCTACAAGCGAGCGACTGAGTTTTGAATCTAATTATCTTAACAGTCGCTCGGCTGTGCCGAGTGACAATTAGCGTTTTGGCATCTTGCCAACCTTATTCTTAGTCAATTGAATGACAACATGATAAAAACTAGTAGTAACCTTTTCCTTTCTAATGATCCACTCTTACATTTTATTCAGCGATTGTGTAATATGGCAGCATGAATAAGAAAGTAACCATCGGAGTTGTACAGGCTGCACCAGAATACCTAAACGTTGAGAAATCCATGCAAAAGGTGGAAGCACTTTTAAGAGAAGCTGCTGCCAAAGGGGCTCAGCTTGTCACTTTTGGAGAAACTTGGTTTACTGGCTACCCCGCTTGGATTGACTACTGCGATGAGTACGCCCGTTGGGACTTTCCCGCTACCAAAACCGTTTTCGCCAGAACACATGCACATAGTTTAGATGTAAATGGGCCTGAGGTAAAACAAATTGGGGAATGGGCCAAAGAACTAGGCGTAGTGGTGGTGATGGGTATCAATGAAAAAGTAACTTCTGGAATCGGCAACGGCACGATTTATAACAGCCTTCTGACATGGAGTGAAAAAGGAGAACTTGCCAACCATCACCGAAAACTAATGCCAACACATACAGAAAAGTTACTTTATGGTCAAGGTGATGGTGCAGGGTTGCAAGCAGTAGACACCCCTTTTGGACGAATTGGCGGATTGATTTGTTGGGAGCATTGGATGCCGCTAACACGCCAAACCATGCACAATTCTGGTGAACATATTCACGTGGCCGTTTGGCCTAAAGTTCATGAAATGCTACAAGTAGCAACACGTTCTTATGCATTTGAAGGCCGTTGCTTTGCCGTTGGTGTTGGACAAATTATGCGGGTGAAAGACATTCCTTCTGAGCTTAAACTTCCCCCAGAATTTGAAGGCAAACCCGAACATATGATTCTGAATGGTGGCAGCTGTATTTTTGGACCAAGTGGAGAAACCATTTTAGCTCCTCAATGGGGTGTTGAAGGTATATTCACTGCCGAAGTAGACCTTAACAAATGTTATGAAGAACGATTGGCTTTGGATGTAACCGGACATTATCAGCGCCACGATGTTTTTGAGCTGACTGTAAACAAAAAAAGACCGAAGTAAATCGGTCTTTTATATCTCTTTTGGGCTAAGTTACTTACAGTCTTTACGCTCGTCAATTGTCTCAGCATATTCCCATTTATTGATAACAAACTTAGGATCACCAATGCTAGTGCTGAAACCAGAAAGTGAGTAAGTATAAACAGTTCCCATGCTATCAATGGCTGAAATCTTAGTGAGGTTGTCACCATCCACCGTCAAGTGTAATTCTGTATACGGCCTAGTAGTAGTAGGTACTAACTTAATCATGTTTCCGTCCATTGTTGCTTTATGCTCATAAGCATAGAAAGTCAACAAGTTGCCATAATCTACAATAGCCTCTGTGTTCTTACCAGGGCAGAAATATAGAATCTGGGAATGATCTTCCTCCTTTGTTCCTACATACTCCACTTTACCATCGTTTAGCCAAGTCTCATTAGGCCCATATTTCAAAATATATTTTTCGCCTTTCACAACCAGTGTTCCTTCCTGAACATTTTTAAAACCCATATCCTCATTATTGGCTTCATAAACAATATTGAGCTTGTAATTAGGAACACTACCATACTTATTGGCCAGTTTGGTCACCAAGGCATCTGCATTTTGGGCAGATAGAACATGGTTTAAAGACACTACACATAAGAGTGACATTAAAAAAATCTTTACAGTGCGTTTCATCAGTACATACTTTAGTTTTGGAAAATCAATTTCTCCTCGATGGAAAAAAGGAATGTGACGGTATTTAGATTAATTGAGGAAGGTAAAAATAAAAAAATCCTGTGAATTTACACCCACAGGATTGAAATTACTATTCTTTTCGGCTATCCTTTTCGGATATATATATTTCCGTTTCTGGTTTCCATGGTTACTTCGGCTCCGCCACCATTGAGTTTACCTTCCACCCAATCTTCATATTTAACTTTATAACCATTGCCTTCTTTACTCTTTTTAGGTGTTGTTTTTTGAAGAGCAAAATTTTCGAAATCAGTAAAAATATCTCTATGGGTTTTCATTCTCGTGCTAAACTTAGTACCAGCAGGTACGGTCAAATCGACATTGCCATTATAAGTAGTGAAAATCATTGGTGCATTCGCAGTGACAGAACTGAAAGTAGCCTTTACTTCTCCATTATAAGTACTAGCACTCGCAGAGCCACTTACATTATTTAATGTGATAGGCCCATTATAACTTTCTATGCTGTGCTCGCCATTTACGCCCTCAACTTCAATGGCTCCGTTGTTATAGGTTTTTACCTCAAGGCTAAAATTTGTCGGTACCTGAATCTCAAAGTCAACTCGATTATTCCAACCTTCTGTTTCTACTCTCACAGTGTTATTTCGCTCTTCGGCTTCCACATTAAATCCTCCGCTACTCAACAAGCGCATGCCATTTTCATTAGATTCACGTTCTACCTTTTTACTATACTTTATCATTTTAACCTTAACCGTAGGCCCCGAATAAGCTGAAATCTTAACGGTTCCATTATGCGATTCAACTTGTAGTTTTCCTTTCTCCCCCGGCTTGCTTAAAGGAATTTCAAGTTCCTCGGTGTCTTGCTGGTACGCTTCTTTCCATGCCCCTTCTTCATCTCCAAAGTTCATTTCAAATATGCCCTCGATGCTGCTCATGGCTTGCTCAATATGCGCACCAAGATCAATTTCAAAATCTGGCCCCATCGTCATCTTTAGATCTGGAGTTACTTTAACCTTCATTTTTGCATCTACCTTATCCTTTTGAGCATTCATGCTAAAAGCTGATAAAATCATTAACAGTATTACACTTACCTTTTTCATATTACTTGTTCTTTTGAGTCTTTGATTAAATAATTTTTTCAATGCTCGCTTTGAGCGTCATTTTTACATCTTCTGGCGTTTGATCATTTTCCAGAATAGAATTCAATTCACCCTTCGCTTTTGTTTCTTGTAGCTTCACCATCAATTCGGCCATGTTCACTTGCATTAAAGGCGACTTTTGTTTTGAAATACTGTTCACCAATCCTTCTCTTACTTTGGGGTCATTGGCAAACTCTGCCAATGTATTCAAGGCAGCAATCCGCACATTCGTACTTGGGTCGCTATTGAGGGTAAGAAAAAGTGCATCGATGACTTTTTGATTGGAAGAGGAAAGCTGAGACGACATTTGCACGCCTTTCAATCTGTCCGAAACTGATTCTTTTTCCAACATGGCCATCATCATCATTTCTCGCATCTCTACCATCTGACCATTCAAGTCTGAGAGTTCCTCCTTATATGAGTTATTTCCCCAAGTTGTTCCGAAGAAAAGACCAATAACTAACAGGCCAATCCCAAAGGCCATTCTACCATACTGGTTAACGAAAAGGAAACTCTTTATTTTTTCTAATAAGGAAGATCCATAATTGGCTTCAGGCTGTTTTTCCTGTGCCTCATTCAGCATTTGGTAGAAGTTTTCTTTCAGCTCAGACGAAGGTTCAGGTGCGGATGAACTCAGCATTACCCCCTGAATTTTAGCCATCTCTTCGACCTCAGCCATATCAATATGCCCTTCTCGAACGTATTGTTGGAATTCCTTTTCCCTTTCAGGCGAAAGTGTGCCATCAATAAACTCAGTAATCATTGACATATATTTTTCTTCCATCTTATTTACTTTTTAGCTTTCATTACCCTTATATCTCCATTCAGTGTTTTGAATGAAAACTCTGGCCCTCCGTTTCCTACTTGGTAGCTATTGGAGTTGTCAATCTTATATTTTGTACCTCCGCGCTCGCCCTTATTGGCTACTAGTTTTGGCGATAGCTTTTGAGAGAAATCGAAATCACTGTACACCTCTCCCCATTGACTTTCGAAGTTGTAAATGGCCCCCAAATTAGCTGGAGCAAATATTTCTATCTCCCCATTCACCGTTTGGAACTCAGCAAACTCGGTAGGCATTTTTAAATAATTCACCTCGATTTTACCATTTACCGTACTGGCTTTAGTATTGCTTTCTACATCAATCAACCTTACATCGCCATTCACATTGTTGGCATAAACTTCACCTTTCACACCTTTAATGTAGAGGTCGCTATTGTTTACAGTAGAGATTTTCACGCTGATGTTTCTGGGTACTTTCACTTTGTAGTCAAGCCTTGCCCTGTAATTAACTCGTTCCCGGTCTTGATTCCAGTCCCAACCACAAGCCAGAGGATCATCTTTTTCCCTCACCTGATTATTTGGAGTAGTGAAACGGGCTCGCACAAAATCATCGCCTTGAGCAAAATCAAGCTTCACCTCTTCCATTCCTTGTTTAATCTCTGATTGGTTTCCCGAAATTCGTTTCTCAACTTCAATTTCTATGGTGTTGCCATCATGGGCTTCCACTTCAATATTCCCCTCGATATTGCACACAGCAAACCATGTTGCCTTTTCATTTTTTACCGTAAAGCTCTTCTTTACCGTTTCGGTTTCGCTTTGCCCCTTAACCATCAGGGCTGGCAAAAATGCCATAAGCAAAACCATACACTTTATCACTTTCATCATTCAGCTATTTTGTTGTTTCACTGCGCAGAAGGAGTTGCCTCCAACTGCATATAGACCATTTTTAAATCCTTCAATGCTCTGAAGATTCGCACCTTCACTGCACTTTCAGTAATTCCCAGTAAGTCGGCAATGTCTTTATATCGCATTTCTTGATACTTACTGAGAATAAGCACTTCCTTCTTTTCGAAAGTCAGTTGATTCATGGCATGCTGCAGCAAATCCATTTCCTCCCTTTGAATTCTATTCGACTCTGCATTATTCTCGTTTCTGAAGTATTTATCAGTCACCTCTACATCTTCTTTGTAGCCCATCTTTTTATTTTTCCGATAATGATCGGCAAAAAGATTTCGAGCCATATGGTACATCCAGGTTTTAAACTGGCCGTCTCCTTTATAGCTGTGTTTGTACTTCATCATTCGCAAAAACACATTTTGAACTAAATCCTCACTCACCTCACGATCAAGGGTTAAGCGATAGAAAAACCCATAAAGGCTCTTGTTATATCGCTCGAACAACAACCCGAGTTTATCGAGCTGTCCTTCCTTTACTTGTAGCATTAACGCGTTGTCAGAGAGAGAATCCAATCGTCTTTTTTAAGAATTCAATGGGGGAAACCTAAGCTTTTTAGAAAGGTTACAAGTCAAGGTACACTTTTTTGATTTTATTCAGATATACCCTATATTCAAATGCCCTAAGCATAAAAGAACAATGGAAATAACAAAAGAAAGCCTAGAACAAGAAATTCAAGCGCTGACAGCGCAGCTTACTGGAGACATGTTTAAAGACATGGACATTAAGGATCAAATACACAATTTAACGATGAAACTGAATGGGGTAAAACCTATGGATTCATCTTTTGAATGTGTAGGCTGTGGAAGCTAAGCCATGAAAATAGCACCAAATTCAACCTTAAAAATTGAGCCTCTTTTGGCTCTTTTTTTATTTCTTTTTACCGCTTGTAGCGAAACGAATAACCAAAGAGAAATTCCTACAGAAGCCCCTTTCATTGTGGTTTTGGGTGTTGCTCAAGATGCTGGCTACCCACAGGCCGGTCAAAAACAAGAATGGGAATTAATTAAAGAAAGAGCCGCAAAGCCAAAAAACGCAGTGGCGCTTGGCCTTGTTGACCCTACCACAAAACAGCGTTGGTTATTTGAAGCTACCCCTGATTTTAAACTTCAGCTGCAAATGTTGGATGATGTTTCCCAAACCAACAATTACCCTTTAGATGGAATTTTCTTAACACATGCGCATATTGGCCATTACACTGGGCTCATTCATTTAGGCAGAGAAGTGATGGGCACTTCGGGGGTTCCTGTTTATGCTATGCCTAAAATGAAGGCTTTCTTGGAAGAAAACGGACCATGGAGCCAGCTGGTTGATTTAAATAATATTGAAATCAAACCTCAACAGGATAGCATTACCATTCAATTGAACAGTAGTGTTTCCGTTACACCTTTTACCGTTCCACACCGGGATGAGTTTTCAGAAACTGTTGGTTACGAAATTAGAGTCAAGGATAAGTCCATCATTTTCATTCCAGATATTGACAAGTGGAGTAAATGGAATCAAGACATTATTGAAGCAATTCGAAAAAGCGACATGGCACTACTAGATGCTTCTTTCTTTAAAAATGGCGAAATACCTGGGCGCGACATGAGTGAAATACCACATCCCTTTGTTGAGGAAAGTATGAGCTTGTTTGGCAAACTATCGGATGAAGACAAGGCAAAAGTTTATTTCATTCATTTTAACCATACCAATCCACTGAACTTCAGCGATAGTGATGAATCGAAATTGGTTAGAGAGAAAGGTTTTAAGATTGCTTATGAAGGACAAATCATGGAGTTTTAATAACATCGATCACAACAATCTATATTACTCCTTAGTTGTTTTTCTAGCCCCTTAAGCGTAGAAATTCAAACAACATGGAGATTGATCATCAGGAATTAGAAATATTATTGAGCGTTGTTATTGCCACAGTACTTTGTGGTATTGTAGGTTATGAGCGCGAAAGCCGAGATAAACCTGCTGGCCTCAGAACCAATATGATTGTTGGTGGCTTTAGCTGTTTAATTGTTTCGTTATCGCTACCCTTAGTCGATTTTATTCATAATTATGAACTTCACGAAGCAGTTAAAGCAGACCCTATAAGAATTTTGCAAGCCCTTGTAGTTGGAATTAGTTTTATTGGTGCTGGAACTATCATTAAGCAAAACAACGATAAAGTAAAAGGACTAACTACTGCGGCCACCTTACTTTACTGCCTTGGAATTGGCATTGCCACCGCTTTACATAAGTACATTATCGCAGTTGGCATCACGTTTATTATTTTAATCATTAACTACTCTTTCACCAGGATAAAAGAAAAAATCACTGATAACTTAGGGGAAGACAAAGTGCCTGATTAAGGTTATTTGTTAGTAACCAAGAACCTTTCAATTCTCTAAACGACCTGATACAAAAGCAGTTTCGCCAACATAGTAGCGATTTACCAAAGGGGAATATAGAATATAAACACAGTGCATGAAAACAAAAAAGGACAGCCATTTCTGACTGCCTTTTAGTGGGCGCTGAGGCTCCGAAGCCTCGGAGCGAACCACCGACCCTTAGGAAAACCTCAGCAAAATATCTTCGATAATTTTTGGCTCAGACCTCAGCCGCTCTATAAATTTCCTGCTCTTCTGTTGCTTAATAAATCGCTCAACCTTCAAGGCCTGACTTCGATCAATACATTCAATTTCTAAAAACAACTCCCAATCCGAGGCTGATTTAGTACTTGCATTTTTGTAAAAACCAGTGTTATGCTGCTCCAAACGACCTGATACAAAAGCAGTTTCGCCAACATAGTAGCGATTTACCGAAGGGGAATATAGAATATAAACACAGTGCATGAAAACAAAAAAAGACAGCCATTTCTGACTGCCTTTTAGTGGGCGCTGAGGGATTCGAACCCCCGACCCCCTCGGTGTAAACGAGGTGCTCTGAACCAACTGAGCTAAGCGCCCTTTCTGATTGGGAATGCAAAGGTAATACGGGTTTTCATTATTGCAAACACTAGAGCAAAATAAAATTGAAATATTTTTCATTCTATCAAAAAACTGGCTTAAACACCTTAAAACACATATTTTAATTAACTTCGCACGGGTCTTAAACTAGAACGCACCAAAACATGACGCTTGTAGAGTTCAAACAAATATTCGATCTCTATTACACCCCGATCAAGAATTTCCTCTACTACAAGTCGGGAGATGTTGATTTGGCTGAAGACCTCACTCAGGATGTCTTTATGAAACTTTGGGACAAGCGCGAGGAGATCAATCAAGAAACCGTAAAAAGCTATCTCTATACCATTGCTAGCAATATGCTTCTCAACAAGTTTCGACATGACAAAGTAGTGTTCACTTTCGCTGAAAAGAACAAAGACCGCTTTAATGAACAATCACCGCAATATGCATTAGAAGAAAAGGAGTTTAAACAGCAACTCGAACAAACCATTGCGGCCATGCCCGAAAAACAAAGGGATGTTTTTTTAATGAACCGCATTGATGAATTGACCTACAAAGAAATTGCCGAAAGATTAGAACTAAGCGTGAAAGCCGTTGAAAAACGAATGCATGGCGCACTATCTTTTCTTCGGGATAAAGTGAATCACAAAATTTAACTATATTGAATTTGTGAAGCACAACGACCCGATTGAGGATTGGTTTTACACCAAAACATCTGACCAAGAACGAGAAGAACTAGAAAAGGCCATCGCTTTTTCCTCGAACCTTGCTGTGCCTATTGGGAAATCAAAAGATCAAGCCTGGAATCAGTTATTAGGCAATATTGAAGAACAAAAAGAAGATAACGAACGCGCTCTAATTCCACCAAGGGAAAAAGTAAGTCAGTGGGTTGCATGGTTCACTGGTATTGCGGCCATGTTGATTGCTGGTTATCTCACACTTTATAATCCATTAGGTGAAAACCAAATGGTTCGCAACAAAGCTGAACTTGGAAAAGTAGAAAGAATGATCTTACCGATTGGTTCAAGCTTAACATTAAACTCGTCTTCTTATTCTACTTACAATCCTCAAACATGGTATGACAAACGAGTTGTAAAGCTCGAAGGAGAGGCCTTTTTCGAGGTTACGGAAGGATCTGAATTTTTAGTAGAGACCAGTAATGGAACGGTTCAAGTACTAGGAACTAGCTTTAATGTTTTTTCGAGAGGCTCAAATTTTAGTGTGGAGTGTTCTACGGGCATGGTTTTAGTCACTTCAAATGGCCAGCAAGTTGAGCTAAAGCCCGGCCAAAAAGTAACTCTCAAGGATAAAAAGCTAATTTTAAGCGAATTCAACATTGACAAAATTGCTACTTGGAGATCAGGTGATTTCTACTTTGACACCACTCCTCTTAAAATGGTAATAGAGGAAATGGAAAGACAGTTTGATATAAAAATTAAAGTGAAAACAGATATTGCAGAAAGATATTATAGCGGATTCTTCAGTCGAACCAACTTAAAAGAAGCCCTGCAGTTGGTTTTTGTGCCAATGGGCTTAGATTTCGAGATTAACAACAAAGAGGTAACTGTAGAATAAGTAGTGCGAAAATTCATCTACCTCCTCCTATTTCTATTTGTAAATAGCTTGCTTTACTCGCAAGCCCTACCAGATATTTCTATTAATGAAACTTTCAAACAGACTTCATTATCTAAGGTTATTCGCATTTTAAAAAATAAGTACGATGTTAAAATAGCGTATGATGACGCCCTTGTTACTGGGATTAATATAGATGGCCAATTTACCAACAGGTCTTTATCTGCTTTCCTTGATGAAATCCTTCCTTCAAAAGGAATAAACTATCAAGTACTTAATGGTAAAATAATTCTCACACCTGGTCAAATTAATATTGACCTTCAAACACCAAGCTTATTCGACCTGACCGTTTTCGGAATGATTCAAGATGCTCAAACTGGCGAAATGTTGCCAAATGCATTGATTAGAGTAGCGGGAGAAAACAGAGGAACCATATCAAATAAAGACGGTTTTTTTTCTTTGAGCCAGGTACCTACCGACACCTCGACAATTGAGGTAACTTATTTGGGCTACAAAAAAAACACGGTAAAACTAGACCCTAATAAATCCAAACAGACACTCCGTATTTCTATGGCCGAAAACACTGTAGATTTAGCTGAGTTCACGGTGGTTGACCTTAGGTCTGACAACACAATTCAGTATGGAGAAGAAATCAGTCAAATCTCTATAGATCCAAACAGTCTCTCATCGCTACCGAGTTTAGGAGAATTAGATATTTTCAGGTCATTGCAACTATTGCCAGGAATTAGCGGTACAGACGAAACTTCATCTGAACTTAGCATTCGAAATAGCCCTTCAAGCCAAAATCTTGTGTTATTAGACGGATTTACTATTTATCGACTCGATCATTTTTTTGGGGTATTTAGCGCCATTAACCCTGATGCAGTTCGAGATATTCAAGTATACAAAGGGGGCTTTGGGCCAAAATATGGTGGCCGAATTTCTGGAGTAGTAGACATCACTGGCAAATCTGGAAACTTTAATAAGCCAGAATATTCTTTCGGAATAAACCTTTTAAGTGCACGAATGAGCATAAACGCTCCTTTAAACGAAGGCAAAGGTGCCATACACTTTAGTACAAGAAGAGCCTATACTGACGTGATCAGAAGTAGCCTATTTAAGAAGCTTTACAAAAACTACCGAGAAAACTCAAACCAAGTAGATGACCAAGGAAATGACAATTCGCTTAGACCGAATTTCCATTTTTATGATGTCAACCTGAAAACTACCTACAACATCTCAAAAAGAGATATTGCCAGTTTTTCGTTGTACTGGGGCAGAGATGAACTCTATACCGACTTCGATCAAATTACAGGCTCCGGAACGAGTATAATAACGGAAAATACAGACGAAATCGCAGAATGGGGAAACCTAGGTATAGGCGGCATTTGGTCTAGAAACTGGAGCAAAAATTACTACTCAAGTTTTCAGGTGGCGTACTCAGGACATAACTTCGATTACCTTTTTGAAAGCGAAGAGCGAAATGAAAACAGTCAGGTTACAAATGCCTATAGTGCCACACGACTCAATGATGTATCTGACTTTCAAATCAATTATAAAAATGAACTTAAGTTCAAAGAAAGGCACCAGCTCGATTTTGGCCTAAACGTGTCGGCTATAACCACCATTAATGATGTAACCATTGACGAGCAAATACAACTACCTTTTGGGGAACGCGAGCAATCGGGTGGCATTTTCGCCCTTTATGCCTCAGATGAACTGCGACTTAATAAAAAACTGCGACTTAATGCGGGCTTCAGATATACCGCTACAAACCTAACTCACAAAAACTACTTTGGCAGACGACTAGGCTTGACCTATCAGATTAGTCCTTCAATAAAACTAAAATTATCGAATGGCCAATATTACCAACTGGCCAGACAAGTACTCTATGACGACCCTCGCTCTAACCTTCAGGATGGATGGAATTTAGCATGCAACACTGCATTTGGCGCCTTAAACTCTGAGCACTTGATTGGCGGAATAAACTACTCGAAGAATGGCTTTATGGTAGACATGGAGTATTACCAAAAAAATGTTTCTGGCTTGGTAGAGTATACAGTTTCACACATGTTTGACCAAAACATGCCAAATGACACTCAACCCTTAGTGACAGAATCTGTTGGTGAAGAAAAAATCAGAGGCCTTGATGTACTGATCCAGAAAAAAGTAGGGCCATACCACGGCTGGTTATCCTATACGCGTAGTAAATCGAGTAGTATTTATCCTCAGATTAATGATGGACAAAGTATTCCATCGAGGTTAGACCAGCGTAACGAGGCGAAATTTGTTAACGTGTTGGAGTTTAAAAAATTCAATGTATCTGCTACTTTTCTATATGGTAGCGGAAGGCCATTTTTCAAACCTGAACTCAACTTTATTCGAGACAATGGGGGCACAGCAATTAATTACGAAATTCTAAACCTGAATAAAACAGTAGAACGACTACCAACTTACCATAGGCTAGATATTTCTGCAGCCCTAAAATTTGAAAATGAAGACGTTAGAGGAGACTTTGGCATTTCAATACTCAATGCCTACAACCATAAAAACATTCAGAACCGAAGGTTAAATGTTAGCGCCATAGAACGCGCAATTAACAACAGAGAAGAACCAAGTGAACTTTATAGAGATATTGTATTACTTGACTTCACCCCATCGATATTTCTCAACCTTTATTTTTAATTTTTTCTAGACCTTAAGGTAGGGTATGTGTTTATACACGTGTATTATCCCCAAATGCACCAAAACCAAAACACTAATCAACACGAGTCAGCGTGGCTTAATGGTGAAATTTCTACGGAGGAATTTCTTCAAAAAGCGCATTCAATTGACTCAGATTCGGTTTTACTCAAAGCTTTGAGTAAAACGAGTGGTTTTGATGCACCTAGTAAAAAAACCAAGCATAACGCTTGGGCCGAACTTGAAAAAAAGATTTCAGAAGAAAAATCTCAAAAAGTAATTCCACTTTACAGGTCGTACTGGATGGGAATTGCCGCTTCATTAATCTTAGCCATTGGCGCATTTTTCATTTTCAAACAATCCTCAACAAGTACCAATCAAACAATTATAGCAACCTCACTTGCTGAGGTGCAAACCGTTTACTTGCCCGACAGTTCAATCGTTTACTTGAACGCGGGCTCAAAAATTTCATTCTCGGAAAGGCAATGGCAGGAGGAACGAACTTTAGAGTTAAGTGGGGAAGCCTTTTTCGAAGTGAAAAAAGGAAGTGACTTTACCGTTGAAACCAACCTTGGCGATGTAGTGGTTTTAGGTACTAGCTTTAATGTTAAAGAAAGAAAAGATATTCTTGAAGTAGCTTGTAAAACAGGTAAAGTAAAGGTGATTATCAAGCCTAGCGGTGATTATCAAATAATTACTCCAGGTCAAATTCTGACCACCAAAGGCGGTAAATTTAAGAATGTTTCAACCATATCCCCTTCTTACATAGACAATTGGAGAACGGGCGACTTCGACTTTGAAAGCGTAATGCTCACTGAAGTTTTTGAAGAATTGGAAAGACAATATGATGTAAATCTTGAATATGACTTAAACGATATTCAAGACAGACCTTACACAGGTTATTTTAACAACAAAAATTTAACTGAAGCACTTCAATTAGTTTGTAACCCAATGGGACTCAATTTTAAAATTGAAGAGAAGAAAGTAAAGATAATGAGTGGAAGCGTTCAGACACCTTAAATGTCTAAACGTTAAAAATTAACAAGTGGCATTATTAGATGGTTAAGCTATATGTCACTAGTTTCTTAGGTTGAGGTTGAGGAACGGGTGGTGCCGTTCCTCTATTTTTTTACTCAATAAAATCTAACAATGATTCCAGCCCCATCCCTCTAGACCCTTTTAAAAGAATAGTTCTGTTTTCAATAGTATTGGCCATTAGGTGGTTGTTTAATGCCGCCTTTGTTTCAAAATACAAAGCTTTTGGATTTGCATCTTTAGCCGCCTTCATCTGTGGTCCGCAAAAAATCACCTCTGCTATTCCTAGTTCCGAAGTCAATGTACCAATTGCAGCATGTTCTACTTGGCTGGTTTCACCTAACTCTAACATATCGCCCAAAATGGCCATTTTGTTATCAGTACCTAATAAGCTCAAATTTTCTAATGCCGCCTTCATCGAAGTAGGGTTGGCATTGTAAGCATCCATAATTATGGTATTGCTTCCCTTTTCTAAAATTTGAGACCGGTTATTATCTGGTCTATAATTGGCCACAGCATTTTTGGCTTTGGCCATATCTACTTCAAAGTGTTTCCCTACGCAAAGCGCAGTAGCAATATTTTCAAAGTTATAAGCGCCACTTAATGTTGTAGTAGTTCGCTCACCATCGGCATCTTCGAAAACAATATTCGGTTTGGCTTCAATTAAACTCAACTCTAAATAATCACCTTTAGCAGGATAGTAAATGGGCGATTCAATTCTTCGCTGGGCGATGTTCGAAAGAATTTCATTCTGAGAGTTCACAAAGATGGTTCCCCCACTTTCAATCAGCCAATGATACATTTCAGTCTTCCCGCGAATCACTCCTTCAAAACCTCCGAAACCTTCTAAATGCGCCTTCCCAATATTGGTAATCAAGCCATGAGTGGGCTCTGCTATTTTACACAAAGCCGCAATTTCACCCACATGATTAGCACCCATTTCTACAATGACCACCTCTGTATCAGGCCCAATACTCAGCAAAGTAAGTGGCACCCCTATATGGTTATTAAGGTTACCAATGGTGGCGTAAACCTTGTACTTCGTAGCCAAAACATTTCTTGTTAGCTCTTTGGTAGTCGTTTTTCCGTTAGAACCCGTAATGGCGATAATAGGAATATTCAACTCCTTTCTATGATAGTTGGCCAAGACCTGAAGCGCTTCCAAAGCATCGTCTACCAACACACAGCGGGAGTCCGTATTGTATTCAGCATCGTCAATTACAGCAGCAGATGCTCCTAGCTCAAGCGCTTGTGCGGCCAATTTATTTGCGTTGAAGTTAGGGCCTTTCAGTGCGAAAAAGAGATTTCCTTTTCCAATCTTCCGTGTATCAGTACAGATACCCGTTGAGGCCTTAAATTTTTCGTAAAGTGAAGCGATGTTCATAGGTTTTGAAATCTTTGTCAGTCAAATTGCACGACAAGATAATACAGATTAACGAGCTATGCCGTTCCTACACTAGCAATCGTTGAAATCTTTAACTTTGCAGTACCCTTGATATGAAATTTCTCTTTTCGGCAATTTTATTATTCTTCAACTTAAATCTGTTTGCGCAGTTTTCATTTCGCTATGAAAATGAAATTCCTTTAATCATAAATGGAGAAACATTAGACCGCGCTTGGGAAGGAGGAATTAATTCTGCTCAGTTTCAAAAAATGGATTTGGATGGTGACGGCATTGAAGACCTCATTGTTTACCACAGAATGTCGGGTGAACTGACAACCTACTTGGCCAAGAACAATAAATTTGTTTGGGCTCCAGAATACAAAAGCCTCTTCCCTACCGAAATTAATCATTGGTTTATTTTAGCCGACTATAATTGCGATGGCAAAATGGATATTTTCACTTCTGTGCCTCAGGGAATTACCGTTTTCAAAAATATTAGTTCAGGAAATCTTCCCGAATGGGAACAGGCGGTAGACTTTCTTCGCTTCGATGCTGGCATCAACATTCAAGTGAACGCATCCGATATTCCAGGCATAGCCGATGTAGATGGCGATGGCGACTTGGACATTCTTTCTTACCGCTTTACTACGGCTAGTACCATTGATTTCTATAAAAACACGAGTATGGAAATCAATAATAATTGCAATGAGCTTACTTTCACACGTGAAACCAGAAGATGGGGCGAATTCGCAGAATGCGAGTGTAATAATTTTGCCTTTTCTGGCGCTCCATGCAATTTTGGTGGGGCGGCCAATACCAGCAATGATATTTTCAGCCCAGCAGAATTGGAACATGCAGGAGGAAAAACCATTTTACTATTCGATGCAGAAGGAGATGGCGACTTAGACCTGATCACCTCTGACGAGTTCTGCCAAACGCTCTATTATATGGAGAATGTTGGGGATGCGCAAAATGCCTTAATGACTTCCTTCAGTAGCTATCCTGCCCCCAATCCTGCTGGTTTTCAAATCTTCCCCAATGCATTTTTAGAGGATATTGATTTTGATGGAAACAAGGATTTATTGGTTTCGAGCAATGCGGACGGCAACGTACTGAACAGTGTAGATTTCAGCAATACATCTAAAGTATATTCCAATTTAGGCACCAATCTTCAACCCGACTTTTCTGGAAATTCAGTGCCGTTCTTGCAAAACGAAATGCTCGATTTGGGCGAAAACACCTATCCCGCTTTTGCAGATTATGATGGAGATGGCGACTACGACCTCTTTATCAGCAACAGAGGCCAAGTGACTCCAAATGATTTTATCGCTTCAATTTCCTTATTTGAAAATAAGGGGGGTAAGTTTGCTCCTGCTTTTCAGTTGGTAGACGATGACTTTCTTGGGTTGAAAGCTCAGAACCTCAGAAACATCAAAATTCAGTTTGCGGATATTGATGGAAATGGAACACAGGATATTATTTATCAATCGACCACCGCGAGCAACGAAGCCAAACTTCAGTACCGACTGAACGAAGGCAATTTCTCCTTTACCAGTGCCGTAGATATTTCGATTTCGATTGGTGAAAATGACAATGCGTATTTTTATGATATCAACAAAAATGGAAATTTAGATTTACTGCTGGGCACCCGTTTTGGCGCTTTAAACCTCTATGTAAATAAGGGCAATTTCATTTTTGAAGATGTAATTCAGAACTACGGAGGCATTGCTGCAAATTTCGAAGCTTTATACCCCAATATAATCATCACCGACCTGGATAATAATGGCGAAACGGAATTGATCAAAACTGATGTTTCGGGTCAAATCAGTATTCTTTCAGGAACAATTAATACCGATTTTATTCCCAGTTCAGTCACGAAAAACATATTGAGCAACGGCCTGCTCAATGACAAAACAACTACTGCCATTGGCCAAATTTCATGGATGACAGCTGCCGATCTTTTTGGTGATGGAAAACCCACCTTATTTATTGGAAATAACCGAGGGGGAATTTCTGTGTTGAAAAATGAAAGTATTGCAGAGAACGGATCGGAAGGCAATGCCATACGGCTTACGCTCTTTCCGAACCCCACCACTAGCAGTTTTTATATTAGAACAGATGCCAATGGACTGGCCGAAATGTACAGCATTAAAGGCGAAATGATTTTCTCTAACCTGCCCATCTCAGCAGGACTTTCAAAAGAAATAAACACGGAACCACTGGCCGCTGGTGTCTACCTTATTCGGGTTTCAAATGGAACCAATAAACCGACAGTGCAACGCATTTTAGTTCAGAAATGACCCTATTCATTCACCTTCAAATAAAGCCCATTGAGCAAATTCAATTCAGCAACGAATGGATGGGAATCATGAAAACGGAATTTCCTGAAGCGCTGATTTTCGAAGCCGATTCTCACTCCGAACCTTTTGTGATTGGTCAAGGAGTTTCGTTTCTGAAAGAAGCTAAAAAGGTCGTCATGTTCTTAGATTCCAACCCAAACGAGAAGCTCGGTACTTGTGCTCCTTTGATTGAAAAAGTGCTTCGGGACAAAGCGGTAACTCCTTTTATTCTGATGCAGGGGCAGAATGCAATGTTTGAGAAAATGGCGAAAATGATGATGAAGCAGTTTTCTGAGTATGAAGGTGTTGAGGAATCGTTAGTTCAAATTAGTCGGTTTCTTAATTAAAACAGTCCTCTAACGTACCACAGATATGGACTTCCTATTCTTAAACAATAGATTAACAGATAAGGACTGTTTGATTGCTTTCTATCCTGATCCCGAAGCTTTGGGAGAACGAACTATGAATTAATTCTAAACCCTTCACGAACTCAGAGAAAGAAGTGTTTCATAGATACGTTCCCTTTTCTACTCCCCTGTTTTCTTAATTTCGAAATCATCGGCATCTAGGTGTGCGGGGAATTTGGTTCGGAAATGATCCAAATCTTCTCGGCTTAAAGTCAGCGTGATAATTTCTTCTTCGGAGTCAGAGAAAGCCAAGGTTTCGCCTTTGGGGGAATAAACACCTGAATGACCGTTGTATTCAATTCCATTGCCATCTGTTCCTACCCGATTGAGCCCAGCAGTATAGCTTACGTTTTCAATGGCCCTGGCTTTCAGCAAAGCATCCCAAGCATTGACGCGAACCGCAGGCCAATTGGCCACATAGAGGAGTAAATCGTATTCTAAATTTCTGTTTCTAGCCCAAACCGGAAAACGCAAATCATAGCAAACCATCGGGCAAATCTTCCAACCCCTCCATTCTACAATGAGGCGTTCGGTACCAAAATCAAAATGATCGTGCTCATCGGCCATTCTGAACAAATGGCGCTTGTCGTATTTCTGCCACTCGCCATTGGGCTGCATCCAAATCAAACGATTGAACACTCCGCCCTCTTCCCTCACCATAAAAGAACCCGCAATAACCGCATCAATCTGCAATGCCATTTGCTTCATCCATTTAAAGGTGGTGAAATTCATAGGCTCGGCTAGCTCAGTGTTTTGCATTGAAAAACCCGTCTGGAACATCTCTGGAAGTAAAACCAAATCTGTTTTTCCCTTTAGGTCCCAGATTTTCTCTTCGTACATCGCCAAATTAGCACCTATTTCGTGCCAGTGGATATCGCTTTGAACAAGGGAAATTCGTAGATCTTGCATGGGGCTAAGTTAAGGGAAGTTTAGGTTAAAGAACTCGATTTTAATTCAAATTTGATTACTCTAAATCGCACAAAGAATTTCTGCCGCTTTTGTCAAGGTTTCCTCGCTTTTCGCAAAGCAGAACCTGAGCATTTTATTGTCTTCTTTGGTGTCGTAAAAAACTGAAATTGGAATGGAGGCGATGCCTTTTTCTTTGGTCAGCCATTCGGCCATTTCTAAATCTGGCTTCTCTGAAATGTTTTTATAACTCAACAACTGAAAATAGGTGCCATGTGAGGGCAGCGATTCAAAGCGAGAATCTTTGATCAAATCTAAAAACAAGTCGCGTTTTTGCTGATAAAAAGCGCCAAGGTTATTGTAATGATCAGCGTTTTCCAAATAATCGGCAATGGCCAATTGGCTGGGGGTGTGCACCGTAAAAGCCATGTACTGATGTACTTTTCTTACCTCGGCAGAAATCCAATCGGGCGCCACCATATAGCCAATACGCCAGCCGGTAGCATGGAAGGTTTTCCCGAAGGAAAAAGTAGCCACCGACCGCTGCCTCAGTTCTTCATGCTTTAAAACCGATTCGTGTGCTCGCCCATCAAATACAATATGCTCATAGACTTCATCTGACAGCACGATAATGTTGGTGTCTCGCGTAATCTCGGCTAAAATGGCCAAATCATTCGCCTCAATCATAGCGCCTGTGGGGTTATGAGGAGAATTGATAATAATCATCCTTGTTTTAGCATTCACCTTCTCCTTTACGGTTTCCCAGTCAATGGCAAAGTTGGGTTGCTTTAACGAAACAGGAATTGTAATCCCTCCATTCAGAGTAATTATTGGCTCGTAAGCATCGTAAGCCGGATCCATAATAATCACTTCATCGCCTTTGTTTACCAAAGAGGTAATAGTGGCGTTAATGGCCTCTATGGCGCCAGCGGTCAAAGTGATTTCTGTTTCCACATTGACTTTTGTCCCATATGATTTTTCTATTTTCTCGGCAATCCTTTCGCGCAGCTGCGGCATGCCCGTCATAGGTGGATATTGGTTAAAACCTGCCTTCATATAATGATAAACGCCCTCAATCAATTCGGGCGACACTGGGAAATCGGGAAAACCCTGCGACAGATTCAAAGCATTATAGTCCTTCGCCATTTTAGACATGGTAGCGAAAATGGTAGTACCTACATTGGGTAATTTTGAATTGATATGCATTGAACTTGGGGCTTAGGGTTCGTTGAATTTATGAGTGGAAATTAGGGTTTTATGGGCTGTTAAGCAAAATGATTAGTTAAGAGGGATTAGTTATTAGTTAGGAGTAAAGGGTATTGGGTTATGAGTAGTGGGGAGGGTTGGGGCAGGCAAAGGATTGGAAAATAAAATCAATTCCCCATTACCTTATTGATCCAAGGCAAGTATTCGCTTACTCGGGTGTAATATTCGTACACGCCATATACCCCTTCGGGTTTTCCTGTATCGCGACCGTCTTGATGGGAACTTACGCCCATAATATAAGCCTGATCGCCATCGAACCAAAGGGCAGGGCCTCCGCTGTCGCCTGGGCCGCTGATGCCTTCTAAAGGAAGTACATTCTCTGAATCTGGTGCATCAAAAGTGAAGCGGATATAACTAGGTTTGGTGCCATCAATTAAGTTCTGGGCTGCCCTGAGTTTTCGGTCTTTGTTTATGGCTCCGTCTACCATTCCTTTATCGCCTGTGCCTGCCCAGCCCGTGCCCGCAAAAATGATTGCCTTGCCTACTTCATCCGACTTTTCATAAAGAATGGCCAACTCTACATTGGGTACATTTTCTTCCAGCTCTATCAGCGCAATGTCATGATTTACCGCTCCCCTCAAGTTATAATCAGGATGAATGATTTTTCTTTTGATGGCGTATTTTACTCCGTTTACGGTGACATCTTCCCCTACCCTTGGGCTTTCCAAAACATGCCCTGCGGTAAGTATCCAATTGGGTTGAATAAATGTGCCGCAACCCGCATTTAAACGCACGGCCGAACCGCCATACTTTGCGCCTAGGGCCACATATTCTGAATCGTCTACATCATGCCGCATTACAATTTCCTTGGGCGAACCCATCAACAATAGCCCTATAAAGCTAAGTGAAATAAATGCTTTCATATTTTGAGATTTTAAACCTAAAGCCAATTTACGTAAGCACTTTCTTATTTACAACTAATTGTTTAGTAGATTAATTTACAGCCTAGCCACTTCAGGATTATATGATACTTAAATTGTAATTCTCTATATTGATTTCCCGTAGACAGAAACTTCCGTGTAGCTACCATTATTAGGCTGCTATAAGGTAGTTTTGGTGAATAATATGAGGCGTTACGCCACAAACGTAACGCATATGTAACGTTTGGCATTAATTAAAACTACTACATGGCAAAACAAATAACCAATAGTGTAAACTCAGGAGTTCAAGCCAATGTAGGAATGGATTTTCAGATACATTGTACAATTTTTTTATTCCTTGAAAACTTCAAGTCCTTGCATGGTCAAAGGTACTTTATCACAATCGAACACTTAGAGGACATTGTTTTTGGGTATTTAGATTCTAATGAAGAGTTAACTAAAGTTGAAACCTACCAAGCTAAAAAAGCAACTTCAGCATGGAAGATTAGTGACTTATATGAAATACTACAAAAAATAACAGAAGCAAGTCAGAGTATTCTTGATGATTCTCACCCCAAAGCTAATGGATTCTTTCAAGAGAATTATTTTGCAACGAATAATACCATTGACCTAAAAACAAAAGTAAAAACAACGTCATACCGAGAAATAATAAATGAAGCTAATAGTAATGTTCATTACCCTAGTTTAGACCAAAACATCAAAACTAAAATAGAACAAGGAAATAGCACAATTTCCTTTACAACTGACAATCTCAAAAATTTAGCGACTCTAAACTTTAAATACATTGATTTAAGTAGGACTTCTAAATCGCAAAAAGAACTTCTACACGGCAAATTCCAGACTGTTTTTAAAGATAAAATAACAGATCATATGGCGGCACTGGATACATTTATACTTTGTTTAGATAAATTAGATTCAACATTTAATCAAGGAAACACTGCGAACTTAAGTGATTTATCCAAAAGAGTTGAATCACATGAGATTGAGAAACTTTTAGCTTTATTAACTACTAAGAAGTTAGCCTACGATTTTTGGAGAGATAAAAGTGATGAACTGTGTAAAGAACTTAAAATTTCATTACTTGATAGGTCTTCCTTCGAACTCAACTATCAAAACAGTTTTGACCTTTTTAAAGATTTAAATTCGCGTGAGCATCAAAAGGTCTTTAAATTTTTGAAATCCAATATTTCAATCTTAGGCAATCATACTTCTGATATTGACTGTATATCAGAATTTATCAAAGAATTTAATAAGAAAAAATCAACGACATTAAGTAGCACACAATTAAAGGCAACGATATCAGCCGCATATATTGAAATTAAAAACACACTTTAATGCTTAACTTAAAAATAAATAGCGTTCTAGTCTACAGCGAGTTATCTGATAAGTACTTTTTCACTGAATTTGGAGAAAACCTAAACATCATATACGGCAAAAACACTGCGGGAAAAAGCACTCTCATTCAGTTAGTTTTATACGCTTTTGGCATCAACGACAACAAACTCAAATTAACAGAAATACTCTCTGAAGAAATTTTCGTTAGACTGGATTGTACTCTAAGAAAAGATGGGATTTCACAGAATTATGTGTTTGTAAGACAGGATGAAACATTAATAATTCGAGACAACAACGAAAAAACAATCAAATTCAATGGAATAGGTAGCGATCAATCTGCTGAACATATCAAACTGAAGAAATTCTTCAACGATTTATTCGATTTCAATTTAATGCTAGAATCGACTTCGGGAATTTCAGAAGCCCCAATGGAGACAATTTTCCTTCCATATTACGTTTCCCAAGACGTAGGCTGGGTCTATTTACGTAAATCATTTAGTAATTTAAATTTTTACAAAAATTTCAAAGAAGACTTCCTCGACTATTATCTTGGAATAGAAAATTCTGAAGACCGAAAGGAAAAAAGGGAGATCGAAACACTTATAAAAAGTCTTCAACAACAGATTTCTTTTTTTAACAAAATTGAAACTGACAATGAAGAACTTGAAGTATCTCAAATTATTGAGGATTCATTCTCGGGAAAGTCAAATGAATTTATTGACAATTTCTCTAGTAATAAAAGCAAACTACTGGAGCTTGAAAATAAACAAATTAAGGAATCGAATAATTTAGCATTCCTCAATCAAAGGTTGTCTGTTGTTTCTAAAGTTAATAGAAACCATAAAAATCAAAAACCAGGTACAGATAGCTGTCCTACATGTTCTCAAACTCTCCCTAAGAGCATTGAAGACATGTATGAATATTTTCAAGAGGAAAATGACACTTCAAAAATTCAGAGCGAGCTTAAAGAGAAAATTAAAAAAAGTCAGGCTTCAATCAATTCTATAAACAAGAAGATTAGTTCTTTAAAAGAAGAACTTGAGTCTGAAACGAGAATTTACAATAAGTATTCAGTCGATAACTTAACTTTTGAAAGCTGGATCAACAACAAAGCTAACATACAGCTAAATAATAATATCACTTCACAGGTTGGTAGGTTAAGCTTAACCTTAGAAGAACAAAAAGAGAAATTATCCGAGTTTAAAACAGATAGTGAAATTTTATCAGAAAGAAGTAAGAAGAGTAAAATTTTTAAAGATTACTACAAATCTAATAATGCTTTTCTAGGACTGCCAGAATTGAAAGAAAGTCGTTTTAATGATCTCTACGATATATCTAGTTTCCCATTTCAAGGAGTTCAACTACACCTTGCAGTATTGAGTTATCATTTTGCATTTAATAGGTTACTTACAGATTCAAGTGGTATTCATCGAATTCCATTTATTCTTGATAGTATCTTTAAAGAAGATATTGAACAAGGCACAAAGAACAAAATATTAAAGTTCATTAACTCTCATCATCCGAAAGATACTCAAACAATACTTTCAATTGCTGACGATAAGAATGTCGATAGTAAAATTGAGACTTACTCTTCAGAATTCTTCAACAAAGAGGCAAAGATGATCTGTATAGGTGAAGGCGTTAGAGAAAAATCTCTTTTAATCGATAATGATGGTGAGCAAAAAACACTAATCGAAAACTCGTTTGAACTACTTGAAAATGAAAACTAATGCCAAAACCCCGCCCAATTCGATTGTCTTCACCAACAGGCCTCTGAAACTCACTTGTAATACTCTGCCAATGCTAGTGTAACCTCAAGGAAGGAAAACAGGCAGGGTTGGTTTGTAGAGCAAAGTAATTATTTGGTTTATACCCAACCTGTTTTCACGAAAAGGCTACTAAGAACCAATAATGAAATAAGCTTTTCTATATTAGCCAGCGCGTTGGTGATAATCGTTGAAATGCAGAAGGAATCAATTTACAACCCTGAATTCGTAAGTAAGCTTTTTGACTCTATGTCTTCGACATACGGACTAACCAACTACATATCGTCTTTTGGGTTTACAGAACGTTGGAGGAAAGCTTGTATCAATAAAATTAAACCTACAGAAAAGCCTGTGGTTATTTATGACTTAATGAGTGGAATGGGAGAGCTATGGCCTTCAATAAAACATTCGAAGCTCAATGTTCATGAAATAAATGCTGTTGATATCTCTCCAAACATGAACAGCATTGCCCGTAAGAACAAAAAGAGTGTCAGTGGTCAAATAAACATTCTAGAACAGGATATTCTTAAAAATGACATTGAGTCAAACTCCGCTGATCATGTTGTTTCATCATTTGGTCTGAAAACATTTAATACAAAACAACTCTCTGAACTTGCCCATGAATTGAATAAAATTCTGAAGCCTGAAGGATCGTATTCTTTTGTTGAAATCTCTGTTCCGAATAGTAGCTTTCTTAAGTTCTTCTATATGTTTTATTTGACGAAGATCATTCCAGTTGTAGGCTATCTATTTCAAGGAAACTCGCAAGACTACAAAATGCTGGGCACTTACACTTCAAAGTTCGGTAACTCAAAAAAATTTCATTCAATGTTGCTTAACGAAGGACTAGAAAGCCACTACGAAGAACTGTTTTTCGGATGCGGATCAATAACTTGGGGTAAAAAGAAAAAGAGCTAATCCTTACTTCTTATTAGGAACTCTCAAGAACCATTAATTAAATTACACGTGAAGATTACCGGATAAATACCCGTTTCATGAAAACCAATTTAACACTTACACTAAACAAGGAAGTCATAGAGCAGGCCAAGAAATATGCTGCTAATAAAGGGGAAAGTCTGTCTGAAATGGTGGAGAATTATTTTAAATACATCATCCATTCAAAAGCCGAATATGAAGAGGGGCAATTGACTCCGCGTGTCAAAAAACTACGGGCCGTTTTAAAAGTAGACTCGGATTTCAATTACAAGGATGTTTTGAACGAAGCGAAAAGTACCAAACATGGTCTCTAAGTATTCCCCTTTGTGGGTGAGAAGAGGCCATTTTAAGCCACATCAGCTTGTTGGAGAAAAACCAACAAGGCCAATAGAGGTTCGCAGCGAGACAAAACACCCACAAAAAAAGAGCTGAATTCCTCCAGCTCCTTTTCATCTCATCCATCTAAATTCAAATCTATTTTCTTTTGCCTGGCTTGTAGGTTTCTGCTGCACGGGCTTCTACATCTTCTTTGTAATAGGCTACATCTTTAAACTCGGCATCGGCATATCGCTGGGCTTGGTCATAGAAATGCGGAGATGCTGGATCGCCACTTTGACCACCTGCCAATATGCTCTTGGCTTTTACTTTATCGCCAAATTCTACTACGGCCACAAAGCTATTGCCCGAAGAACCATAGATACGGTTGGTGCCCGGTTTTTTGCTTGCCCCAAAAGAAGCCAAAGCTCCCCATCGGGCGGAAGCCATACCAATGGCAATGCTTTCTTTGTTATCATCGTACTTCAAGTCGATGTCGCCACTCAAACGCTGGAACCTGTTGATTTCGCCCCAAGGCGTATTCCATGTTCCGAAATCTGCCTCCAACTCTTTGATAGAAGCTTCAAAGATTTCCAATCTTTCACTGTAAGGTGAACCTGTTCCGTAATAATCCACGCGCTCATTTCCGCTTAAACGCTCAGGGTTTTTGCCCATTCTGCTGTAAAGCGAACCATAGTAATACGCCATAGACATGGCCACAGATTCCTTCGAAGTTCTTAAATCCCAGTTTCTCAACACCTCAATGGCAGGTTTTAAGTCTGCGTTCTTATTTGCGCTCTTATCATAAGCTTCTACCAAACCCGGAATCAGTTTTTCAAAAGCAGGCAAGTAAGGATCGTATGCCAATTCGATTAAGCCATCTAAGGTCAGATCTTTCGCTTCTTTCAATACTTTTACGGCATGTACACCTCTAAAATTTTCCTCGTCTGGTGCCATATACACAGGATAATCTTCCTTTTTAGGGCTGAACTCTAGTGCGGCAGTAAAAGGTGTAGAGTTACAGTTCTGAATCCAACCATTAGCAGGATTGAAAATTGTAATTACCTCGTCAACAGTATGTTTTCCTTGCCAGTCGGTGGCCGGGTTACTTCCATCTACCGGTTTAGAATAATCAAATTGAGGGTCTCTTTTTGGAATAAAGTTGCCGTGATAATAAGCAATGTTTCCATCGGCATCGGCATAGACTGTATTGTTGGAAGAGTTAGTTCTGATGTTCATCATTTTTCTGAACTCCTCATTGGTTTTCAGTTTGGTACGGGTATAACTCTGTGTAAGTGCATTCACAGGATCCCAATTGATTTTGGTCACTACCCATTTGTCGTCTAGTTTATGGGTTACAGGTCCATGATGCGTACGATACATCGGGAAAGTTCTTTCCTTCATTTCGTTGCCCTCTTTGTATTTTAAGGTCACTTCCGAAACCTGTACATCTCGCATTTCTTCACCGTATTTGTACTTTAGTTTTCCATCTACTTCCGAAACCTCTTCTACAAATTCATCAATAAAATCAACGGCAGTGGAAGTGTGCATCCAACCCATTCTGTCATTGAAACCTTGGTACACAAAAAACTGTCCCCAGGTTACTGCACCATAAGCATTCAAGCCTTCTTCGCTCACCACATGTACTTCGGGACGGAAGTAAAAAGAAGTATGCGGATTGATCAATAGCATGGCATCGCCCGAAGCGGTATGTTGGCCAGCAATCGCAAAACCGTTCGATCCTTTTGGTTCTTCATAAGGATCGGGATGTGTAAGGCCATCGCCAAATTCGGTAAGTGCCAAAGACTGGTCATTTTCGTAAAACGATTTCACCCTGCGGGTAGAAATACTTTCGATATCGCCACCAATAGAACCTTCGCTAAAGAACATCGGAAACCACGGTTCGAAACGCGTAAGCACTTTGGGCTGCACTTCTGGGTGAGTATGTAAGTAATAATTGATCCCGTCTGCATAAGCATCGCAAAGCTCTTGAAGCCATTTTGGAGAAGCGTCATAAGCCGCTTTAGCTTCTTCTACCGTCATATACAGTCTGGCGCGCAAGTCGCTGTAAAGTGCATCTTCGCCTTCCATTTCGGCCAAACGGCCAGTGGCCCAAACGTAATTACGTTCCACACGTGCAAAATCATCTTCGCATTGGGCGTAAAGTAGGCCAAAAACTGCATCAGCATCGGTTTTACCGTAAATGTGGGGCACACCAAAATCATCACGAATGATCTGGACATTCTCTGCCTGGGCTTCCCACTGACTTACCTCATCGGTAGCCTTGGGCTGGCAAGAATAAAGGATTGAAATGAATAATAGAAAAAGGAGTTTCTTCATGGTTGTAAGGTTTGAAGAAAGATGAAACATGCTGAGGAATTGTGCAAGTGGATTTTTGTGGGTGGGCTGAAAACAAGATCGGGTCTCCTTTTTTTAAAAGAGACCCGATGCTAATCTTATCAAGTAAACCTTAACGACTTACTAATTATTTTTTATCTACCAAGTAGTTTACAAGGGCCAGTAATTCTGGAAGGCTTTTTACGCTCCCCATATTCACCAAGTATTTTCCATTTACTACTAAAGATGGTACGCTGGCAATACCTTTGGCTTCCCATTCTCTAGCCATTTTTTTGGCTTTGGCTTGTAAGGTTTTATCGGCAAAATATTTATCCACTTCAGCCTTGCTTACGCCCTTTTCTTCAAACATCTTTTTAAGAGTGCTCATGTCGTCAACCGTTCTCATTTTAACATGAATTTGATCGAAAAAATATTGAAGTAATTCTGCGCCCTTGGCACCCATACTCTCCATAATTACAAATGCCTGAACAATTCCTGCTTGCATTGTTGGGTTATCATGCGGGATGTAATCAACATGCGATTTTTCAAATTTTGTACCCATTTTTAAACCCGCTTTCAGTTGGGGCATCATAGGTTCAAACTGAAAACAGTGACCGCAATACATTGAGAAAAACTCGGTTACTGTTGGGGCAGCGGTAGCGGTTTCAGAAACCACTGTGTAATGTACTTTTTCCTGATACTGACCAAAAGCCGATCCTACTCCTACTGTCAACAATAATGCTATTAATAGTCCTTTCATGATTTTTTATTATGATGCCGAAACTACGAAGTTTAGGGGGTTAGAAAAAGGTTTTTTTATATAGAGAACAGCCTAAAGCCCCTATTAATCATTGCTGTTTCCGATAATTGCCGCCACTCCAATGCGCACACCAAAGTCTTTGGCCTTCCAACCCTGAAATGATTGAACGAACTCAACCCGCAATACCCTGAAAATATTATCGATGGTATAACCCAATTCGGTGTAATTATCAGAAGTTGGCGTGGCTAAATAGTTTACAAACAAGTTCTCTTTCAGCCCACTTAACCTGAGCATTGGCAACTGCGTAAATACAAATTTTCTAAATCTGATGTGCGTAAAAATAGAAGCGTAATCATCTGAAGTACTGTATTTATAATAATCGAGCAGTCGATAGCCTCCCGTAACACTCATAGGGCTAAAAGGAAGCCGGTTACCTTGGAAATGCTTAAAGTCTGTAAAAATCATTTGAGAGGTATTGAAAAATTTACCTGCCTCTCCTTCTATATCAATCTTTGCCCTTACCCCTAAATCGAAGGTGGTTTTCAAGCCAAATTCTACCTGATCGAACTGTGTGTTGCTACCCAAAACATCGTTAAATGCTTTTTTGTAGGAAAGCCTAAAGGTTGGTGAAGAATCCTCTAATGGAATCAATCGGCCATTATATTTTCTAAACTTCAACCAAGGCTTTACAGTAAAGGCAAAACTAGAGATCAGGGCTTTACTATCTACAAAACCGCCCACAATGGTTTCGTTATTGGCAGGCTGATTGGTTTTATATTCGCGGTTTTCTACATCAAAAATGCTGTAATCGGTAGTATTGAACAGCTCACTTCTGCTGGCCCATTCTAGCTTAACGCCAACGGTATAACGGTAGCGAAAACGCTTGGCAAAACTGACATTTGCGTAAGTTTTTTCATAGTATTTGGCAAAGTTCTTTTCGGCCAAAAGGCTATAGAGCGAATTACTCAAATCATCAATGGCAGTAGGGTTAAACTGCTCAATGTAATTTCCACCTTGCACTCTGAAAGTACCTCGCTGTTCATTTTTACCAATTCCGAAAACACTTTCTACCTTGGCATAAAGCTGCTCTCCAGAAAAACCATAGCGTACAAAAGGTGAGATTCTCAAACGGGCTGTGGTATCTTGTCGCCATGAAAATGTACCTGTGAAATCTAGGTTCAATCCCTCCACGGTATTAAAGCGTAGTCTTGGCACAAAACCCGCAAAATCAAACCTCAATCGATCGCCCAATTTGTAATAGCTGCCAAATAAGATGTCCTTGGCTTGAAATTTAGCTCCGTTTTTCAAGCGAAGTGTATCTGCTTCAGCTTTGGCCTTTTCTGCGTAGTAAGTGCTGTCTTCGCGCTCATAACCTACAATTTCCTTTTTTGTCAAGGGCACGGGTCTTCTGGTTACCCAATAAACTGAATCCTTTTTGGTGGCTAAGGAATCGATATTGAAATAGTAATCAGAAACTACATCTACCTCACCGGCTTCTTTGCGTTCTTCCTTGTCGTATTCTTTCATCAGTTTTTTAAACTGCTTGCGCGAAACTTCTTGATCTTCTTTGAATACCTGATTTACGCCCTCTTCTACATTACCCGATTTAATGGCTTTGATTTCTTCTGGAGCAGCCTCTATTTTCTCATCGATAAGAATTACCGAAGGGTCTAAATCTTCATTTTCGGTTACGGTATAATCACTTACCGAAGCCAAGTAGTTATAACTTCCGGCCAAGCCAAAAATAGAACCCGAGAATTCAAATTTCTGTGTAACAGGCATCCAGATTTCGCCTTTTATAGGCGCGAAAATTTGCTCAATTCGAATTTGAAAGCCCATTAAGCTGGTGGTTAAATCGAGGGAATGAATGTTCCAAAAATCTTCTCTGATGTAAATTACTCCTTCAAACAAGTCATCGCCTTTGGAACGTGGCGTTACTCTAATCTTATTAATTTCATAGCCGCGTTCTCTAAAGCTGCCTTCATATTTAAACTTGTAATAGGAAAAAGCTCGGGGGCTTAAAGGTGAAACGGCATTCACAACTTCTGGCAAATAAAAACTGCTGTTGATGTAGGCGTTTGGATTGGCGTTATCACTTTCTTGACCAGTCGTTCTTACTGATATTACCTTTTCCTTAAATGTATTCGGCCTTTCGAAATAGATTTCGCTTACAGATTCGGACGTGTACACTTGTGAGGTATCAATTCCTTCTTTCTCAAAAGTTTTTCTCAAAAGCCAGGGTACTTTGGTAATTTGGCCTGTTCCCTTCATATACACCTCTGCCGAATAACTGTCGTTTTGTAATAAATGATATTCCGCTTTGGCAATGGCCTTGCGCATAATCGTGTAAGAAGGGTCTTCTGCTTTAGCCTCCACGGTTACCGATGCCAAGTTGATGACCTGTGGTTTCATAATGATATCGACCGTCTCGAAACCAGCACCGACCTTTATATTCTTGATTACGGTAGCATAGCCCATAAACTGATAGGTAACTTGATAATTTCCTGGCTGAAGTCGGTATTCATAGAAGCCATCGAGGTTAGATGAAGTGCCCGAACCGACTTCTTTCACATAAATGGAAGCAAAGGGAAGTGCTTCTCCATTATCGTCTTTAATAGTTCCTTTAATGCCTTGCGCCATTGAAGGGAATGAAAATAGCAGCAGTAAGGCTACAAAAAATTGTTGTTTTAACATGGTTTGAGTTTTGTGTTGACCTACAAATAAAGTACCTCTTTTTCTTAGGCACATTATCTGCTTTGTTAATAGACGTGAAGAACAACAAGTTTGGCGTCTGGGTTTGAAAAAAAATCTTAAACCCATTTCCCTAATCCTTATTGATAGAATTTTTTGAAGCGAATGTAGTCGGCTACGTTTTCTGGCAGAAGGTATTGAACGGAGTGTTCGTTGCGAATGGCATCGCGAATAAATGTGGCGGAAATGTCTAGCATTGGCGATTCCACATACTTAATATTTTCGTGCACTACTTTAATTTTAGAGCGATCAACTTGCGGACGTGGATACACATAAAGGCCGTAATTGTCTAAAATGGCTTGATAGTTTTTCCACTTGTGAAAATGAACTAAGTTGTCTTCACCAATAATCAACACAAACTCGTGTTCGGGGTGTTTGTCGGAAAGATAAGCGAGAGTATCAGCTGTATAACTAGGTTTGGGCATGTGAAACTCCACATCGGAAGCCCTGAATTTGTAATTATCGGCCACTGCCAATTCTACCATTTTCAGTCGGTCGAATTCGTGAAGGAGGGTTTTGGAGCTTTTGAAAGGGTTTTGCGGACTTACCACAAACCACACCTGGCCCAGATCGGTTTGGTCGGCCATAACATCGGCAATTACCAAATGACCAATATGAATAGGGTTGAATGAACCAAAAAAGAGACCGATGCGCAAAATCTTATTTGTTTAGGAAGTCAGAAACTAAAATCTCTGCGTTTGCAAAAGATTCTTCTAAGTTTTCATTGACTAAAGTAACATCAAATTTGTTTTCAAATGTCATTTCGAATTCCGCACGATAAAACCGCTGCGAAAGACTTTCTGCCGATTCAGTACCTCTGCCTGTTAATCGTCTTTTAAGTTCTTCCATAGAAGGCACTTTAACAAAAACGGCTAGGGCGTCATCGCCAAAATATTGCTTCAGCTTTAAGGCTCCTTTCACTTCAACATCAAAAACCACATGACGACCTTCGGCCCAAATGCGCTCTACTTCTGATTTTAAAGTGCCGTAATAGTTGCCGGTATACACTTCTTCCCATTCTACAAAAGCATCGTCTTCAATCTTCTGACGAAATTCTTCTTTGCTGAGGAAGTAATAGTCCTTTCCGTTTTCTTCGGAACGGCCGCGTTTATCGCGTGTACTGGCCGATATTGAGAAACCTAGTTGTGGATTAGTTGCAAGTAGGTGCTTTACAATTGTAGTTTTACCCGACCCAGAAGGTGCGGTGAAGATGAATGCTTTTCCTTTGCCCATGTTACAGACCGATGCTCTTTTTTATGGTATTGGCAAGGTCTTCAGGGATTTCCTGCTTGTGTTCACAAAGCTTTTGCTTTATGGTTTCTTGCACACATTTTTCCCTTTCGTAATTACCGTTTGATTTAACACAGGTTCTAATTTTTTCTTCAAAGATGGCGCGCGACTCTTCGTCTGCTTCGTTATCTAGCACTAACTGAATAATTTCAGAAAATCTCTTTTCATCCACCAAGTTACCACTGTCACAATAACACTCTTTGAAACTATTTTTGAACCAGTCTGAGAACTCACTCATGGCTATCATTTTATTTGTTATATCCCATTTCTTTTGCGTACGAAGAAAGTTTTTCCTTCAGCATGTTTCTTGCCCTATGCAACCTAGAACGAACGGTTCCAATTGGAATATCCAAAATCTTAGACATTTCCTCGTAGGTAAACCCTTCTAAATCGCTTAGAATAATCACTGTTCTAAAATCTACTGGAATGCTGTTCATTGCCAGTGTGATTTCATCACCAATCATGTGTTGAACAGTTTCAACCCTTAAATCGGTGGTGATGCTTTCATCTACATCATCAGAATTGTAGTATGACTCAACTTCATTATAATCAACCTTAGCGGGCTGCTTGCTCTTTTTACGGAACTCGTTAATAAAGCTGTTTTTCAAAATGCGGAACAACCACGCTTTGGCATTAGTTCCTTGCTCGAATGAGTTGATAAACCTAAAAGCCTTTAAATAAGTATCTTGTACTAGGTCTTTAGCATCATCCTCATCGAATGTAAGTCGATACGCAAAATTGTACATGGAATTAACATGTGGCATGAATTCCTGATCAAAAACACGAGCGGCTTCTTTCTCGCTGTATTTCTGTCTTTGCGTCCCCTGATTTTCTTTGTTCACAGCTTCTTCAGACATGGTGCAAAAATAGTAAATATTAATTGCGGTATCCTAAAATTAGGGTGTAATAAGAAACTTAGCTAAGTTCAAAACTAAGCTCACATAAATCCAAAATCGACTTAAAACGACATAACCTCATGCTCAAAACCTTCAATGACTCCCAAACCAAAAAGTGCGAAATCATATTTCACGGGATCATTCGGATCTAACGTTTTAAGGTTTTCGGTAAGTTCTATGGCGGTTCGCCAATCGGTTTGTTTTCTAGTGATCAGCCCTAATTTTCTAGCGATTCTATCTACGTGAACATCGCATGGGCAAACCAACTGGCTAGGTGAAATATTCTTCCAAACCCCAAAATCAACACCTTTATCATCTTGCCTAACCATCCACCTCAAGTACATATTCAGCCTTTTACAGGCTGATTTTCTGGCAGGCGTGGCTATATGTTTTCGGGTGCGTTCAGGGGCATCGGGCAAAGCAAAAAAGGAATGATGGAACTGGATAAGGCTGTTGGACATATCGGTATCTCCCGGCTTTATTCCTGCCAAAAAAGCTTGTTCCAGTGAATTATGTTGGCTGTAGAAATCCTTAAAGAATTCGATAAAATAAAGCGTGTCGGTGGTGTTGAAAGTACGATGTTTGAAATTCAGTAAACGCTTTAAATCAGACTCCTTATGATTGATTATAAAATCATGTGGAGCATTGTCCATCAGGCCAAACAACTTATTGCATTTATTGATGATGGTAACACGCTGCCCCCAAGCCAATATGGAAGCCCAAAAACCAGTAATTTCTATGTCTTCCTTTTTAGAAAACTGGTGAGGAATTACGATTGGATCGTTTTCAATAAAATTCGGTTGATTGAATTGCTCAACTTTAGCGTCTAGAAAATCTTTGAGTTTATTGGAAATCAACTGAGTATTGGGTCTGGTGGTTTAAAACTACTTCTTTATCACTTCCAGTTTTCCTATTTCACTTTGCTTCAGGGTTACGTTTCCTTTTTCGCTTATGGCTTCTTTCACTTTCAAACTACCCACTTGAATATATAATTCTGTGGGGTCGCTACCTTCTAAAAGGTTAACCGTTTTTACGGCAACCTCCCCTTCAATCACAAAATTTACTTTTTGGCCTTTAATATTCACGGTAGAACTTTCGCAAGGCACCACACCAATTGCTTCTCCATTTTCCTTGTTCGACCAAATATTTGGGTCGTTCCAATCGCCTGATTTAACCGTCCAAAGCTCTTTTTTGCAAGAAGTATCAAATGGAAGAACCATCAGTTTGGCTTTGGTAGAAGTATAATTCCCAGACATATCTGACACAAAAAGGTCTACTTCATTTTCGCCCAAATTTGCAGAAGTAAACTCCCTCGGCTCTGTCCAAAACTCGCTAATTTGAGCATTATCCTTTGTGCAGCCTTCTTGTTTTGAGAACATCTGGAAAAACTCACCTTCACGGCTTCCGTCTGGTTCAAAACCCGCCCAGTTTTCTCTCACAACAATCACTGCATCGCTACAAAGTTTGGCCAGTGCCTTAGCATCGCGAACTTCTAACTTGCCATTTTTATCTAAATACATTTTAGCCGGCTGACTTACAATTACTGGCTTTAAAGTATCTTCAACCGTGATATTCACCATTGTAGAAGCTAAATTACCACGGTCATCTTTCACAATAAAGGCCACTTCGTTTTTCCCCAAATCGTTGTAATCAAATATAGATTTATTGAGGGATGCGTTATAGCCAGCACAGCCAGATGTAGAGCCATCATCCATCAGATTTGCGTCTGCCTTTGCCAAACCGTTTACCGCTAAATACACCGTAGCATCTTTCGCCTTGGCTACTGGAGCTGTCAAATCATAAATTGTAATAATTACTTTTGTAGTTGCTTCGTTACCGCTTTTATCTACCACCCGAGCTATCACTTCATTTTCACCCAAGTCATCGCAGGTAAAGGTGGTTTTACTTAATTCGAAAAGTTCAATGCCACAATTATCTTTTGCACAAGGGCGTTCTTGAAAAAACTGTGTTTCACCCGCTCCAGGCACAGGGTTCGGGCTCGGACTGGAATCAATCTTTCCACACCGCCAAAGAATTACGTTTTTGGGATCAACTTTAACAAATTCCCCATTTGTAATATTTGCCCGAATATTTCGGACTGCGATGGTCGGAGGTATGTTATCTACTACCTTCACTAAGGTGGTTCCATAATAAGTGGTTCCGTTTGCTCCTACCCCTTTGATCGTCACATAATTTTCACCCAAGTCATTACAACTGAAATTTGACTTTGTCAATTCTCGTGAACATTCCACTCCAGCGCAAGGCCAATAACAATCCTCACTTAATAAATCATCAATTTTCACCCTTCCTTTTCCATTCGCATCCAGTGCCAAAACATAGGGCTGCGTACAGGTAGTCATTAAATAATTTTGAAACTTAAGAGTGAATTGACCTATTGGCTTTCCCTCAATAGGATTGTCGACTACAATGAAATACTCATCACCTTCTCGCAAACCAGTGAACAACAGTTGGTCTGACTTAACAGGGTAACCAAAAGCAGTACTCGCCAATTCTTCATCTTTAGCGTTGACCAAAGCCAGCTGAATGTAGGATTCTTGTCCTTCAACGGTAACAATAATTTTATCCGAAGCGGGTGCTTTAAACTTAAACCAAACGCTTCTGCTGGCCCTACTTCCCCAGCGGCTATAGTAAGTTCCGTCACCCGATGCGCCATTGGCACTAAACTGACCTTCTTTAGAAAAGTAGTTTCCGTTGGGGCCTAAAGGAAGTTGAAAAGCAGTTTGGCGGGTATCGTTTGCAGGAATTTGAAAAGCAAAAGCCTGACTTTTCAGGATAAGAAAAGCCAAAAAGATAAAGATCATTTTGGCATAAAATTTCCTCATATACTATTGGAAATAACTGAGTTCTACTAGAAAACGATTATCTAAAGCTTTTAGCTGATCGTAAGCACGCTTATTAAGTTTGATCAAAATATTTTGATTGTCGGCTGTATCAGGAATTTCACCCACCACACGCACATACACCGTAAGGTTATTCATGCGGTTTTTCACCTTAATTACAGTACCTACTTTAGCCGTTTTATGTAGCGCTAAAAATTTAGTAGACGATTCATCTTCAATTATTAGCTCAGCCTGACCTTCTTCAACAATTTCATTGAAAGGACTACCATTGTACGACTCATTGGCTATTTCTTCCACACCAGTACTTACAGGGTTGGTAACTTTCTGAGTGGTGTCCGTCACTTTTGGTTTCTCAATTGGCTTTGCAACAGGCTTTTCCGTAGTAGTGGTTGTTGGCAATGTTACTTCTTGGGTAGTTTTGGCAGCTACAGATATTTTTAGTGTTTGACCTACCGCCAAGGCATTGGAAGTTAGCCCATTCAGCTTTTTTATTTCGTTTACATCTACACCATATTTCTGTGAAATGGCAAAAAGTGTTTCACCAGCTGCAACCGTATGATTTTTAGCAGCTTGAGCAGAATTTTTGGTTGGAATTTCTGCTTGCCCCATAGGTTTTCCGTAAGGAATATTAATGGTTTGCCCTACTTTCAAATCATTCACCAGTTCGGCATTCTTTGCCTTTATTTCGGTTACGGTGGTTCCATACCTGCGCGCCAATGAATAAAGTGTTTGACCAGACATCACTTTATGGATTACAAAGTATTTATCACCTTCTTTTTTTATTCCTAGCGAGTCTGCTTGACTAAAGCTTGACGTTGCCGCCAATACTAACACCATCAAACTCAACAAAAACTTTCTCATAAATCCTTGATTAAATAGCATTTGACCTCACGCTTTTCTTTGACAAATATAAGCTGTTCATTAACGATATAAAAAGTATCTGAGGCCAGTCCTTTACTATGTTGCGCTAAAACTTCCGTCAAAACAAGTTCGCCATTTGCATTAAAAACATAAAGCCTATTGGTCAAATTCTGTTCCAGCTTTTCGTGTGCTGACATAAAAATCAGGCCTTCGTACTCTAAATAATCGCAAGCCCCCACCAAATCTACCTCTGCAAATTCCTTTAAAAAACGAACCACCGTAGTAAAGTAATTACTGTCGCCCGTGTAATGGAACGGAAGAATTAGGTTTCCCGACATAGATTTGACGGAAAAATCTTCTTCCGTTTCTAAAATTTCGTTACCTGAGCGAATATCAATCGTAAAAACTTCAGCTTCTTCTTCATTTACTTTTAAAGAAAGCGCATAACCATTCAAACCCCGAACATTAATATTATCTACCGACCAAACAGCTTCTTGGGCATTAACATCAAAGCCAAAAACAGAGCGTTCATCTATGTTTTGGGAGTCATTAAAAATCTGAAAAACGATTATTTCACCCACAAAAGCGTAGACCGTTACCCACCAATTTTCATCAAAACCCAAAGCCTTCCATTCAAACTGATGGTTATTTAGGTTGAAGAGTGAAAAAGTAGCTTCCATAGCATCTCCATTTCGGCAACTAATCAGCAACCGATCGCTGGAAAGGGCGGTTTCCCAAATATCTGTAGGGAATACTTCCGAAAACTGTAAGTGAAGTTGCTTTGGCAATGCGTTTCTTTGTATTTTGACACAAAAATAGCCTATTCAAAGGCCTATCAAAGCGATGTTGAAATTTGTAAGAAGAATAGGGTTGATTTTCCTCGCCAGTTTGTTTTGCGCAGGGCTTTTTGCGGAATGGAATCCTTCCCAAGACCCCACCAAGAAAAGGATTTTCGTGATGGAAATCCGTAATGATATTGATCCGCGGATGAACCGTTATGTGGATTTAGCACTTGACCAAGCCACTGAAGAAAATGCGGAGATCGTGATTATCGATATGGACACTTATGGCGGAGCTGTAAACGATGCTAACGATATTCGTACCCGAATTTTAGAATACGAAAAGCCAGTTTGGGTTTTTATTAATAACGATGCAGCCTCAGCCGGTGCGCTGATTTCAATTGCCTGCGACAGTATTTACATGGTACCAGGCGCCAACATTGGAGCAGCTACGGTGGTCAATGGAGAAGATGGAAGCCAAGCGCCAGACAAATATCAATCTTACATGCGATCGATTATGCGTTCTACAGCCGAACAAACGAATCGTGACCCTAATATTGCAGAAGGCATGGTGGACGACCGAATCGAAATTGAAGGCGTTACCGAAGCAGGCAAAACCATTACGTTTACTACTTCCGAAGCCATTAAAAATGGTTTTTGCGAAATGCAGGTCACCAGCATTGAAGACATACTTGCCAAAAACAACATTGATAATTATGAACTTATCAATTACGAATTGGCCGCTTCTGAAAAGATCATTGCTTTTTTCCTCAACCCATTTGTGAGCGGAATTTTAATCTTGGTAATAGTAGGCGGGCTGTATTTTGAGCTTCAAACACCGGGCGTGGGCTTTCCATTGGCAGCAGCGGGTATCGCTTTAGTCTTCTACCTTACCCCTTACTACCTTAATGGGCTTGCGGCCAATTGGGAAATTGCAGTGCTATTTATCGGGATTGTTTTAATAGCATTAGAAGTCTTTGTGATTCCCGGTTTTGGTGTAGCGGGTATCGCTGGCATCTCCTGTGTAGTCATGGCGCTCATTTTCGTGATGATCGATAACGACTTCTTCAACTTTGATTATGTACCTTCTGGTGAGTTAGGCACGGCAGCCGTTGTAGTTTTTGCAGGAATGCTGGGCGCCATGGTGCTGATATTCAGTCTCGGTTACCGATTTACCGAATCCAAAATGTTTAGCAAAGTGGCCTTGATGGGTGAACAGCGCAAATCAGATGGCTATACTTCGTCTTTTTACACTGCGGATTTAATGGGAAAAGAAGGAGTTGTTTTCTCCACTTTAAGACCTAGCGGTAGGGTAGAAATCGATGGCGAAATATATGATGCCTACACTCGTGGAGAATATGTTGAAAAGGGCGAAAAAATAACGGTAATTAGCCAAGAAGGAACCTCCTTAAAAGTTAGATCGAAAAAAGTATGAGCGACAATCACGCTGAATTTAGTCCCGAAAGTTTAATGATGAGCTTCGGACATGAACCTTCATTGGTTAGAAATTCCATCAAAAACCCAATATTCCAAACCTCAACTTTTGAGTTTGCTACTGCCGAAGAAGGAAAAGCCTATTTCGAAAAAGTATATGGTGGTGCTGGCGCAGACGAATCGAGCAAAAGTTTGATCTACACCCGACTGAATCACCCTAATTTAGTTACCGCTGAAAAACGACTTTCTTTATTAGACGAAGCAGAAGAATCGGCATTTTTTGAAAGCGGAATGGCCGCTATTACTACTTCGCTTTTAGAAATTTGTAAAGCGGGTGATTTGGTACTGATGTCTTTCCCTATTTATGGTGGCACCGATGCTTTCATCAAAAACTTCCTTCCAAAATTCGATATCCAGTCGCTAGCTTTTAGTCCAGACATGACGGAAGAAGAAATCGTAAGCTTAATCGAGGCTCACCCAAGAAAAAATCGACTGGCTTGTATTTATGTAGAAACACCTGCCAACCCCACCAATACCTTAATTGATATTGAAATGACAGTGCGCATTGCGGCTCGTTTTTCAAATCAAGACAAGAAAACCATTGTAGCGGTAGACAATACTTATATGGGGCCGCTTTGGCAAAAACCAATCAATCATGGAGCCGATCTAATCATGTATTCGGCTACAAAATATATTGGTGGTCATAGCGACTTGATTGCTGGTGCCATTTCTGGAAGCAGTGCACTGGTTTCAAGAATCAAAAAAGTGCGCAGCGGTTTGGGCTGTATGGCTTCTCCGTGGACCTCTTGGCTCATCAGCCGAAGCTTAGAAACGATTTCCTTAAGGATGGAAAAACAGGCTTCAAACGCAGCAAAATTGGCGGATTTCTTACACGATCACCCAAAAGTAGCCAAGGTATATTATGTAGGACACATTGCCGAAGGGCACAAGCAATACGAATTGGCCAAAAGACAAATGACTTCTGATGGTGCCATGTTGGCCTTCGATGTAGTAGGTGGCGAAGCTGAAGCTTTCCGTTTTTTGAATGCCGTAAAATTAGCCAAGTTGGCCGTGAGTTTGGGCAGCACTGAAACACTTACTTCCCACCCTTTTACCATGAGCAGTTCTAATATGAGTTTAGCCGATCGTGAGGCCGTGGGCATTACGCCAAGTATGGTCAGAATTTCGACAGGGATTGAAAACCCAGACGACCTTTTAAAAGATTTCGCACAAGCTTTTGAAAAAGTATAATGTTGGAAAAAGGTCAAACGCTTTACGAACGCATTGGCGAAGAAAACATCCTGAAACTGGTGGATGATTTTTATGCTGAGTTGGAGCAGGATGAACTCATCAGAAAGATGTATCCTGAAGATTTACTTCCCGCTAAGAATCGACTCAAGTTGTTTTTTATTCAAGCGCTGGGTGGCAGACAAACCTATACCGATGAACGCGGACATCCGATGCTGAGGCGCAGACATTTTCAGTGGGAAATTGGCACCGAGGAAGCAACACACTGGCTCAAGCACATGCACGCAGCCTTAGAAAAAGCCTCTTTCCACGAACCTGAAAAAGATGCCTTCTGGGAATATGTGTACGGTGCCGCTCAGCATATGGTGAATAAGTAAGGTAGATCTCTACTGAACCTAACTTTCCAAAAGTTTAGAACTTTTGGAAAGATTTAAAACTGCTGGCAAGTTTCGGAATCCTGTCAGATCTGAACGATAGAAATAAAGTTTTATCAAAGCACACAAAATACAGATAGAAATGTATCTTGGCTTACGCAAAAAACGCATCAACTATGCTCTCTAAAGAATCTCAGAATCAACTACGCAGCAGATTATTTCAACATTTAGATGGTATTGGCACTGCTCCAACGGCTTATGCTTTAAAGCAAAAAGGAGTCCTTCAATATCTACTGGAGCATAAAGAAGCATCGCTGGAAAAACTCACCCAAGAGTTCAAAGCAAACGAAGGCTATTTGAATGTTGGGCTTCGGCTTTTAGCTTCGCAAGGCTGGTTAACCCAAACGGTGGATAATGCCAAAGATGAAATCAGCTACTCCATTACCGAAAAAGGAGTTTTAGCATTTCCATATATCGACCTATACAAAGAAGTGGTTGAGCTTTTGAAGTTTTCAGAGAACTTTCATCCTAGAAAATTTGAGGTAGAACCATTCCGATTGCTGGAGAAGATTTTTGAGAATTTTAAGAAGAATTACGGCATCAGTTTTTCTGAGAACCCAACAGAAAAAACTGTTCAAGAACAAATACTAACTCATATTGAAGGTATTTTGATCGGGCCAAGTATTGTTCATATGAGCATGAACGGCATGTTCCATAAGTACTTTATGGAGGCCAAATTCAGACCTGAAGAATTTCATAAAGACACTAAAAACTTTAAAAAACTCTTAGACATATTCACCCATTTAGGCTGGTTTACAGAAGTCAATGGTAATTACGAATTCACCGAAACGGGTCTCTTTTATGCCAAAAGGGCAAGTGCCTATGGCGTTACCGTATCCTACATTCCTACGTTCAGAAAGTTAGAAGACCTGATTTTCGGTAACCCAAGAATACTCAAAGAAACCAAACCAGGCGAACCTGAAAACCATGTAGACCGCGCCATGAATGTATGGGGAAGTGGTGGCGCGCATTCGGGTTATTTCAAAGTGGTTGACGAAATCATTGTCGAGCTTTTTAACAAGCCTATTGAGCAGCAACCAAAGGGAATTCTAGACATGGGCTGTGGAAATGGCGCCTTCCTTCAGCACTTATTTGATGTAATTGAGCAACAAACCCTAAGGGGTAAAATGCTTGATGAACACCCACTGATTTTGGTTGGGGTAGATTATAATGAAGCGGCATTAAAAATCACCAAAGCCAACCTAATTCAGGCCGATATTTGGGCAAAAGTAATATGGGGAGATATTGGTCAACCAGGATTATTGGCCAAAGACTTAAAAGAAAATTACGGAGTTGAGCTTAGTGAACTTTTGAATGTAAGAACCTTCTTAGACCACAACAGAATTTGGGAAATGCCAACCCACATTAACAAAAACAGGGTCAGTAATTCGACAGGAGCTTTTGCTTTTGAAGGAAAACGCATCAACAATAATTTGGTGGAAGACTCGCTATTGGAGCACTTCACCAAATGGACACCTTATGTAGAAAAATTTGGTTTGTTATTGATCGAATTACATACCGTTGCCCCGGATTTAGTGGCGAAGAACTTGGGTAGAACTTCTGCCACAGCCTATGATGCTACGCACGGTTTTTCGGACCAATATATTGTTGAGGTTGATGTATTTGTTAAGATATTGGCCGAAGCGGGCTTACACCAAGACCCTACTAAATTCAGGAAATTCCCGAACTCCGACTTGGCTACGGTAACGGTAAATCTTTTTAAGGGGGAAAAGTAAAAGCAAAGCTCTTCCCTCGAAAAGATATTAGTGGGAAAAGGAAAATTATATTAATTCAGAAGCCGATTTCCTCACATATATCCAATCCCTTCCTCCTGAAAAGATCACTTCTCTTTCAAGCGTGAATCCGTTTTTTAAATAGAATTTAGCCAGCCCAGCATCTTCAATCGAGAGCCAAAATGGATTGTTAGGATACATTTCGAAAATGGATTTCAACCACAGATCACCTAGGTTTCTCCCTCTGAAATTCTCAGCTATCCAAAGGTAACCAATGTATAAATATCCATTATCGAAATAGTATTCAGCTATTGGAGGGTAGCTATCTGTTTCTGAGGTATGGGCAGAAAAAACCAAGCCTCCACCAATTAGCTCTTCGTTCAATTTAATTCCATACAACTTCACCGATAGCCTAAACTCTTCCCAGTTCGATTCTAATTCTAACTTCCAATCATCGGGAAGCATTTCAAAAAATAACTCAGGGGCATCAGAAATATCAATGATTTCTGCAATTGGTTTAGGGGATTCTTCGGCCACAATAAAATGAGCTAACTGGATTATAATTTTAGCAAATGTAGACCAGCAAAATCAATTTTCAATGAATCGATAATCATTGATTGAAAACAAAAAAACCCGATAGCCAAAATGACTAACGGGGTTCAAAAATTCTTTAATCTAAAGCTTAGGCATTCACTACTCTAGGCACTAAAACACCCTTTGGGGTGGTGCCAAATTGCTTTAAAAAACGCGTATGAGAAGCTACAGCACCAAAGAAGGTCTCGTGCTCTACATAAGGAAGGTCATGTTCCTTTGCTGTCTCTTTCACTATCTGAGCAATTTTAGGATAATGCACGTGACAGATTTTGGGAAAGAGGTGATGTTCAATTTGGAAGTTCAAACCTCCGAAAAGGTAGTTTACAACTTTGTTCTTAATGGCAAAGTTTGCCGTTGTATGCATTTGCAAATCTGCCCACGGCATTCCAATTTTCCCATCCTTCTTCGGTTCTGGAAAAGAAGTTCCTTCAATAATATGCGCCAACATAAAAATTACCGCCACGGTAAAGCCTTCTAACAAATGACCAGCGATAAAGCCAAAAACAACCCAGTACCAAGGCAAATCAATTACGATAATAGGGACTACCAAAAACACAGTGTAATACAATGCTTTGTAAAAAAACAAACGGAAAATCTCTTTTCTCGGGAACGTCTTTCGGTAATGTCCGCCTAATTGGTGCTGAAAAAATTTGACATAGTCCTTTACAAACACCCACGATACTGTAGCCAGACTGTATAAGAAATAAGCATAAATATGTTGAAAACGGTGTACCCACCATAAATCTTGGTTGGGTTGAAGCCTCAAAATAGGCGGTTGATCTATGTCTCCATCGTGATCGGGAATGTTAGTGTATGTATGGTGTACTAGGTTGTGGCTAATTTTCCATACATAATCGTTAGCTCCCATAAAGTTAAATGTTAGCCCCAAACGCTCATTCAGTTTTTGGTTTTTGGTATAAGACCCATGAATTGCATCGTGAGCTATGTTTAAGCCTATCATGGCCGAAAAGAAGCCATGTGCCAATGCCAAAAAGAACATACCAATTGGGCTTATCAAGCCTGAAATCACTAAAGCATAGGTAGCTATCCAGCCTATTAAAATCCAAATGGTTTTAAAAACCATTTGGCTATTAGCTGTTTTAGATATATTGTTTGAGGTAAAATACTGATCTACTCTCTGATTGACATCTTTTTGAAAACCGTCTTGGGTAAATTTATCAAAGATTACTTTCTGGAACTTTTTTTTTGAATGGGCAGTATTGTGCTCTGAGGCATTTGGATTCATAGGCTAATTCTAATCTCTAGGCTGGACGGGAGAGTTGTCGGACAATATAGTTAGTTAAGTTCCCGAAGCAACGGTTATCGCCTAAGCTACGAATTTTTCACCAGTCAGCTACCATATGACAGACATTAAAACATGTTCACGTTTATGAAAACTGACTAATAGCCCTATTATTAATATTGGATACAGCTCAAAATAAATACACTTAAAAACGACATATTTATTTAAAACTAAGATAATCGCGTTTATACTAGATTTTGTTTACAATTAAGCAAAACTACTTTATTGTTTAAAACACCTAAATTGATAGAAGATTCAGGTTTAAGTTTCCTTCAAAATAAGGTTGGAAAGCTCTCTACTTGTCATCATACCCCCTTTTCGCCAGATCATTTCCCCGTTTTTAAAAAGAATAAAAGTGGGAATACTCCTAACTCCAAATTTTTGCGCTAAAGGCTGGTTTTTGTCTACATCAATTTTAATGATTTTAACTTTCCCCTCGTGAGCCTTTGCTACCTCTTTCAAAACTGGCGCCATAGCTTGACAAGGCCCACACCAATCTGCATAAAAATCTACCAATACTGGAGTTTCTTGTGATACTAAACTTTCAAACTTCCCTTTCATAACATTGCTTCCTTTGCCATGTTCAAAACCCCTCTTTCTGAAGATTTGTTCCCTGGCCAAGTACTGAAAGAACGATCTGAAACATTATATTGAAGCAGGTTTAAAAACTCACTCCTCCAAATGAAAATTTGTTTAGCCCAAACAAAGCCCTTCACAGGCAGTATAGTAAAGAATATTGAGCAGCACCTTGAATTGATTCAATTGGCCATTGAACAAGGCGTAGAACTTATCATATTTCCCGAGCTTTCACTCACAGGTTACGAACCCACCCTAGCCAATACTCTAGCAATTTCAAAAGACGATGCTCGACTGACTGTCTTTCAAGAAGCCAGCAGCGAAAAAAACATTACCATTGGAGTTGGCGCACCGATTAAAACTAGCCAAGGCATCACTATTAGTATGATTCTATTCCAACCGAATCAATCCGTTCAAGTTTACTCTAAAGGATTTTTGCATGTAGACGAAATGCCTTATTTCGTTTCTGGCGATAACTCATTGATGCTCCAGATTAATAGCCAAAAAATTGCGTTGGCCATTTGTTATGAAATTTCAATTCCTGAGCATGCTGAAAAGGCTTTTCAAAATGGATCTGAGATTTACATAGCCAGCGTAGCTAAATTCAAGAGCGGAATTAACAAAGCTAAAACTGAACTAGCCAATATGGCCAGGCGCTATTCCATGAGTGTATTAATGGCGAATTGTATTGGAATGGCGGATGGAGCAGAATGCGCAGGCAAAACCGCTGTATGGAACAAGGAAGGGGAAAGAATAGGTGAACTGGATAATATAAATCAAGGCCTGTTGATTTTCGACACAGCAAATCAAACCGCAGAACAGTATCTATTCTAAAATTCATTCATTGTAATAGGCACAAAAAAAAGAGTCACCCCCGTTGGAGCGACTCCCTTTCACCTAAACACCTGGGTAACTAACTACTCATAGCGAATCTCACGATTCCTATACCCAGACTTATCTTTAATCTACCTTTAGGCAGACATAGTTTCTTCTTAATATCTTCTTGAATTTTATTCGAACCACAGAAGATTGAACCTCTCCTCGACCAAAACTTTGAGCCCTTATAATTGCTCAACAGTTAAACAAACATAATAGGATTTTTTGTTAATTAAAATTTAACTTATGCATAAAGGCAAAAACTTATGCACATTTTATCAACAATCGCGAAATGCTGTTCAAATACAAGCTTTTGCACTATACATTATTATGGAAGTTTAATACATACATTTTTCTTTTGTGAGAAGAATTGCAATGCATCCCATCCGCCCTCTCTGCCAACACCACTATTTTTGACTCCTCCAAAGGGTGTTCTGAGGTCGCGAAGCAGCCAACAGTTGACCCAAACAATACCAGAATTGAGTTGAGAAGATACCGAATGCGCTCGGTTCAAATTGCTTGTCCACAGGGTAGCTGCCAAACCATACTGAGTACTATTGGCCATGGCTAAAACTTCTTCTTCGGTATCGAAAGGAGTAAGTGTAATTACAGGACCAAAAATTTCTTCTTGATTGGTTCTACAATCAAAACTTAACCCTTCGATAATAGTTGGTTGAATATAATAGCCTTCTGAAAGTTCACTTTCGAGAACCACTTGTTTACCTCCTGCTAAAACTATTCCTCCTTCCGATTTGGCCAATTCAATATAGGAAAGCACTTTCTTCATATGCCCTTCTGAAACTACTGCGCCAAGGTTAGAATGCTCATCTGCGGGATCGCCTACTTTTAATGCGTTCGTTTTTGCAATTAAAGCCTGTTTGAATTTCTCATAAATAGGTCTTTCTATGAATACCCTAGAACCGCAAAGGCAAATTTGTCCTTGGTTGGCAAAACTCGAATGAACCGTAGTTTTAAGTGCTTCTTCAAAGTTGCAATCTGCAAATATGATATTCGGGTTTTTCCCTCCTAATTCTAACGACAGCTTTTTAAACATTGGAGCTGCCGTAGCAGCAATTTGTTTCCCCGTGGCCGTTCCACCGGTAAATGAAATCAAAGGAATATCGGGATGTTCTGAAATGGCTTGCCCTACTTTTGGTCCCAAACCATGAACGATATTTAAAACTCCTTTTGGCAAGCCTGCTTCAATACATAATTCAGAAAGCAAAAAGGCTGTCATGGGCGTGATTTCCGAAGGTTTTGCCACCACAGTATTACCAGCAGCCAAGGCCGGAGCAATCTTCCAGGTAAACAAATACAAAGGCAAGTTCCAAGGCGAAATACAGCCCGCAACCCCTAAAGGTGACCTTTCTGTATAATTGAAGGCAAGTCCATCTGTTTGATGGGCCTCAGTACTTTCATGAAGAATAGCTGTGGCGAAAAACCTAAAATTTGATGAAGCGCGTGGAATATCTACCCTCGTAGCCAATTTCACTGGTTTTCCATTGTCTTTTGATTCTGCTTTGGCTAGCTTTTCTAAATTAGCATCAATCAGGTTTGCTACTTTGAGCATCAATCGTGAACGCTCTTCTCGCGAAGTTGCTGCCCATGTTGGGAATGCGGTCTTAGCCGCTTGAGTGGCCAATTGCACATCACGCTCGTCAGAGTCGGGAATTTCGCCATACACCTTTCCTCGGGAGGGATCGATGTTATCTAAATAGTTTTTAGAAATTGGCTCTACCAATTCGCCATTGATATAATTCAGAATTCTTTCCATTGCTTCTACTTAAAGGCAGCCCGTTCTTCCGCCATCTACAGGCACATTAATTCCATTGATATAACCTGCTGCTGGAGTAGCTAAAAAGGCCACTGCTGCCGCTATTTCTGAAGCATCTGCAAAGCGATGTGCAGGAATTTCTCGTTTCATTTCTTCTTCCACTTCCTCAGTACTCTTTCCGAGTTTTTTAGCTTTATTTTCAATAATAGAGGAAAGCCGTTGCGTGGCAGTGGCTCCTGGTAATACGTTATTTACAGTAATGCCATATTTACCCAACTCACCCGCCAAAGTTTTAGACCAATTGGCCACAGCACCTCGAATGGTATTCGACACACCTAAACCAGGAATGGGAATTTTTACTGAGGTAGAAATAATATTGATAATTCGGCCGTAAGTCTGATGTTTCATTCCGTCCACCAAAGCTTGGGTCAATATGTGATTGCACACCAAATGCTGCTCAAAGGCATTTCTAAATTCATCTACTTCTGCACCTAAAGCTGGGCCACCAGCAGGTCCGCCAGTGTTATTGATCAGAATATGATATACATTCCCCTCCGCTATATGGGCCTCAATAATTTTTTTTAAGGCCTCAACTTGAGTAAAATCGGCAGTAAGGATTTGATGATTTTGTCCACCAGAAGAAAAAAGTGAATCTTTTACCTCGTTAAGTTTTTCAGTATTCCTAGCTAGCAAGGTAACGTTAGCGCCCAAATTTGCCAATTCTATGGCCACGGCCTTACCTATTCCTTGGGTGCTTCCGCAAACCAATGCTCGTTTTCCTTTTAAATTTAAATTCATAGCAATTGTGTATTGAGTAAAGTTACAAAATTGGAATTAGCCTTTCCCGAATTTCGTTAAATTCGCCAAGAACTAAATTGAACTGACCATGGGAGTAAAACGACCTTTCAACTTGCAAAAATGGATTAATGAAAACCGTGACTTGCTAAAGCCACCCGTTGGAAATAAAAACCTTTACCCCGAAGGCACCGACTATATTGTGATGATTGTTGGCGGCCCAAATGCCCGAAAAGATTACCATTACAACGAAACTGAAGAGCTTTTTTATCAGCTGGAAGGCGAAATTACGGTGAGAATTCAAGAAGATGGAAAAGCAGTAGATATCCCTCTAAAAGCAGGCGACATGTATTTACACCCAGCCAAAGTACCCCACTCTCCTATGCGTTCAGAAGGTTCTATCGGCTTGGTCATCGAACGGGTGAGAAAACCAGAGCATACTGATGGACTGATGTGGTTTTGCGATAACTGCAACAACAAGCTTCACGACACCTATTTTAAGCTTACCAATATTGAAAAAGACTTTCTTCCGCGCTTCCGCGAGTTCTACGGTTCTGAAGAACATAGAACTTGTAATAACTGCGGCCATGTGATGGAAACGGATCCTAGGTTCGTAAATCAGTAAATTGGTCATTGGTCATTGGTCAT